>DVEB01000096.1 GCA_015295905.1 Synechococcales cyanobacterium M55_K2018_004
TATCATGCCAGCATTCAGAGTGAAGGGGATGCAATCACTGTCGGAGCGATCGCCTCTACCCGAAAGATGTGTGCAGCCGCATCATTAATGAATCAGGAGAGTCGCTATTTGCAGGCGCTCCAAGCAGCAAATCGCATGGCTTTGGGAGAAAACGGCTTCCTCTACATTTACGTGGACGGGAATGAAACCCCACTTCGTTTCTCACGAATGCATGGACAGCAAGCTTGATAGATATGCAACTGCGCATCCGCTCAATCAAGATGCTTGAAATTGACCTAAAGCGGAAGGGTGGGTGTTTTGCCCGGGTGCGAGGTGAGGCCTCACCTGTTTTCAGTGCATTGCCAACCCGGTAGGGTAGGCACATCGTCGATGGCCTGCTCTCATATTCCCCGGCCTGCCCAAACAACACTAGAAAACCTTTGCCTCTAGGGACTTTAAGTATTCTGTATTCACACCTGATTCGCGGGTCAGGGCAATCTTGCCAGTCCGGGCGATTTCACGAATGCCAAAGCGGCTGAGCACTTGCACAATCGCCACTAGTTTGCCGGGATCGCCGACCACCTCTAGGGTGAGAGAGTCCTCGGCAACATCCACCACTCTGGCGCGGAAAATTTGCGATAGCTCAATAATTTCGGAGCGGTTGCTACTGTCGGCATTGACCTTCATTAGCATCAGTTCTCGCTCAACACAGGGCACCTCGGAGATATCTTGCACCTTGAGGACATTGATCAGCTTATAGAGTTGTTTCGTCAACTGCTCAATCGCTTGATCGTCGCCAGGGACCACCATTGTGATGCGCGAGATGCCCGGCTGCTCTGCCGGACCAACGGCCAGACTCTCAATATTGAAGCCACGTCGGGCAAACAAGCCGGCAATGCGGGTCAACACTCCCGCTTCATCTTCGACCAGGACGGAAATCGTGTGCTTCATAAAACCAACCGACTGACAATAGCTGAGGGGAAAATCGCTCGCAGGAGAGTTGCTTTTCCGTAGGAGCGCAAGTGAGGACTAAGCTCTCATCTTATCGTGAGGGTGGGCGATCGCTCTCAGACCATCCACAGAGATTTGGGATCAGGCCCCGTAACTCCCTTTGGGGATGCCTAACGATAGGAGGCATTGCTTAATCCAAATATGATGTTTTGATGGGGAGGCCTGCAAAGCACGTCTCGCCATCAAAACATCATTGGCCAAATCAGCCATGCCCGATAGGAGTGCAGCAGGCAGTGTGGTAAAAAAACCACCCCATCGGACACTTCTGAGGAAAAATCGGGCTTAGAATCAATGAGACGCTGATGTGGCATTGATAAACGTACCGATGACTGTTTGGTGATCGGAAGCGATCCTTTGCGCCGCTATATGCCTCCCTCCAGCAACGCTGAAACGTTGATGGTATTCCCCTTAGTAGCCCCATCGTCAACCGTCATCTATGCTTGTGGATAGCCTGAATCCTCTCCACCACTTGGATTTTCTGCGCTTAGACCAGATCCAGTCCGTCCATCGCAGCATCGTTGGGGAACAAGCATTTCATCTCAGCCTTTTAATGAAGCGGGGCTATCCCGTCGCTCCAGGACTTGTCATCTCTGCGACTGCCCTGCATCGGTTCTTGGGAACGATCGACTGGCCAGAGCCAATGTTCCGCGACTTGCCCAACTCTTCTTTGCATCTGGATGTCGAAAATTTCCGCCAACTCCAGGCAGTGGCCCAACAGATTCAGCAGGCGATCGCCACCACACCGTTAGCCTCTGACTGGCTCGCTGCGCTAGCAGAGCGAGTTGGGGAATTACAAGCAGACGTCCTGATCTGGCAACCGTCGATCGCGCTCAAACGTGGGCTTGACCTGACCCTGGGCGATCGCACCCAGGGGTTATTGATGCCGCAAATCGGACGAACCGATCCTGAATCGCTGGCCCAGTGTGTGCGGCAAGCCTGGGGGGAACTGTTTCGCGCCAGAAGTTTGTTCTACTGGCAACGCAGCCATACGCCACTGCAGCAGATTCAATTTGCCGTATTGGTGCAACCGTTGAAGCGGGCGATCGCTTCTGGAGATTTGCAAATCAGTCAAGACCGTCTGAAAATTCGCTCAGTTTGGGGACTGATTCAATCCTTGACCCGCGGCGAGGCCACCCCCGATGTGCAAGAGATTGACCTGAAGACGGGAGAAGTGCTCTTTCAGGCGCGGGGGAGCAAGGAATACCTGTATCAGCCAACTCCAGTCCCCGTCCAAGATGGGCTAAACCCCACGAGATCACATCCCTGGTCTGTGATCCCCACGCCTGCGGCGCAACAGCAGCAGTTTGCTTTGCAGGACGCTGAGCGACAGCAGTTGATTGCGTGGGCACAGCAGTTGGCAACTGAGATGGGCCATCATCTTCGGGTGGAGTGGACAATTCACGAAGGCGTTGCCGATGTGCCCTCATCTCTCTGCCTGACGCAGGTTTGGATACAGCAGGCAACTGCCCCTCCTCCAGAGATCCCCCACACTCGTCATTGGTCTGCTGCGATCCAGGATTGCCGGACCACGTCCCAACAGACCTTGAGGGGGAAGGCCGCTGCACCGGGGCGGGTGTTCGCTCCCCTCTGGGTTGTTCCACCGGGCACCCTTTCGACAGAAGAGATCCCGCCAAACGTGGTGGTGGCTGCCCAGTTCATTCCGTCCCAATGGGCAGTTCATCTCTCCCAGGTGGCTGGGTTAATTGCAGAGCAAGGCGGAATGACCAGCCATGCGGCAATTCTGGCACGAGAGTTGGGCATCCCTGCGGTGGTGGGAGTTGCCGATGCAACCCAACGTCTTCGGAGTGGTCAGGTGGTGTGCCTGGACGGCGATCGCGGTGTTGTTTATACCCTCTCCTGCCCAACGGCGACGGCAGATGAACCGCTCCCCAGCATAAGCGTTGTCAGTTCCCAGGAGTCGGTCAAGCGCGCGCCCCCCGTCGAGCCGCTCCTACAACCACCAGGAGTGACCACCGCAACTCAACTGATGGTGAATTTAGGACGACCTGCGAGCATTGATGCCCTGCGGCAGTTGCCGTTAGATGGGGTAGGGCTGCTGCGATCAGAACATTGGTTGCTGGATGTGTTGCAGGCAGATGGCTACCGCGACCCGCAGGACTGGCAGGCTCTGACCCAGGCGATCGGCCAACGCCTCCGACCTATTGCTGAACAGTTTGCTCCTCGTCCAGTGTTTTACCGCAGCTTGGATCTGCGCTCCCACGAGTTTCGTCGTCTCTGGGGTGAGCCAGTCACTGACGTTGAGGCCAATCCTCTGCTGGGGGTGCATGGTGTGTTTCGCGATCGCCTCCAGCCCCAACTCTTCGATGCCCAACTCGCCGCCCTGCGCCACCTACAGCAAA
Source organism: Synechococcales cyanobacterium M55_K2018_004 (assembly GCA_015295905.1). Taxonomy (GTDB): domain Bacteria; phylum Cyanobacteriota; class Cyanobacteriia; order Elainellales; family Elainellaceae; genus DVEB01. The sequence goes on from DVEB01000096.1 coordinate 3,351, forward strand.
CAGGCCTGACCAACCTGCGGTTACTCCTGCCCTTTGTGCGGAGTGTAGAAGAGTTTTGCTTCTGCCGCGATCGTCTGCAACACGTTGGCTTAGACCAAACACCTGGGTTTGAGGTGTGGATCATGGCGGAAGTGCCTGCCATCCTGTTTCTCTTGCCAGACTTGGTGGCAGCAGGAGTCCAGGGCATCTCGATTGGCACCAATGACCTCAGCCAACTGTTGCTGGCGATCGACCGCGACCACCCCCAGATGTCGGCTGCCTACGACGAAGCCCACCCAGCCGTGCTACGCGCCATCCATCACCTCATCAATGCGGCCAAGCGGGCGGGCATCCCCTGTGCCATCTGTGGCGAAGCACCAGCACTGCACCCAGACATCATTCCCGACCTGGTCCGTTGGGGCATCTCCAGTATTTCTGTGAGCCCAGCCGCCGTCGAGCAAACGCATCGGGCGATCGCCCAGGCAGAACAGGAACTCATTCTGGAAGCGGCTCGCCAAGTCTTGCACGACTCCTAGCGACTTAACCAGGCGATTGTCTCACGAATCCACACGTCTGAGTCAGCAGTTTTGCTGATGGCCGACTGTTGCCCCACGGCCCGCAGCGCTTGCATGATCTCGTTGCTGGTATAGCCCAGGGCTAGCAAGGTAATCTCGACCTCTTCTTGGATGGTGGTGTCAGGCCCTGCATCAGGCCGGCTGGTCAGACCAGACTGCGATCGCCACTCCGCCAGTTTGGTCTTGAGCTCCAAGGCCACCCGCTCTGCCGTTCTTGCCCCCACTCCCGGTGTACGGGCGAGCAGGCGTGTGTTGCCCGATACGATGGCCTGCACCAAGTCTGGCAAGCTGAGGGTATCTAGGAACGCGATCGCCAGTTGTGGCCCCACGCCGCTGACGCTGATCAACTGCCGGAATAGGTCGCGCTCTGCCATTGAGCCAAAGCCGTACAGCACCATTTGGTCTTCCTTGACCTGTAGGTGGGTAAACACCTGCACCGTTTCACCAATTGGGGGGAATTGCTGGATCAGACGCGGTGCCACCTGGAGGTCGTAACCCACCTGGTTCACTTCCAGCGTCATCACCACCCGTGTGCTGCTCAGCTTTTGAACGTTTGCTAGAATGCCTCGGAGATAGCTAATCATCGTCAGTAGTCTTCGGTAGTCTTCAGCCTGGAGTGAGGGTGTTGGCGTGGGATTGCAGGGTACAGACGCAGAGGCCACACACAGGTGTACTTTTGTACTGATGTTTTACCATCTTCTACCAAACCTCTTCCAAATGCACCCCAAGCAGCCGTAAAAAAACGGTTTCCAGGTCAATCTCCAGCGCTTCGTTGGTAATCAGCGTTAGGCCGCGATCGCCTGCAAACCGAGTAATCGCCCGTTGCACTACAGACACATCTGCGGCGGCAGTACGCAGGGTGTAGATCCAGCGATCGCCTGCGTGTTCCACTAGAGAGGCAGCCCTGACGCCGGGGATCGCTCTTAGGGCATCCAGCGTTGTGTCATCCGCCCCGACTAGGATAATACGCAGACTGCCGTTGCTGTAGCTGCTGAGCAGTGCCTGCGTAGGAGCTGTCTTGACCAACTGGCCTTTGTTCAAAATCGCAACGTAGTCGCTAATCCGCTGCACATCCTCCAGGCTGTGCGTCGAGAAGACTACAGTGGTTTCATCTCGCAAACTCTGTAACAACGCTAAAATCTCTGCCCGTCCCAGTGGGTCGAGGGCAGACCCCGGTTCATCTAGAATGACAACGGCAGGCCGACCAACCAGCGCCTGGGCAATGCCTAGCCGTTGTCGCATTCCCGCCGAATAGGTCCGACAGGGACGCTGAGCAACCTTGGCAAGGCCAGCCCGGTCGAGCAGGTCGTTAAGACGAGACCGAGGTGCCCCACCATAGAACTCTGCTGTGTATTTCAAGACCTCTCGCCCTGTCATCCAAGGATAAAAGTTGGGGTCCTGAGCCAGATAACCCAAATGGCGACGATGTTCGCCACGACGACTCACAGGCACGCCGTTGACCCAAACACTGCCCCGTGTGGCCTCGATCAAGCCCACCAAAATTTTAATCGTGGTGGTTTTGCCAGCACCCGTTGGCCCCAGTAATCCAAACATAGAACCGTGGGGCACGTCCAGAGTCAGGTCTTGCAGGGCAGTAAAGGCGCCGTATTGCTTCGTCAGGTTTGCGATTGAAACAGCAAAGGACATGGTGGGAGTACAGGAAGAATGCAACAATACTCCTAAAGCTCCTGCCGGCTAAATAGACGTTGGGTGGCGATCGCCATGCCTGCCATCCACAGCACATACCCCCAGAGTTTTGCACCATGGATGGGACGGGCGATCGCCCAGTCCAGGAAATGAGTGGGATAGAGGGTGAGCAGGGGTTGCAATGCTAAAGGCAGGTTGTCCAGCAGTAAAGGGGCAACACTGACCAGCAGTGCTCCAGCACCAACGCCTGCGGTTTCCTTCAGCAGGCAACTTAGGAGCAGGCAAAGTAAGACCCAGAAGCCAATGGCGCAAAAGGCACCCACGTAGGCCATGAGAACACCCCCTAGGTTGGGCAGGGCAGGTCCATGCAGCGCTTCAATCACCGCCAAGACACCTCCCTGAAGGACGATGCCCAACAGCCACACCATCAGGGTTGTGCCCAACCACTTGGCGGCCAACACGGCAGAACGAGACAGGGGTTTGCTGAGGCTCCAGGCCAGTGTGCCGCTCTCCCGCTCTCGCACCATGGCGCCCATCGCCGAAAAAATGCTGATCAGCGTGATCCAGATGGCGTTATTGGCATACATAGTCATCACATTGGTGATCACCTCAGCACGAGTGGGGGGGGTCACTCCTTGGGGCAGGAAAAACGTGTTGACCCCCAGCAGGGCAACTCCCCCCAGCAACGCAGCGACCAAGAAAAAGGCGATCGCCACTCGTTTGGTTCGCCATTCCCGCAGTTCTTTCCGCAGGAAAGGGACAAATCCCATGAGGCTTACCGGCGCTGAAATCGAGATAGTCATGCGGCTTACGGGTCTTTCAAAGGTGATGCAAAGGCAGTCAGTGAAGGGCTATCCGTTGGCTATCAGTTCAGTGGAATACCATCAGTTCGGGTGAAGCGGGGGGGTGGGGTACCGCGCCGTGCGCGGCGCTCCAACCCCCTGGATGTTTCGTGCATGAAACATCCAGGATCTCAGCGCATCCCGAATTCACATGACGTTAGGAAAGTTAGGATGCGACCAATTCAGGTAGGGCCGCAACACTTTTTCTCAGTCTTCCGTTGAATTACGGATCGCCACTTGGTAGCTTTATGATAAGCCAACACCTTCTACCGGATCTCCGCATTTTGGTTCAGCTCACGCACTCCAGCAAGGGGTAGGGGTTAAGCCTCTATGCTGACGGCTGCTGTCCCTCAGGCCGATGAGACATGGTACGGGGCTAACGATCTCCTGACACGCTGCCAAACGTCCTCCTGTAAGATGGGGACTTGCCTAGTTCGGTTTGCGCTGCTGGGAATAGGCCAGATCGAGATTGATCTGTCAGGCTCAATCGAAGGATGTTTTAATGATTACTCTTTTGATTCTGTTGGTTGCACTGGGAGTGTTGGGCTGGGGCTTCTACCGTGCCAGACCCTTTGGCAAGCTGGGCATTCTGGCGTGGCTCCAGTCGGTGGTGCTAATGGCTCCTTGGCTGACATTTTTTGGCCTGTTTTCCTTGGGGATTTACCTAAATCTCGCAGTGGTGCTGCTATTGCTGGTGGCCTCCATTGGGTTATACGTTTTCCTGGGCAGTCGTTTGCGCGCGATGGGCCAAGACCCTACTGTGCAGCAGCAGATTGCACGTACATCTCAGGCCCAAGCTCCAGAGAACAAGCCTGAGCCCACGACCGATGCTACGCCCCCCACGCCCCCTGTTGCTGACACTGCGGAACTGACGCCCCCCACAAATGCTCCGGTTGGGGCGGATCAGAATGCCACGGATATGACCAAAATGCCTGCTGAGGATTTGGCAGCGCTGCAAGGCATTTTTGGCATCGATACGTTTTTCGTGACAGAGACCATTCCTTACCAGGAAGGTGCCATTTTTAAGGGCAACTTGCGCGGCGATCCAGAAAGTACCTACTCGCGGCTATCGTCTCACTTAAGGGAACGTCTGGGCGATCGCTATAATCTCTTCCTGGTGGCTGGCCCCGAAGACCGACCGACGGTGGTGGTGTTGCCCAGTAGCAACGCCCCCAAAGCCACCACTGTGCCTCAGTTTATCCTGGCGGTTGTCCTGGCGATCGCCACCTTGTTGACCTGCGCCCAAGCCACAGGCTTTTTGCTCGGGTTTGATCTGCTGCAACAGCCAGACCGGTTCGTCCAGACTCTTCCCATCACCATGGGAATTGTAACCGTGCTGGCCGCCCACGAACTGGGGCATCGGTGGTTGGCCCATCGTCACCGAGTCAAGCTCAGCCCGCCCTTTTTCCTACCCACCCTACAGATTGGTTCCTTTGGGGCGCTGACTCGGTTTGAGTCCCTGCTGCCCAATCGCAGTGTGCTGTTTGATGTGGCCTTTGCAGGGCCAGCCGCGGGAGGCATTGTTGCCCTGGGGATGGTGTGTCTGGGGCTGGTGCTGTCGCACCCGGGTAGCCTGTTTCAAATCCCCTCTGGATTTTTCCAGGGGTCGATCCTGGTGGGCACCCTAGCGCGGGTGGTGCTGGGGGATGCCCTGCAACAACCCCTGGTGGATGTCCACCCCCTGCTGGTGGTGGGCTGGTTGGGGTTGGTGATCACTGCAATTAACCTGATGCCAGCCGGCGCTTTGGACGGCGGACGCATCGTGCAGGCAATCTATGGACGGCGGACAGCAGGCCGTACAACCGTTGCGACCATCATCCTGTTGGGAATTGTCTCGTTTGTTAACCAATTGGCCCTGTACTGGGCAATCGTCATTCTTTTCTTGCAACGCGATCTGGAACGTCCGGCTTTCAATGAACTCTCAGAACCGGATGATGCTCGTGCAGCGCTGGGGTTACTGGCGCTTTTTTTGATGGCTGCTACGCTACTTCCGCTCACACCCTCCCTAGCTGGTCGGCTTGGGATTGGAGGCTAGTCAACTTATGGTGTTTAATCCTTCGATTTTTCTAGTGTTAGATTCTGGCACGCTCTCTGAGGTCAGTTCCCGCGAGTGGCTAGAGTTTTCTCGCCCTGGCCGGGTCTACATTCCGCAACCCGTCTATGAAGAGATGCGGATGATGTTTGACCGCAACCCCGACCCCGACCTGGAAAGGCTGACCATTGCCTTTAACCGCTTCTACCCCACCAGTGGTTGGGAGATCACTGAGGTGAATGCTCACCACCCTGTTCTCAAGGTGCCCACGAATCACGGCATGCCCCGACGGGCTAGGATCTCCCTCGCCGTGGCGCGCTGTGCCTACGGTCTCTCGCTCAAGTTTCCGGGGGCTCTGGTGGTGATGGTGACGAGCGATCGCTCCCTAATCCAGAAGCTGCAAGAAATCCCCAGTGTGAACCTGTGTGCCATCACCGGGCAATCCCTCTTGCAGTGGGCACGTACCGGGCAACGCCCCGTTGCCGTTGCTCAAAAGCTGCAAGAGTTTCGCACCACTACGGGACTAAACTCTGGGTTGCTGAATGCAACGCCGACGGCCACCACTTCCCGCACCAGCACCACCTCTGTCAGCACGGCGGCCTCAACCCGCTCTACCCCTCGCCGGTCTAGAGCGCAGCCCGACCTGGTTCCGGCTGAATCACTCAATCAAGGCATCTCGCTCCTCCTGGCCCTGGGTGGGTTGCTGATCGCTGGCTGGCTGATCTGGGCCTTGATCCACCATGTCCGCTTGAATGAACAGCTCTGGCGACCACTAAACCCCAGCGAACAAAGGCAGTAGTCGCCAACGTCTGACTAGAAGCGATAGTTTACGCTGAAGTAAAATCCTTGATCCTGGGCATTCTCACCGCGATTGTCTAGATCCACTAGAGGCAGGGCTGCATCCAGTCGCAGACTGAGTTGGGGGAAGGGGGTCCACAGCAGGCCCATCCCGACGCCTGCTAACACATTTTGGTCTGGCTCTTGAACGGGGTTGTCAGCATCGTTCCAGACGATGCCGAAGTCGGCAAAGGGAGCCACTTGCAAAGTGGCCGAGCCAGCTTCGTTGCGTACCAGGGTAATGCGGTCTTCCACTGCAAGCCGAATGCCGTTGTCGCCAATGCGGGCGTTCTGGCGGAAGCCCCGCACCGACTGGCCGCCGCCAATCAAAAACTGTTCTGAGGAAGGCAGGGGATCGGGCGTGAGTTGCACATCGGCCTGGAGAATCAGCAGGTTTCTGGGATTGAGAATTTGGACGCGCTGCACCTGGCCTAACCAACTGACAAACTGACCATTGGGTTCGCTGCCGCGGGTGGCAGCAAACAACTCCGTCCCCAGGCTAAACTGCGATCGCAACACCCAGGCCCCCCGCGTATCACGGCGGATGTAGTCTTGCCCTAGCTTAAACACGCTGGTGGTGCTGGCAGAAATTGGGAAAATTTCGTTAAAGAAGCTGCTGCCCTGCCGGTAGGTAAACCCAACAGAGACAGCCAGTTCTTCCCGGGGCGATCGCCGCAAGGGTTGGCGAAAGCTGACCTCGTATAGATCAGCGTTGCCCGTGATGTCGATCAGCACATTGGGGTTGGTGATCTCGAAATCACTGGGAGCCACCCGCAGTTGCAGGGTGCCGTTCATGGGGTTGAGGGGAATGCGGTAGCTGAAGTCAAACTGAGTCGAGCCGCCAGTGGTGGTGCGGAAGATTTGTGCTTCCATCAGGTCGCCCCACCCCGTTAGGTTGCGATAGCTGGCGTAGACCCCCACGCGCTCAGACCCCACATCGGGGGGGGAATAGTTATCGATGCTGAGCTGCGCCGAAAAGGGATTGGCCTCTGTCACGCGTACTGACAAAATGCTCCGTCCTAGCCCGGTCCCTGCTCTGAGGCTGGCCTCCACGTTTTCAAATAATGGATCTAGACGGAGCAGCCGCAGTTGGTTTTCTAGGTCGGCTTGGTTGAGGGGAGTACCCGCTCCCAGGTTAATCCGATCGCGGATGTAGTCGGGGTTTGTTCGGTTTGCACCGTCAATATCGATCCGTTCTAGGCTGCCCTCAATCACTCGGATCTGCACAACCCCGTCACGCACCAGTTGATCGACCAGGATGGCTCGTGAGGTTAAGTATCCCCGATTAAGGTAGAGCTGCGTGATTTGGTCGGCCACACTGCGGAGTTGAGCCAAGGTGAGCGATCGCCCTTGCAACGGCTGCACAATCGGAGCGAGGTCTGCTGGGGTCAAAATGGAACTGTCAATGACCTCAATTTTCTCCACCAAAATTTGGATGGTTTCATCGCTAGGCAGCGTTGGTGGCGTTGGTGGCGTTGGTGTTGGTAAAACAGGAGCCTGCTCTTCGGGGGACCGTGGGGTTGATGCAGGGGCGGGTTGCAAAAAGTCATTGCGGTTAGGATTGGCGGGAGCCGGTTGGGGAGGTGCAGTTTGAGCTATAGGGGCTGGTTCAGCCCGTATACCCGCCATCCCTGCAAAAACTTCAGCCAACCCTAGCCCCAGACAGAGCAGCCCTCGACTCGATAAATGCTTGAAGCTCGACAAATCTTTGAAAACAGTCACAGTACTCCTTCTCCCACAGCCGTGCTCAGTTTAGCCTTCCCGGTGCTTGAATTGCTAGCCATGGGTTGTCTGGCAGCCCAGAACTAATACCGATTCCGTCGGTTCTGAGACCAAGTTATTGGGGTGTATGTCACGCTTGCCCTCGGTTCCCCTGTTCCCAGATTGGGAGAATGGCTAGGAGATGAGGGCCTGCAAAGGTGACATACATGCTCTCAGTTGTTGTGGTGTAAAACGTTCGCATCACGCACGTTTTACACCACAACCGGCCATTTTATAGACGAATTCCGCATGAACCATCTAGCTCTAGGGTTGGAGCATTAGCACAACGAGCACGCACAAAAAAGATGTGGGAGACTGAGTCCCACATCTTTTCAAGTAAAGACTGCTGAATTGAAGGTGAAGGAGGTCGAAGGCGTTTAAAACTGGCGATCTGAGCGCCCTGCGCGGGAAAACTCAGTACGACCATTGCCACCCCAGCCACCACCGGAAGGACGCTTATTCTCTTCACGGGGGCGAGCTTTGTTGACGCGAAGCTCGCGTCCCATCCACTCGGCGCCATCTAGAGCGTCAATTGCCGCTTCCTCTTCAGTGTCGGAAGACATCTCGACAAACCCAAAACCACGCAAACGACCAGTCTCCCGGTCAACTGGAAGCTGGACGCGCTTAACCGTACCGTAATCTGCAAAAACGGTTTCAAGATCCTCTTGCGTAACCTTGTAGGAAAGGTTACCCACATAAATCGACATGGAGCAACTCCGAACTCAGAATGGAAAGAGATTGAAATTCGGAGCACTGCCTGTCACGAAAAGAACAAAACGAGACTGCCGAATCAAAACTCAAGTTCAGTCTAGCATAGGATTCTGGCGATTATGACCCATATTTTGGCAGCAGTTTTCATTTTGTTTTGGACTTCCTAGTATGGTGTTCGCCCGCCCGTGGCAGGCTGACACCAACGTAAATTCTGAAGACGCCGAAACCCTTGCTGTTCCGAGTGCGTCACGTCTGGCGCAGCAAGGGTTTTAGGGGATCGCGCTGGGCACAGTGCCCTAAAACCCACTTAACCTGAACTGACGTTAGCCCCCCACTAGACGTAACTAGACGTGGGATGTTTATCCTGAGAATTGCTGCGTGGGGACTTCGTACACAGCACCTTCTTGATTGGGTGAGGAAGCTCCACAGTATCTTCGTCCAGACGATTTACCGGGCATAGCCTGTCGCTCTTAAGAAGCTGCTGAGATGGTTAAAAAATTGTTGGCGATCGCCCAGGCGATACACCGTCCGCACCCGCTGCCAACCATCCGCGGCCTGACCCAGTTGGTATTTGCTAGCCAGGTATGCAGCAAGCAACCCTTTGACATTGAGACCGTCGCTATCAATCCCGCTGCGGCGTTGTTCATCAAAGGCTTGCCACAGAGCAGCGGCATGTTGATAGATCAACTCTGGAAAGTTAAGGGTATCATCCTGCATCGTACCGCCTTGGTAGCGCCAGATTTGCAAGGGGTAGGCGGAGGCGGCGTAGGCAGTAAATTCGTAGGCAAAGCGGTCGTCTTCGCTCTCAAATTCGAGGGTTTCAGGTTGGCTATCCAGGTCACGCAGACGGTAGCCTCGGTTACCCCACTGGTGAGTGATCGCCGTGTACTGGTTCGATGCGGGATTATAGCGATAGATCAGGCTGTAGGTACAACAGTGCGCTCCCCCCGTATATAGGTCGAGCAACACCTCCGGTTCGCGATCGCCGTCTAGGTCAACGACCCGAAAGGTATCTGTGGAAACCTCCACCAGCGGACGATCGTAGGGGCTATCAACAGGCACCGCTGCATTCAGAACGGCAGTCCCACCACGAGTAATCTGCAACCGGATGTTGGTGAATTGCAGCGCGTCTACTCGTTCGTAGGACAGTTCAGCCTGAACCTGGCCAGCCTGCGATCGCCACACTTCCGACGCAGAGGCAGCACTGGCAACTAGGGCCAGCGACCCGGTCACTAGCGCCATGCTGGCCCAAAGTTTTGCCTGGAAACGTTTCATGGGATGTTTAACGTAGATCTTTCCTCATCCTAATTCACGTCAGTTCGGGTTAAGCGGGTTTTGGGTCACGTGCGCGTCGCGCACGGAACAGCAAGGGTTTCAGCGTATCCCGAGTTCACGTTAATTCCACTGCGGCAAAGATGTTTCCGCCTAGAAAGCGCTTACTTCTGGCGCCTCGAACGAAACGTCGGGGCTTTGCTGCGACGAAAAACTCGCTGCCACCACGGCTGTGCACCTCCTGGCTGAGGTTGCCGTTGAAACAGTCGCGATCGCAAACCTCTGGGACCTTCATCGGAAGGGGCTTGGGCCACCTTTTTGGGGGGCGACTGGTCACGTCGATTCCAGTAGGAGACCATCAGCCCGGCTGCAAAACCGCCCACGCCCCCCAGCACCATCGCCAACAGCACCGGATAGCCCAGCAGCACAAATACCAGCAGGAAAACGCCCCAGAGCTTGATAATGGCACCAACCCCATCATTTTGCATGGGTGACCTCAGGAAAATTGCAACGGTAGCGCTGTGCGCGTTGACTTTGGTTTCCCCTCGCCAGAGCGGCAGGTAGTGATGACCACCAGGGGCGGCTGACTCAAGGCGATGCCAGCAGTGGCGTCAGTTGAGGGTGTAGGTCTTGCGTGGTGTCGATCGTGACAACGTGGGGCAACTCTGCGGGCGTGAATGACTCCAACGTTTGTTGGGCCAGAATGGCTGGGGTGGCATCGGCGATGTCACCAACCCGTTGCTGCAAGCGGCTCTGCAACACTTCTAGGGGCGCATAGCAGGCACAGATTTGGAGCGGCAGGTGGTGGGCGGCAGCCTGGGCGATCGCCACTTGCCGTAACGCCTGTCGGTCATATTTGGCATCCAGAATCACTGAGTAGCCTTCGGTTGCCAGCAAAATGCCCAGGTCTAGTAGGCGCTGGTAGGTGCGTTGCGTCATGGCAGGGGTATACAGGTCATCGCTGCCCCGCTCGTTCAGGGGAACACCCCCTAGGTGTTTGCGGACGGCATCAGAACGGATGTGAATGGCATTGAGTTGTTGCGCGAGTTGGCGGGCCGTCGTGCTCTTGCCCGAACCAGAGAGGCCCGACATGAGGAGGATCCGTCCGGTTCTGGGTTGCAGACAGTCCCAAGCGAGGGTGTAGTAGGGAGCAGCGATCGCCCGTGCTTGTTCCTTTTCGGTCTCTGGAATACTGGGGTCATCCAGCAGGAACGAGGTCACCTTTGCCCGCACGTAAGCCTGCCGACTGGTGTAGAGCGGCAACACGCGCAAGCCTTCCCAGTCGCCCGTTTGCTCCACGTAGGTGTTGAGGAAAATCGTTGCCAAGTCCCGGCGTTTGCGGATCTCTAAGTCCATCATGATGTAGCCGATGTCAAACATGAAATCGACAAAGCGGAAGGGTTCGTTGAACTCGATGCAGTCAAACAGCAGGAGTTTACCGTTCCAATAGGCAATGTTGCGTAGGTGCAGGTCGCCGTGGCACTCGCGGATGCAGTTCTGCTGGATGCGGCTCTCTAGCAGATCCCGGCGCTCGGCAAAAAACCGATCGGTCCAGGCGCGGGTTTTGTCAAACTGCTCTTGCGTTTGGGGGCCACCGATGTATTTTTGGGTTTGTTCGTAATTTTCGTCAAACGCCTGACGCACGTTTTCAACTCGCCCGAAGCTGCGGATGTAGTCATCGGTGTAGGCGTTCAGGTGAAACTGGGCGATCGCCTCTGCCAGTTGCACCATCAGCTCTGCCGTTAGTTCGCCCCGCTCGTCTAGGCTGGTGAGCAGTGCTTCCTGAGGAAACTGCCGCATCTTCACCGCATAGTCCACCACGTCACCCCCACCCCCTAGGTGATAGCGTCCGTTGGTCTGGGTAATCGGGATGACCTCCAGGTAGAGTTCTGCCGCGCCACGCCGATTCAGTCGCAGTTCCTCTTCACAGAAATGCCGCCGCAGTTCCAGAGTGGAATAGTTGAGAAAGCCAAAATTCACGGGTTTCTTGACTTTGTAGGCATACTCTCCGGTCAAGACCACATAGGAAACGTGGGTCTGGAGCAACTGGAGTGGCTCCTGCACTGCATGCGGATAGAACTCCGCCTGGGTCATTTGCTGGATCAGGGGTGGCAGCACGGCATCAGTCATAGGGGTGTTGGCTAGGCAGTAGGTTTAGGGGTATTGGCTAGGCAGTAGGTTAAAGAACGCTTCTGTTGTAGCTTACCGGGAAAGCGATCGCCCTAGCTTCAAGTTTCAATCAAGCGGCACCTCCGCCCAAACCATCGTGGGTCACATCAGCCACGCTCATGAGCGTAGGGGAAGGTTATTTCAAAGCGGGTGCCCTGGCTGCGGTCGAGGGAAAGTTTGCCCTGGAGTTGACTGGTCAGACTTTGGACAATCAGCAAGCCCAAGGACTCTGTATGTTCAATATCGAACTCGGGAGGAATGCCAATGCCATCATCTGCCACAATCAGCTTTAGGGCAGGAGAGACAGTTGCTTGGGCGGTGTCTGGCTGAAGTCGCACCAGAACGGTTCCTGATATGTCATTAGGGAAGGCGTACTTCAGAGCATTCGAGACCAATTCGTTGCAGATTAGCCCACAGGGAATGGCCGCATCAACGGAGAGAGAAAGGCCCTCTGTATCAATCGTGGGCACAATTTTTTGAGGATTGACCCCATAGGAACGGAACAAATTCCTGACCAAGGTTTGCAGATAATCACCAAAATCAATGCTGTTTAAGTTAGGCGACCGATACAGCTGCTCGTGGATCAGCGCCATTGATTGCACCCGGTTTTGGGCTTCCTGGAGCAACAATATCGTCTGGCGATCGCTGATCTGACTGGACTGCATCCGCAAAAGACTGGTAATAATTTGCAGGTTGTTTTTGACGCGGTGATGAATTTCTTTAAGCAGGACTTCCTTCTCGCGCAGAGACTCGCGGATCTGCGCTTCCCCGCGTTTGCGCTCGGTGATATCCATCCCGACTCCAATGAGTTTGATGGGCACGCCTGCCTCATCGAACAAATAGGCCCCCCGACTATAGCGCCAACGCACCTGACCATCAGGCCAAACCAGTCGGTGCTCTGCCTCATAAACAGATCCTTGCTCCCGTGCCTCCTGCAATTTCTGTTCCATATACTCGCGGTCATCGGGATGAGTGCAGCGCTGAACGAGTTGGAAGGTCGGGTAGGGGCTGATCTCCGTGCCGTCTTGCAGCAGGACGCGCTGCTGCTCGTCGGTGCGAAATCCCCACAGTTCGTAGTTTTCTTGCGACCAGACTTGTCGGTCGGTGCGCAGGTCCCATTCCCAGGTGCCCATGCGAGCGACTGAGAGGGCCAGCTTCAGTTGGGCCGTACGCTGTTGCACTTGCTGCTCTAGGTTTTGGTTAAGTTGTTGGACTTGGTGAAACAGTTGGGACTGTTGGATGGCGATCGCCATCTGGTCGGCTAGGGCCTGAGCCAGTTCAATCTGCTCTGGAGGCCAGGCGGCGATCGCCTGCTGCCGCCGCAGGCTAAAGCTGCCCCACGTAGCTCCATTCACCACCACTGGCACCAGTAACCACGCCCCCACACAGGTTTGGGCGATCGCTCGATTCACGTCATCGTCAATCTGATTGACGTCCGCGACTTGCACAACCTCGCCGCGCTTCAGTCGTTCGGCAAAGGGATTGTTCTCATCGGGAATTTCTCTAACCAGATCATGCTGTACAGTTCCTGCCTGGTCGTAGGCAGCAATGTGTCGCCAGCATTTGCGCTCTGGTAGGTATTGGGCAATCACGGCATGGTCTATCGGCATGATCCGGGCAACTTCGGTGGCGGCGGTTGCCACAATCGCGTTTAGGTCTAGTGACTGACGGATGGCCCGCACCAGCCGATTCACAGACTGCTCGCGTTGCACCTGCCGCTGGAGCGCCTGTTCAGCCGCTTTGCGCTCGGTCACGTCTCGCGAAATACTCAAAATCGACTCAATCTTCCCCGATGCATCCCATTCCGGAACAATCACCGTTTCAAAGGAACGCACCCCCACAAGGGTGAGGGCCTCAAACTCAGCAATTTGTTTTTCGCCCGTCGCCAATAGGCGTTGTGCCAATGTTTCCCAAGCATGGACTAATGGTTCGGGCATACCCATCTCACGGCAGGTCTTGCCCAAAAAACTTGCAGCAGGCATCCCCATCAGGCGAGTCACCGCTGGACTCACGTAGATATAGCGAAGCTCCGTATCAAACCGTCGGATCATATCGGGCGAATTTTCCACCAAGGTCTGATACTGCTGTTGAGCAGTTCTTAGGGAGAATTCAGTCTGTTTCAAATCGGTAATATCGGTGGCGACCCCAATGATCTGACGGGGAGCGCCTGTGGCGGTGCGGCTAAACACCTTATCTCGGCTCAGCAACCAGCGCCACTCTCCATTTTTGTGTTGCATCCGATATTCCAGTTCCAAGACCTCCCCATCTGCCGGTGTGAAGCACCGTTGGACATTTTGGCTAAGCCGGGGCAAATCTGCTGGATGAACTAGCCGTACAAAAAGATGACTGCCCATCGCCTGAATTTCTTCAGGAGAATAGCCCAAAATACTTTCAACTTGAGGATTGACATAAACATTACGATTTTCAATCAGGTCATAGACGTAGAGAATGGCTAAGGTTGTTTCTGCGATCTGGTCGGTCAAGCGCTGCTGGTGTTGCAGCGCCGTTTCCGCTTGCTTGAGGTTGGTCAGGTCACGCGCCGTGAGCACAACGCCTGCGATCGTGCCCGCTTGCTCGCTGTAGGGAGCCAACACCACGCTCATAAAGCGACACTGCCCCCTGGGAAAGTCAAACCACGCCTCAAATTGTACCGTTTCCCCCGTCAGGCAGCGGTCAAAATAAGCTTTGTACTGAGTTTGAAATGTTGCTTCACCGATAATGTCTGCAACAGTATGCCCCACTAGCCCCTCTAAGTGGTCTGGCACCCACTCTAGGCAGGCCGGATTTGCCAGTTGATAGCGGTAGCTGCGATCGACCAACGCCATCAGGTCGGGGGTGACTTCCACCAAACGCTCGTAGCGACGTAGGTTCACCTCAGCCGCTTGGCGTTCTGCTTCGGCCCGTTTGCGATCGCTAATATCGACAATCGTGCCCACCATTCGCACGGCTTCCCCCGCCGCATTGTAGAGGGCTTTCCCCCGGCTGGTCATCCAGCGCACCGTTCCATCTGGATGGATGACCCGATACTCCACGTACAAGGTCTTTCCAGTTTGCAGCGAGTCCAGTACAGTTGCTTCAGTGACTTCTAGGTCGTCTGGATGCACGCAGTTGCGCCAGGTTTCATAGCCAACAGGGGGATCCTGCGGTTCCAGCCCCAGCAAGCGGAAATGATTGGCATTCCAGGTGCTCTGGTTGCATTGGGGATTCCAGTCCCAAAAGCCAGTATTCGTCAGTTCCAGCGCAAGGCGCAGTCGTTCTTCTTGAACGCGCAGGCGCTCCTCTGTTGCCTTCCGCTCAGTAATATCAACCGCACAGCCATTGACAAGCCAGCAGTTGGCGACCTCATCTCGGCGCGAGACGTAGGCAGCAGAAATCCAGCGCAGTGAGCCATCCCGATGAAAAAAGCGGTATTCTGCCGTGGCCTCACCCTCTGCCAAAAACGCCTCAAACAACGGCAGAATCACCTGCTCCCAGTCCTCTGGATGGACTCGACTGTTCCAGCAGTTGGGGTCTGCCATGAGTTCTGCAGCGGTAAAGCCAAACAGACGCTCGGCCCCCGCGGACTGATACTCGTATTCCCAGGTGCAGTCGGCATAGACTCGAAAGCAGATGAGGGAGGCCGTTGTATTATCAAGCACGTAGCGGAGCCTAGCCTCGGCTGCCTGGTGAGATGCTTTGCTCCGTTCGAGTTCTTGCTGGCTACGCTGCACCTGATCTTCCAACTCGGCAATGCGAGCCTGGAGTTGTTCGATCAGTCCTTTCTGTGACTCAGACTCAAACGCAAGAGAAGGGGGCATAATTTTGGAAGTGGTAAAACGCCATTGATCAGGAGAGTGAGCGCTTTAGGAAGCCCGCCACAAGAGACACAAACAGAGTCTCGGGCGATGCACTCACTTTCTAGAAGAAACCAATAACCGTATCGTACCCAATCAAGCCTGCGACATTTTGCGGGTCAGTCGTTTGTAGGGCTGACTTCAGACTACTCGTTTAAGGGGGGCTGAAGCTCTAGAGAGCTACCATTCCATCATGCCCCCGCCGGACGGACTAAAACTACACCAGGGGTCAGAGGGGCGCACCTCCAGGGTGTGACCCTCTGACCCCTGGTTGTCATCCCGAGAATTACCGTGTGGCAATACCTACGACGCGGGCATTGCCACACCCCTGATACCCTGAAGGCCAGCTACGCTGAACCCCCTGCTGTGCCGTGAACGCCCGTGCGCAACCTGCATGGCGCAGTGCCCCAAAACCCGCTTAACCACACCTGACTTAACCAGACCTGACGGTTGATACCCTTGAGCCTCAATCCTCGTGGCGGCCTGACTGGTCATTCCAGCCCGGTAGTGCCGTTGGTATAGAGAAGCGCTCGCTTGGGGCCGTGGATAGGGTCTTCCACAATAATGGTTTGGTCGCGGCTGGCCCCTAACGACACAATGGCGATCGGGACTTCCATCAGTTCGGCCAGGAACTTGAGGTAATTTAGGGCTTGCTGCGGCAAATCATCCAGGCTGCGACAGTCAGCGGTGGATTGCTGCCAACCCGGCATGGTCTTGTAGATAGGTTTGCAGTGAGCAAATCGATAAGCACTGGTGGGGAAATCATGGCATTCTACGCCGTCGATTTCGTAGGCCACGCAGACCTTAATTTCGTCGAGCTCGTCCAGCACGTCGAGTTTGGTGATGGCCAGACAGTCCAGCCCGTTAATGCGGACGGCATAACGACCAATCACTGCATCAAACCATCCACAGCGGCGCTTGCGTCCAGTCGTGGTGCCAAACTCGGCGCCTCGTTCTGTTAACAGATCACCGAGTTCACCAAACAGTTCTGTAGGAAATGGCCCTTCCCCCACACGGGTGGTATAAGCTTTGGCGACTCCAATGACGCGATCGATAATCGTTGGGCCAACCCCAGCCCCCACACACGCCCCACCCGCCACGGGGTTTGAAGAGGTGACGTAGGGATAGGTGCCGTGGTCGAGGTCGAGCAGCGTCCCTTGGGCGCCCTCAAACAGGATATTGCGCTTCTTACGGACGGCCTCGTTGATGCGGACGGAACTATCAATAACGTGCGGCCTCAACCGGTCGGCATAGCCCAGGTATTCCTCAATGACGGCATCTGGGTCGAGCGGTGGCAGGTCGTAGAGCTTTTCAAGGATAACGTTTTTGTAGTTGATCGTCCAGCGGAGTCGCTCCTTCAGATGAGTGGGATCCATCAGGTCGATCATGCGAATGCCTGTGCGTTCAGATTTATCGGCATAGGTCGGGCCAATGCCTCGACCGGTGGTGCCAATTTTCTGATCGCCCCGCCTTTCCTCGGCTGCCCGGTCGATCATGCGGTGATAGGGCATTGTAACGTGGGCAGTTTCCGAAATGAGCAGATTTCTGCTAGAAATATTCAAACTCTCTAATTGATCGAGTTCTTCGATCAACACTTTCGGGTCAATCACCGTCCCCGATCCAATAATGCATTCTGTGTCGGGATATAGAATGCCGGACGGAATCAGGTGCAGTTTGAAGGTCTGCCCCTGCACCACGACGGTGTGACCTGCGTTCACCCCGCCTTGGTAACGTACCACAACATCTGCCGATTTGCTAAGCAGATCGGTGATTTTTCCTTTACCTTCATCGCCCCACTGGGCACCAATTACTACGACGTTTGCCAAGGCTTTCGATTGCTAGAATTTGTCTAATATCACGCAAACTTCCATTATTTGCAGGGGATGTCCCCCCTGTCAACGGTAAACATACGAACTTCTACGAGAGGGATTAAGTGGCTTTATACGCGGAGTTACATCGCCACCTGGGGGGCTCCGTAGTTCCCCGGATTCTATGGCGCTATTTCCAACGCAGTCGGGAAGATCTGGCTAGCAAATTTGATGCTTACGAAGACTTTGAAGACTTCTACACTCGCCCCCGCAACACCCTAGATGAGTATCTAGAGTTGCATACGCTGGTAGAGAGTGTGCAGACGGATGAAACGCTGCCCTATTTTGTCTATCGCCTAATGCGGGGAGCCTATGTGTTTGAGAACCTGGCCTACCTAGAACTGCGCTATACCCCTTACCTGCGGACGCCAGAACATCTGAGCCAGAACGACCGAATCGAGGCGATGCGGTCGATTGTTGAGGTGGTGGGCAGAGCTTCGCAACTAGGGGAATACCCGATTGTGACTAGTCAAATTCTCTGTATGCACTCGCGCCTACCCATGGAGGTGAACCGGGCAATTGTCGATCTGGCGGCTCAGATGCCTCAGTATGTCTGCGGCATTGACTTGGCGGGGGGAGACAACCACTATGGCGATCGCCTCCAGGAATTCATCGCCCTGTATGAGTATGCGCGATCGCTCGGCCTTAACACCACCGGACATCTCTATGAAACGCCCGCAGGGTGCCACCCCGAACTGCTGCCCTTGCTGATGCGTATTGGTCACGGCATCCAGATCCCGCTGAAGCACCCCGAACTGCTGCCAGAGGTGGCCCGTCGCGGCCAATGCCTGGAGGTTTGCCCCACGACCTACCTAAAGACTGGCACTCTGCAAGACCTGCACCAGCTCAAAGTTGTGTTCGATCGCTGCTTTGAGGCGGGGGTCGATATTGCCATCTGCACCGACAACGCTGGCCTGCACAATGTTCGACTACCGTTTGAGTACGAGAGCCTGCTGACCCACGACATCATCGGCTTTGAAGAGCTGCAAGCCTGTCAGGATGCAGCTTTCCGTCATGCCTTCGCCTGGAAGTATGAGCAGCGACCGGAGCGGATTCTAAACCAGGTGTTGCGATCGCAGCCCGACACCGTGCCCGGAGTACCACTCTACTAAAACTGGCTCATAGTAAAACTGGCTCACAACAAGAGGAAACGCTATGTCATAGCGTTTCCTCTTGCTAAAACGTGATAGTGACTCAAACGTGATAGTGAACGGGAATTGCGGATACGCTGAAACTCTTGCTGTTCCGCGTGCAACACGCACGGAACAGCAAGAGTTTTGGGGCACCGCGTACGTCGCAGTACCCCAAAACCCGCTTAACCAGACCTGACGTTAGTGACGATGTCATCTATGCTTCGCGCTTCAGAGCCGATTCAACCTGCTTAAATTCCTGTTCCAGACGTTGCTTCAGCTTTTCAGGGATGGGGCGGTTGGGGTAAGACGCGTAATGGCCTGCTAGGGAATTCAAGGCCGTCCGCATGGTGGTGAAGGAACTCAACTTGGCCAGCGATGAGTCGCGCCGATAGCGGGCAGCAAAATCATTGATTAGTCTGCGAGCTTCTGCCTGAGCTGCCGACTTTTGGGGAGCGTCGTCGGGCAAGGTTAGCGCTGTTCTAAGGCTTTCAATTACCGCGAGGGTATCTTGACGGTAGTTGCCCGACAACCCGGCTGGTGCTCCAGAGCACCCCATCAGACCAACGACCAGCACCAGAGCTAACGCAAACGCACGCGACAAAAATCTTTTCATATCACCTCAGCAGAGTAGGGCAGGGGTTCGATGTGTATCAGGAATTACAACATCGGGGATCAAGCAATATTCGTTATCTTATCTTGATCCGTTACCGATGCCAGCAAAAATTATTATGAGAACACCTCTCAGCTTAGTTTCTGTTGTTCTCTGCGGGCCTTCAGCTTCAGGAGAACCTCTGCGTGGATTTCGCGGGTGATTGGATAGAAGTAAGCAAGAATGAGGCTGATCACCAGCAGAACGGCGGGAAAGACCCCAGTAGCCAGGCGGATGGCCTCCGTTGCAGCGACGGGTTGTTCAGGCATGGGTTGTCCGGCAACACGTTCGATGAATCCAGCCTGACGGAGGACAACCCCGACAGCAAACAGCCCTACCCCCCGACTAATTTTCTGCCCTAGGGTCATGAAGCTATAGAAAATCCCTTCTCGTCGCTGCCCCGTCTGCAACTCATCCAGTTCAATTACATCGGGGAGCATCGACCAAGGAATTAGGTAGGCAGTAGACACACCAAAACCCACCACAACCGCTAGGGGATAGACTAGGTTGGTCTGTTCAGGGCGGAGCATCATCAAGCCAATTTGACCGACGAGCCAGAGGCTAATGCCTAGAAAATAGGCTCCTTTTTTGCCGATGCGCTGGCTCACTTGGTTCCACACTGCCAGCATCAGGAGTGCGGTGATCTGGACGGCGATCGCTGCCTGAGTGACCGACGTCTCTGGCAACTGCATCCAATTGACAATGTAGAAGGGCAGGATGGCGGCTGTGTTCTGAAAGGCCAGCCAGGAGCAGAGATAAATTCCCATGACAAACAGAAAGGCGCGGTTGCTAAAGGCAATGCGGATCTGTTGCAGCAGAGGCATGGCAGCTTCAGCTTCAATTTGTTCGCGGGTGACCTCAGCGGCGATCGCCCGATGCCAGATGCCCCAGGCACACCAGAACAGGGGCAGGGTGGAGAGAACGGCTGTCACCAGTCCCAGCACAATGTATTGGAGCTTTGGATCACTCTGATAGAGCGCAAAGATGACCTGCGCCAGAACTAACGATAAAATGCTGCCGCCAATCGAGAAGGCAAAGCGGAAGCTGTTGAGACTAGTACGCTCGTCATAGTCCTGCGTCAGTTCGGGGGTGAGCGCGGTGTAGGGCAGGTTGACGACCGTAAAGAAGGTGTTAGAGACTAAGGCGATCGCCAGGTAGTACCCAAATAAGACCCACTGATTGCTGGCTGGCACAATCCACTGCAAGAAGTAGGTGATACCAAACGGGATTGCGCCATACACAATCCACGGTAGGCGACGTCCCCAGCGGTGTTGGGTGCGATCGCTCACAACACCCACCATAGGGTCATTCACCGCATCCCAGATATTGCCTAGCAGCAAAATACTACCTGCTAGCGCCGGGTTTAAGCCTGCCACATTGACCAGGAAGTAGAGCAGGAAAAACACCAGGATATTGGCCGTGATTGCAGGGCCAAGATCGCCCGCTCCGTAAGCAAGTTTCTCCTTAAGAGAGAGGTGACCCTGGACAGATTGGGCAGATTCAACAGGATTGGACATCAGGTTTTCGTGGAATTCCGTGATCCAGTTGTATCATTCTCATCTATAGCAGGCCTAAATATTTTGTGAAGCAGTCCGTTGTGATCACAGCCCCCATGGCAAGGCTCGTCTGCCGCACAACTTGAAACCAGCGATGGCTCTAGCCAACCGCCGTTGCTCGCTCGCCAAGCCGCTGACTGAACCGACAACTCACCACTAAGCATTCATCTTCTATGTCTGACCTCTACGTTTCCTGGGAAGAGTACCATCACCTGATCGAAAAGCTTGCTGTCAAGGTCTATGAGTCCCAATGGCAGTTCAACCAAATTATTTGCTTGGCCAAGGGTGGGTTGCGCGTAGGCGATATCCTCTCCCGATTGTTTGACCAACCGCTTGCCATTCTCTCCACCTCTTCCTACGGTGGCGTTGGCAACCGGGTACGCGGGTCGGTCACCTTTTCTCGTGACCTGTCCATGACAACAGCAAATTTAGGGAGCCACATCCTACTCGTGGATGACTTGGTGGATTCAGGGGTGACACTGAAGCGAACGCTCACCTGGCTCGATCGCAAGTACGGCTTTTACATTGAAGAAGTTCGCACGGCTGTCCTTTGGTACAAGGATTGTTCTGTCATTAAACCGGACTACTACGTCGATTACCTAGCAGACAATCCCTGGATTCACCAACCCTTTGAACCCTACGAAGACATGACACCAGAAGAGTTGCTGGCGAAGTGGGCAGCTTCCCCAAGTTCGTAGTCGTTTTAGGTTAGGACAGCGCGTTTTGCAGGAAACTCTCTGCAACCATAAGCGACAGCCCACTACTCGGCAGTTGCACAGTCAAAAATCGCTTCCTGCTGCTCTGAACCGAAGATATAGTCGTACTCAAAGTGTAGGGAAT
This sequence comes from Synechococcales cyanobacterium M55_K2018_004, assembly GCA_015295905.1. Taxonomy (GTDB): domain Bacteria; phylum Cyanobacteriota; class Cyanobacteriia; order Elainellales; family Elainellaceae; genus DVEB01. Next base: position 25,055 of record DVEB01000096.1, read on the forward strand.
TGGGGTGACGAATGATGGAAAAACCAAACAGACTGACTAGATCAGTGGTAAACGTTGCCATCACAAGTTCAATCAGTTTTCGTTCGGAAATCTCTGGTTTCTGCACAAAGTAACTACGCTTGGCAAAAAAGACGCCCTCGTCCTTAGGAACAATGATGCCATTGACCCGATGGGCGTGTTGAATGGGTTTGATATAGGTATTGATAAATTCTTCCTGGTTGCGTTGCAGCCGGTAGAGTCGCTCATGCTCCAACCAGCTCATGCGAAACATCATTTGTAGTAGCTCGAAGCCCAGAATATAGTTGAAAACATTATTTCGTTCCTCAGTACTGAATACCAACCGCAGCGCCGATTCTAGGTATAGCTCGGGTTGACGACGGGCATCCTGTGCCGAGTGAATGTAGAACTGCCGGATATACCGCCGCAACACTGTTGCGTTTAGCTCGGTATTAATCCGAAATTCCTTGAGATACTCCCGGACGCGCTGCTCAGTTTCCTTGTCCTCCAGCTTCTTGGAGACCAAGCCATCAGCAGTGTAATCATCCAAAAACTCTGCCTGCGTTTCTGGCGACGCGGCAGACATCAGATAACAGAGCGAGAGGACATAGCGACGCTGATGCCAGGGCAAACTCTCAAACCAGGCTTTTGCCTCGGGGGGCAATTTTCCCAGAATATTCTCTGGAGTAGACAGGAGAGGAAATGTAACGCGGTTGCTTTTGACTTCCATAGTAGGGGCAAGTAGGGGCACCGGCAGAGGTGTATACGGGTGTTTTTTTACACCTAGGGAGAGAATGCGACGGTAAAAATTCGTCGCCCTAGTATTCCCCACTGTCCCTTCAGGATATCGAGTTCCAGGTGATCGAGAATGGGAGACTTGGGGCGTGTGACCTACGCCCCCACCAGATCCCAATCAATGTGAAGGCCGCTAGATCAGACCGTTAGGACTGACCCTTTTCAGGTTTATAGGTGGAAGCAATCTGCAATTCCTTGAGTTGCTTGTCATCCACTCTGGAAGGAGCATTGGTGAGCATACAGCGGGCCTGCTGCGTTTTGGGAAAGGCGATCGCGTCTCGGATCGATTCTTCACCAGCCAGCAACATCACCAGCCGGTCTAAGCCGTAGGCAATCCCACCGTGGGGAGGGGTGCCATATTCAAACGCCTCCAGCAAAAAGCCAAACTTATTGCGGGCTTCCTCCTCTGACAGGCCAATGGTTTCAAACACCTGCTGCTGCAAGTCGGGTTGGTAGATTCGCAGACTCCCCCCTCCGATTTCAAACCCGTTAAATACTAGGTCATAGGCTTGAGCACGGGCTGTTTTCAAGTCATTGCGGTCTTCTGGAAAAGGTGAAGTGAATGGGTGGTGCAGGGCTTCCAGCCGCTGCTCATCCGCATTCCATTCAAACATCGGGAAATGGGTAATCCACAGGAGATGAATTTGATCCGTGGGGATCAGGTTCATCTCCCGCGCCACCACCTGACGCAGCCGATCGAGCGTTTTGTTGACCGTGGGCGCATCTCCAGCGCCAAACAGCAGTAGGTGTCCGGCTTGAGCACCCGTCCGCTGCAGGATCGCTTGTTTCTGTGCCGTCGTCAGGTTGTCCTTAATGGCGCCGATCGTATCAATCTCGCCATCCTCGCGTACCCGAATGTAGGCCAGTCCTTTGGCTCCGGCCTCAACTGCTTCCTTGAACAGGTCGCCACCCGGTTTGATCCGCACATTTGAGATGGTGTCATTGCCGTTGGGGATTGGCAGGATTTTAACGATTCCTCCCTTCTGCACCGCATCCGCAAACACCTTGAAGCCGGAGTCTTGCAGCACCTCCGACACATCCACGAGTTCCAGCCCGTAGCGGGTGTCTGGCTTATCGCAGCCATAGCGGTCCATCGCTTCCGCATAGGTGAGACGCGGGAAGGGGCGCGGCAGGTCGATCCCCTTCACCTGCTTAAAGATGTGGCAGACAAGCCGTTCGTTCAAGTCCAGGATTTCGTCCTGGGTCATGAAGCTCATCTCCATATCTAACTGAGTGAATTCGGGTTGGCGGTCAGCCCTCAGGTCTTCATCACGGAAGCAGCGAGCAATCTGGTAGTAACGATCGAACCCGGCCACCATGAGGATTTGCTTGAACAACTGGGGGGACTGGGGCAGAGCGTAAAACTCACCAGGGTTGACCCGGCTGGGCACTAGATAGTCCCGCGCCCCTTCAGGAGTTGAGCGGGTGAGCACGGGGGTCTCAACTTCGATGAAGCCCTCCGTATCTTCTAAAAATCGCCGGATGGCCTTAATCACCTGATGGCGTAGTTGCAGGTTTTGGCTCATCCGCTCTCGCCGCAAGTCCAAGTAGCGATACTTAAGGCGCAGGTCTTCGCGCACTGGCTCAGATTCGGCGGTAGAAACCTGGAAGGGGAGTTGCTTGCGGACGGCGTTCAGTAGTTCGATCTGATCTGCATAGATTTCGACTTCGCCCGTAGCTAATCGAGGATTCAGCGATTCAGGCGGACGTTGAGTGACCCGTCCAGTGACTTTCACAACATATTCGTTACGTAGGCTATCGGCCAGTTTGTAGGAGTTGGGGGTGCGTTCGGGGTCGCTGACGATCTGAGCAATGCCCGTGCGATCGCGCAGATCTAAAAAAATCACGCCGCCATGATCTCGCCGCCGATCGACCCATCCAAACAGGGTGACGGTTTCACCGACGTGTTCGGCTCTGAGTTGACCGCAATAGTGAGTTCGCATGGCTCTGAATAATCTTTCCTGAAATAGACAAGGGACTGCAAGCAAACCTTTTCATTATCCAGTATTGCTGGGAAATCCGATCCGACTTCGGTTCAATTGCAGCCGTTTCCGCTCAAGGATGAGGCGGCCAGGTCAGATATGGCTGGTCTAATTTACCTGGGTAAGCTTGAACGGGTTAAAATCTGTGTCCCTATCGTAGTAGTCTTCGTGTTCCTGCTGCTTCAGCCAGCCAGTCACCCAATATGTGATTGGGGTGAACAAGGCTTCGACACCGCACTTGAAGATGTAGTTAGAAACTACCAGCGTCCACAGCAGGCTATTGGGCAGTGTCCCAGCGAAGGCGATCGCCACAAACAGGGCCGTATCCACCCACTGGCCCACTAAAGTAGAGCCAATCGTCCGCATCCATAGGTGTCGTCCGTTGGTGACGATCTTCATTTTTGCCAGGGTAAAGGAGTTCGAGAATTCTCCAGCAAAGTAGGCGATCAGACTGGCGAAGACAATGCGAGGAGCCTGGCCCAAGATGGCTTCGTAGGCGGCCTGATGATTCCAGCCTTCTGCAGGTGGCAATGCCCCCACAACTGCAAAGGTGACGGACATGAGCGCTGCCGACAAAAAGCCAATCCAAATCACCTTGCGCGATCGCGCATAACCATACACCTCGGTGAGGATGTCCCCGAAAATGTAGCTGAGGGGAAACAGAATGGTGCCGCCATCAAAGGTAAAGGGGCCGAGATTGAGAATCTTGGTTGAAGCGATGTTTGAAATTAAGAGCACTGCAACAAAGAAACCTGTGATGGTGTCGAGGTGTTTGTAGGCTTTCGGCATAGGGCAAGTCGCAACCTGAAGAGAAGACAAAAACAGCGGGGAAAGTTTGACTCATCCCGCCTTAGCTCTTTCGAATCATAGAAAGCGATTGAGGGTTGTGGATTTAAGCACCTGGACGGATCAGGTCAGGGGTGAACCACGGAGGCACGGAGAGCACGGAGTTAGCCTCTGTAATCTCTGTGGTCTCTGTGTCTCTGTGGTGACTATCCCCCTCTTCCTCAGATGAGATTGGCACCCCGCAGAACCTTAAACAGGCCAATTGCGGTGACGAAGACTGCCCCCAAAATGACCACGTAAGCAACAATGCCCATGAATGAATCTCCCAACACGTCTTAAAACATTGCATTACCCCTATTGAACCATTGATCTGCATCGGATCTGCATCGGTTGAGGTGGGATAATGATGCTCTCTCCCTGCTGTTGTGTCCAAGCTCAGGTCATGCCATGAAGTCTGTGATCCCCGTCAACCTACCTCAGCAGTCCTACGAGATTGCGATCGCCCCTGCCAGTCTTGCTCACCTGGGGAGTTGGATGCAGCCCCTCAAGTTGGGCAAAAAAGTGCTGCTGGTCTCCAACCCCATGGTCTTTAAGCACTATGGGCAACAAGTGTTGGACTCCCTCGTCCAAGCTGGCTTTCAGGTCTCGCCATGCCTGTTGCCAGCAGGCGAGCGCTACAAGACGCTGAACTCCGTCCAAAAGATCTACAACGTTGCCCTAGCACATCGATTGGAACGTTCCTCCACGATTGTTGCCCTGGGGGGCGGGGTGATTGGTGATATGGCAGGCTTTGCGGCAGCAACTTGGCTACGGGGGATCAACTTTGTGCAGGTGCCTACTTCCCTGCTGGCAATGGTGGATGCCTCGATCGGGGGCAAAACTGGAGTCAACCACCCCCACGGCAAAAACCTGATCGGTGCTTTTCACCAACCTCGGCTTGTGGTGATCGACCCGCAGGTATTGGCGACTCTGCCCGCACGCGAGTTCCGCGCTGGCATGGCAGAGGTGATTAAGTATGGCGTGATCTGGGATGCGGAACTATTTGCAGCGCTGGAAGCGGCCCAACGGCTAGACCAACAGCGCTATGTCTCTGCTGACTTGATGCAGATGATCTTGACCCGCTCCTGTCAGGCCAAAGCTGAGGTGGTTAGCCAGGACGAAAAGGAAGCAGGGCTACGGGCGATCCTCAACTACGGTCACACGATTGGTCATGCGGTGGAAAGTCTGACAGGCTATCGTGTGGTCAACCATGGCGAAGCAGTGGCGATCGGGATGGTGGCCGCAGGCGCGATCGCCCTCCAACTTGGCCTCTGGAAGCAGACCTGTAGCGATCGCCAGCGTGCTCTGATCGAAAAAGCTGGACTTCCAACCTGCCTCCCGGCTGGACTCGACCTCGAGGCAATCCTCGACAGTTTGCAGACTGATAAGAAGGTGAAGGATGGGCGCGTTCGCTTTGTTCTGCCTACCGACATTGGCCAATGTACCGTCACCGACCAAGTGACTGCGGCGGTGATTCGCACGGTGCTGCAGACGTTGGACTCGTCAATAGCCGCTCGACCAGCGGTGCAGTGATCCAAAAAAGCACAGTGATCACTAAAAATGTGGTCACGATGACCAGCAGCGATCGCCCCATCACCAAATCGTGTAGCCCCCTAACCAACACCTGCCTGGGTCGGGTGGCCAAGTCCCAACTGTTGAACCGCTCAAACCGCCCCAGGTATACTCCCACCGCACTCAGCCCATGCAGCATGAATTGGATTGGTTGAGACCACTGGCCCCAGCCCTGATTCTGCAGAAATTTGCTGAGGAGGACTAGGGAAACTGCGTAGGCGGCAAATCCCGCTAATAGAAACAGAACGTACTGGGGCAAAATCACTAGCACAACGGTTGAGTGCGATCGCTCCCATCCCCAGGTCTCTATTAGGTGCAGAGTATCTGTCAGGATGTAGGGAGCATTCGGCAGAAAGGCCACGAACAGGGCGACGCCCAGCAGCCACACGCCCCTTTGTAGCGGGCTTTGCGTCTGCCAGGAGAAGCGAGTTTGAAACAGGGCGATCGCCAGCCCCAGCGGTATCCACGCCAGCAATAGGTTCCATCCCATCCAGCAGAGGTTGCTCCTCAGCACTTGCAGTGCATGGGTGATCCAGTCAAGCAGTTCCATTCACGCTTGCCTCTTAAACCGTTCTTGGGCTGTTTTGAAGGCTTCCTGCATGACGGCTTGGATCTTCTCAGGGTCAGGTTTTATGCCACCCATCAGGTCTCCGAAGTAAACGCAGGCTCCTTCACCCAAGGCCCAGGTGTAGGCCGCTGCCCAGGATGCGGCAATGATACTCCCCAGGCCAGGGATAAATTTGATCAGTTCGCGTCCAATCGCCTGTGCCAGGAATCCCCCAGCGATCGCGCTCACCACCCCACCGGCCTGAGAAGGCGTCAGGATCTGGCCATACAATTGTCCCAGCAGGCTGATCATCGAGACCTGTAGCGTCGTCAGCACAGGCATGGTTGCAAAGGGGAGAGGCACTGCCGCAAGTGTCGCTGCCATGATGGAAAAGGCGAGGATGTAACGACGACCGACATCCCGGTAGAGGTTGCCAATTTGTTTACCCACTTCCCCATCTAACAACTGATGGATCGCGCGAGCCTCAGCTTCTGGTAGCAGGTCAGCCAAGCAGTCACGCAGGCTTTCGAGGCCGTAGAACACGGGAGTGTAGCCGTCTTCTTCGCGAGTAAAGTCAATCACCAAAGCGCGATCGCACACCCCTTGAAAGTTTGCTTGCAAAGCGGCAAAAGCCCGCTGCACCGACTCAAGCTGGGGTGGATAGGGGGGATGGTTGTCCGTACTAGACGGATAGACCTCGTGCAGGTTTGTGACTGCCAGCAAACAGGGAATTTCAGGAAACTGCTGGCGTAACTGCTGAGCAATTTGCCGCAGCGAATCCGTTGCAAAGTCGTTAATTTTGACGGTGAGAATAAAAACTCTCGCACGACGCTCACCTTGCCTGAGGTCGTTCGTTAGTTCAGAAACAATCGTTTCAACATTGCGATTGACATCCCCCAACCCAACCGTGTCAGTAAAGATCAACAGAGGCAAGTCTTCCGAGGGATAGGCATAGCGTTGGGTGTGCTGGGTGTGGGGCCGAAACCCTTGACCCACAATTTCTGCAGAAACCCCCGTGAGCCCCCGTATGATGGAACTTTTTCCTGCTTGGGGTTTGCCGATCAGAATGGCCTCAGTGGTCGGCAACTCAGCCCGTACCCGTTCAAGAATCGTCGCGATTTGCTCCTCACTGACGCTAAACCACTGCACGACTGTCTGAGCCACTTGGTCGATGGGGAGATGGTTTTTTAGGCTGGCGATCGCCCCCTGCCACACACCAGCCACCTGACCCACTACCTGCTCCATCCAGGAGGAATTTTTTGCTGCCACGGGCGGCTGTGAATCGGCCACGTTGAGCGACGAGGATACCACATCCGGAGCGATCGCACCTTGCGGGTCTGAAGCTGGCGAGGCATCCGGCGGCGGTTGGGAGACGGCGTTTTTCGGAGGATACTCAAGCATCGCTGGAATCAGTACGGATGACGGTGTGAGATGACAGGCAAGAGCGCCGGGTGAATAGAGGCTATTGATAAAAGCACACGCTTATTCAATAAAAATCAGATGTCTACCTAGTAGACTGGGTTGATAATGCAAAGAATAATGAGAGACCCATAACTCCGCTGAAACTCCGCTGATAGTGCTGCCGAAGTACCTTGAGGGGGTTGGGTGACAGAGAAGAGAGCACTGTGCCCCTTTTCTCTTAGGTCTTTTCTCCTAGGTTGGGAGCAGGAGCTGGGGGATAAGGGCCTGCGGTGAAATGCTCTTCACCCTAGGCAACTTAACCCTAGGCAAAGAGTCTAAGTCGTTACTTTCGATTTGCTATGTTCCTTATTTAGGATAAATCTTCCGGTGGGAAACGTCTGCTGCTTCCAGGTACTGCTTCACTGCCAAAACGATACGGAAAACCGCGATCGCCCCAAATCTTGGGACTGCTTAATGCAAAGCCGATGGTTTGAGTCAGAGGCGCACTCCATACACGACTCACTCCATTCTTTATTCCATTTTTTATACTGAATGCAGTCACAGCAACTAGAACATGGAAAGACATCCCCCCAGACAACGCATCCCCTACTCCTGCGCGATCGCCCATGACTGTTGAAGCTAAAATTTCTCCTGCCTTCAGTGCCTTTCTGTCGGAGAGTGGTCCCAACGATCGGCGCGATGCCATCGTGATTTACGAGGCGCCAGCGCTCGAGGACAGCCCCGACCCGACGCAGCTCTGGGAGAGTGAGACGCGGCAAAAGTACCTAAAAGAGCGGATCAAAGTTCAGAAATCAGTAGCAGCAGAACTGTTCGAGACCTACAAAACTGCTGGCGCGGAGCGATTGCCCGACCACCAACCTCCTGCCGTTAGCAAAATTGGCTCCGGTGCCCTGCCAATTGCAACTGTTGAGGTGACTCGTAGAACGCTGCCTGCCTTGGCCAAACACCCCAGCGTGGTGGCGATCTTGCCCAACCAAAAGATCCAGCTTATCCGCCCCAGTGCGATCGCCTACGACGACCTCAACCGTCAGGAGGCAAAGCAGGGAATCACCTGGGGCTTGCAACAGCTTGGCATCCCCGACCTGTGGGCATACAGCAAAGGGGCAAACATTAACGTGGCGGTATTGGACACAGGGGTCTTCAGTGAACACCCGGCTCTCCAGGATCGGGTCAAGGATTTTGTGGTGATTGACCCAATGGGGCGACGCATCACCGCTGATCCGCCGTTTGACAGTGGGCAGCACGGCACTCACGTTTGTGGCATCATTGCAGGCGGCAAAACGCCGGAGGGCGTTGCGATTGGCATTGCCCCCGAAGCAAATCTGCTAGCGGCAAACGTGATGATTGGCGAGGCCACCCTGCAAACCCTGATGGAGGGAATCTCTTGGGCAGTGGAAAAGGGCGCGCATGTGCTGAACCTATCCCTCGGCTTCATGTACTACGAACCCAAATTTGCCCGGGTGTTTGAGTTGTTGCAAAACCAGTTTAATATCTTGCCTGTTGTGGCGATCGGCAACGAAGCGCACGGCAACTCTCGCTCTCCTGGCAACGCCTACAGCGCTTTTTCCGTGGGCGCGGTAGAACGAATGTCCCACAATCGCCTTGACGTTGCATCCTTCAGTAGCGGAGCCAGCCTTGTCTTCCCTGGGCAAACCGCCTACGCACTGGTCACAAAGCCCGATGTCGTTGCCCCCGGTACGCAGGTCTATTCCTGCATTCCCCCCCAAGACCAACCTGATGGCAGTTACTACTATACCTACATGGACGGCACTTCAATGGCCGCCCCCCACGTCGCCGGGGTAGTTGCCTTGCTGATGGCCATCTTTCCTAAGATGCCCGTAACTAAAATTCTACAGGTCTTGAAGGACACTGCCAAGCACCCCGATGGTGAAAGACGTCGCCCCGACAACCGCTGGGGCTACGGGCTGATCCAACCGCTGGAGGCATTGCAGGCGCTCAAACATGAGGCGACGCCGCAGGCGGAGCGGGACAAGTCCATCTGACGTTGAAGCCTTGACTTTCTATGGCGTCGTCGTGCATGAAAAATCAGGGGTTTCAGCGTCTCTCAAATTCACGTTAGGATAGTGTTACACGGAATTCGTTTATCAAATAGCAATTTGTTGTGGTGTAAGGTGTGAGCGTAGTGCACGTTTTACACTGCAATAGGTTGACTGAGTGACCGACGGAGTCGGTATCATACGGGGGCAATCAAGCTTACATTGATCGACTCTTGATCGACTCATCAGCCATGTGATCGCCTACTTAGAGCGATCGCTCTTGAAGGAAGTGCTAGTCATGACCGCAGCAAAGCGTCCTGCTTCGCAAGAAAAACTGAGTTCTACTTTTCGCAAGCGCCTGCAAACGTTGAAACCCCATCAACAGGTGCGAGCGGTCGTGTTGCTGCACACCGAGCCAGTCTCCCCGGCCCAAACGCGGCAGACCGCCTCTGAACGGCAGGCTGCGATCGCTGCTCTACGCAATTCCGCCCAACAGGCATACCAGGCGATCGCGCCCATCCTTGAACGCTTCGGCGGCCACCCGCTGGCCAGTCGCCCCAACGCCCTCGGTGCCATTCCGATCGAGATTACTGCCGAGGGAGTGAAAGCGCTAGCTCAGTCTGACTGGGTGGATGGCATTTTGGAAGATCAACCGATTCAACCCGTAGATGCTGCGATGAACGTGAAGTCGATCACCACCGCTTGAGACGTTTTGCACCCGCGCAACACACCTCGACTGATGAGTTTGCGCGAGTGCATCTATTGCCCCCCCCTGCAACAGGATGCGTTAGTGACATCAACCATCCTGCAACTGGGGGATTGCAAACGTGACAGAAGCATGAGCGCAATTTAGTCCAAGCTGCAGCGGAGCAGCAAACCACTCAGAGCAACACGGAGCCAAGGGCGATCGCCACCCCTGCGCCAATAAAGGTGTTAACAATATTCACCATCTCATTGGTAAGCCAGCGATAGTTCGACTGCAACGTGGCCCCAATCACGCTTTCTAGGTTTGTGGCAATAAACGCAGCGATGACGCAAAGGGCCACCCCTACCGGGGTAATCAGCCCCACTGCCCAGGCAACCAGAGCGATCGCTACTGCGGCCACCACCCCTGCTAGGGTGCCCTCCAGACTCACCGCTCCTTCTGTTCCTCTGGGAACCGGTTGAAAAGTTGTGATCAGAAACGTACGTTTACCGTAAGCTTTGCCAATTTCAGTAGCAGTTGTGTCGGCGAGTTTGGTACTCATGCTAGCAACGTACCCCAGGATCAACAGGCTGGTGATCAGTGCAGCCCCTTCATTGCCCATACCCTCATTGCCCATAACAGTATAGGCTGCTAGGGCACAGAGAGTAGCCACCAGTGCTGACCCCCAGACGTTCTCTGGCCCCCGTGCCCCCGAACGCTTCTCTGCAATGCCTGCGGCTTCCTTTTGGGCCAGACCAACACGCGTCACCGCAGACCCCACTAAAAAGTAGAACATCATCACGACATACCCCTGCCAGCCTAGGGTGCCCCACAAAACGACGCCCAGCACCCAGGCATGCACAAGCCCAGCGGGGGTCAGCAATTTTTTCGGAGCAATCCAGGTCAGGCCTAGCAGAACAGTGTTGAGGGCGATCGCCACTAGCCATTGAGTCAGAAGATCCATGCCAGTTCCCCTTGAGTTCCCTCCTCATCTTATGGCGCTTATGGCGCTACGCGCTCATGGTGTCAAACGCGAGACACGGCTGCAGTTCCCAGGTTAGTGGGACGACTATCTATATCGCTGCCGATATATCGCTGCCGACCTCTGCAACCTTGTTTGTCGTCCCCACGTTAGTGGGCTGACTAAGTTTGCAATAGTCAGCATTGCAAGCAATGTCCCTACAAACGATAGCCAAAATCCAGCGGAAGTGGTGCCTTCATGCACAGCTAAGAGGAGAGGGCTATCATAGGAAACAATGTTGACATTTCTTAATAGTGCGATCGCCTCATGCTAATTTCCGCTTCCGGGCTTGCCCGCATCAAGGAATCAGTGACGGAGAGGGTGTTGTTTGGCAACAAGCCCACTCCAGAACTAATGGCTATCCTGCTGGTCTACTTCGTACAGGGGATCCTGGGGTTGGCGCGGCTGGCAGTCAGCTTTTTCTTGAAGGATGAGCTGGGCCTGAGTCCGGCAGAAGTATCTGCCCTGATTGGGGTGGCAGCGATCCCCTGGATGGTGAAACCATTGTTTGGCTTCATCTCCGACGGCTTCCCGGTGCTGGGCTATCGCCGTAGACCTTACCTGGTGTTGTCGGGCGTGTTGGGTACATTGTCCTGGGTGCTGATGGCGACCGTGGTCAATAGTGCCTGGAGTGCTACGGCAGCGATCGCCCTCAGTTCGCTGGCGATCGCCTTCAGTGATGTGATTGTTGATTCGCTGGTGGTGGAACGGGCGCGGGCAGAGTCCGTTAGTGCGGCAGGTTCACTACAGTCCCTCTGCTGGGGCACGTCTGCCCTGGGAGGGCTGATCACGGCCTACTTCAGTGGCTACCTGCTGGAACACTTCACAACCCGCAACGTTTTTGCCATTACAGCAACCTTTCCGCTGATTGTTTCCCTGGTGGCCGCCCTCATTCGCGAGAGCCGGGTCACGGAGTCCACCAGCCTGCAAGAGATGGGTGGCCAAGTCAAGGAACTGTGGGGAGCCGTCACCCAGAAGGCAATTCTGTTGCCGACTGCTTTTCTCTTTCTGTGGCAGTCTACGCCTTCGGCAGAATCTGCTTTCTTCTTCTTCACCACCAATGAACTGGGGTTCTCGCCCGAATTTTTGGGACGGGTGCGCCTAGTCACCAGCATTGCCTCCCTGTTTGGCGTCTGGATGTTTCAGCGGTTCTTTAGGGCAGTGCCTTTCCGCCAAATTTTTGGCTGGACGACGATCATTTCTGCCCTCCTAGGCATGACGATGTTGCTGCTGGTAACACATACGAATCGAGCCCTAGGCATTGATGACCACTGGTTTAGCTTGGGTGATAGTCTGATCCTGACGGTCATGGGGCAAATCGCCTATATGCCAGTGCTGGTGCTAGCGGCGCGGCTCTGTCCTGCCGGTATCGAGGCAACCCTGTTTGCCTTGCTGATGTCGGTGACCAACCTAGCGGGACTGCTCTCCTACGAGATAGGGGCAGGACTCACCCACCTGTTGGGAGTCACCGAAACGAACTTCGACAAGCTCTGGTTACTCGTTGTCATTACCAACCTCAGTACCTTGTTGCCGCTGCCCTTCCTGAGCTGGCTGCCAGAGGAAGCAGAAGCAATGCCTGGACGCGACCTCCCAGACGTCGTGCTCTCAGACGTGATGACGACTCCGGTTGAAGCGATCGCCCCCCTGGAAACCGCCGCCTCCGAAACTCCCTTGCTCAGCTAGTGGGCCATCTGCTGCGCAGCTTGCCCCCGGCTCAAATGCCTCTCCAGGCACAGTGGAACGTCAACCGGACTCCTCTTTGTCTGGTCAGGCCAAGGGCTGGGTGAAGATCACGCTCACCGCCTACATGCCTTTGCTTTCCCTACTCGCCACCTCCACCTATGCAACTGCAAGACAAATCTGCTATCGCACCGCGCTCCTACGACATCGCTGAGTGGCATAAAGGCTATCGCTCGGTGAGTCAGGAGTTAGACTACGAGATTGATGAGATTGAGGGAGAAATCCCCGTTGAGCTAAACGGCACGTTGTTTCGCAATGGGCCTGGTCTGCTAGATATCAACGGTCAACCCTTCCACCACCCCTTCGATGGGGATGGCATGATCTGCGCGATCGCCTTTCAGAACGGACGCGCCCACTTCCGCAATCGGTTTGTGCGGACGGAGGCATTTGTGGAGGAACAGCAGGCAGGCCGTATCCTCTATCGCGGCGTGTTTGGGACGCAAAAGCCGGGGGGAATTCTCGCCAATGCCTTCGACTGCCGCATCAAAAATATCGCGAATACCAATGTCATCTATTGGGGCGGAAAATTACTCGCCCTCTGGGAGGCGGCAGAACCCTATCGGCTAGATCCCCAAACCCTGGAAACCCTGGGGAAGGATGATCTGGATGGACTGCTGCCACCGGGAGGGGCGATCGCAGCCCATCCCCACGTTGATCCTGTCTGCGCTGCGGATGGTGGCACCCCCTGCCTAGTCAACTTTGCAATGAAACCAGGACTCTCGACCACCCTAACAGTCTACGAGTTCAGTCCATCTGGAAGACTACTGCGCAAACGCAGCCACGCCACTCCTGGGTTCGCCTTCATTCACGACTTTGCCATCAGCGAACATTACGCCATCTTCTTTCAGAATCCGGTTTCGTTTAATCCGCTGCCCTGGTTGTTGGGCCTCAGGGGCGCCGGACAGTGCATCACCTTCCAGACTGGCAAGCCGACCCAAGCGATCATTGTGCCTCGCTTTGGGAATGCCCCCGTCAAAACAATCCCCGTTGAGGCTGGGTTTGTCTTCCACCATGCCAACGCCTTTGAGCAAGACAATGTCCTCGTTGTCGATTCCATCTGCTACGAGGCGCTGCCCTCTGTGGAGCCGGGGGCAGACTATCGCCAGACCAACTTTGAGTCCCTGGCCCCCGGCCAACTGTGGCGGTTCCGCTTCGACCTAGAGCGGGGCACCGTTGAGCAGCAGCGACTTGAAGACCGTTGTGTAGAGTTCCCCAGCGTGCACCCCAATCACGTCGGACGCCCCTACCGCTACGCCTACATGGGAGCCGCCCACCATCCAACGGGGAATGCTCCCCTTCAGGCGATTCTCAAGCTGGATCTGCTGACAGGAGAACGACAACTGTTCAGTCTAGCCCCGCATGGGTATGCGGGAGAGCCTGTCTTTGTGCCCTTCCCGGACGGCAGTGCAGAAGATGATGGTTGGGTATTATCTCTCTTTTTCAACGGCAAGCAGGAGCGATCGGAACTGGTCATCCTAGACGCACGGGACTTGACGCAGGGGGCGATCGCCCGTCTCACCCTAAAACAGCACATTCCCTACGGACTGCACGGCAATTTTTACCCCATGACCTTTCATCATTTTTGACGTAGAGGTTGCGGGGGGTGCGCCCCCACACCCCTACCAAGCTGGACTTTCAAGCTGGACTTTATGGCGCGTCGCGCCTGGGTTAGGGCAAAGCATTGTGTGGGAACCCAGCGCCGCGGGGGTTCCCACACAATGCTTTTTTTACTTACATTTACTTTTTACATTTACATTATGAGCACCTAGCGCCATAGGCTATTTTCACGACTTGCGCTGCAAAACGTGCTCTCAGAGGGCGTTTCGCAGCTTAGCCTAGGCTCCAATGTGTGACAGGTTGCAACAAGTTGTGACCTGGAGCAACCGCAGGTTTGCTCGCAGCCTATTTCTCGGTCAATGTCCACACCCCATCATCCCAAGTCTCGTCTGTAGGGGGATGCATCAGCCAGTGGTTACAACGCTTCAAATGAAGCTCTGCGGCTTTGTCGGCATTGTCTATCTCTTCCAAGATAGTGGCGAAAGCAGTCATTGCCTTCGTAAACTGGCGGTTCAGATAAAACTGACGGCCTTCTTGATACAGCTCAATGCAGCGTTTCTTAGCATCGGAGAGCGGTTCAGAGGCCAGTCCCACCAGTTCGTAGATGCTGACGGGTTTGGTCTTGCCCTTGACGCGAATGCAGTCCAATTCTCGCGCCCAGATGCGGTCAGCACAGGGTTTATACGTGTTTTCGCTGATGACAATATCGGTGCCGTAGTTTTTGCTGGCACTCTCCAACCGGGCCCCCAGGTTAACGCCATCCCCGATTGCTGTAAACTCCATCCGTTTGCTGGAGCCAATGTTGCCGCTGATTACCACATCAGAATTGATGCCAATCCCAATCTTGATCGGCTGCTGGTTTTGGGTGGCTCGCTTGGCGTTAAATTCGGCCAGCCGGTGACGCATCTCGATCGCACTCTGAACAGCCATCCACTGGTGGTCTGCCAAGGGGAGCGGCGAACCATACACTGCCATGATGGCGTCACCGATGTACTTGTCGAGGGTGCCCTTGTAGGTAAAGACAGCATCCACCATTGGCTCGAAGTACTCGTTGAGCATTTCGATCACCTCTTCGGCGGTCATGCTCTCGGTCAGGCTGGTGTAGCCCCGGATATCGGAGAACAGCACAGAAACGTCCTTGCGATCGCCCCCCATCTTTGCGGCGTCGGGGTTTTCGAGCAACTGTTCCGCCAACTCCTGCGTCATGTAGCGGTACATAGTGCTTTTCAGCCGCTTTTCGTCGCTGATGTCGTCCATCACCACCAGCACGCCAGAGACCTGCTGGTTATCGTTGGCATCGGCGATTGTGTTGATCGACAGATGGATGCTGTGCTGCTCCCGTCCATGAACGGCCTGTAATGTTTGGTCGGGGTAGTACTGTTGCCGACTCTTCTCATCCTTGGCCGACAGCGCACTCTGGAACCAGTGGGCAAAATTTGCTTTCTCGATGGAGATCAGTTCAGTAATCGGCTTCCCTTCCAGGGAACTGCCCTCCTGCAAGCCCAGCAACGCCAGCGCACTCTCATTCGCTGCCAGGATGCGCCCCTCCTTGTCGGTGGAGATCACCCCGTTGGAGAGCGATCGCAAGATATCCCGCTGCATCTGTTCTTGCTGCTTCACCGTGGCAAACAACTTGGCGTTTTGCAGGGCAACCCCAGCCTGGATGTTAAACGCCTTCATGAATTCCTGATCGTTGCGGTTGAAGCTGGCTCGCCAGATTTCTGGCGCCTCTGGGTAGTTAGCAGGATCATAGGGGGGATAGTCGCCCTGCTTCTTCTTGTTGATCAGTTGGGTGACGGCAATCAACTCGCCATCAGCATTGAAGACAGGCATACAGAGCATACTGCACGTCCGATAGCCGGTCTTCTTATCAGTTTCCTTGGCAGTTTCGGAGTTAGGGTGGTCGTACAGATCAAACGGGATCAGCAGAGGCACCCCGCTCATGGCCACTTGTCCAGCAAAACCAGCATCCATCGGGATGCGAATTTCCTGTAACTTGCCGTTGATAGGCAACTTTGTCCACAGTTGGTGGCGATCGCGATCCAAGAGCCATAACGTACTGCGATCGGCCTGCATCAGTTCTTTGGCCTCATCCATCACCCGCCCCAAGGTTTCCTCTAGGTCAAGGCTGCTCTGGCTAAGGGCTTTGGTGGCCTTCATTAGAGCAGAGGCGGCGCGTTGCTGCTGAGTCGCCTTGTAGAAGGAGCGGGAAGACTCCAAGATCAGACGAATGGAGGGGGCAAATTCCTCAAACACCTGCTCGTCTTGATGGGTGAACCCCCCGAGGTCGATCTTGTCCTCTAGGGCTGCATGGATCTCAGCATTGGGCTTGAGTTTATTGATCAACTGCACCACCGCCACCAAGTTACCCTCATCGTTGAGCAACGGCATGGCTAGCATGGTGTAGGTGCGGTAGTGGTTCTTCTTATCAAGCGCTTGGGCGGCTTGAGAACGGGGATCATCGTAGAAATCGTAGGGAATGTTGACGACTCGCTTACTGGTAGCAACTTCCCCCGCGATCCCAACGTTCTTTGGGATGCGTAGCTCTAGGTGATTGCCCCGTTCGTCTTTGGCGACAATTGACCAGAGTTCATCTTTTTCCTCGTCTAGCAGAAAAATAGTGGTGCGATCGGCATTGAGGAGTTCTCCCGTTTTGAGGGTAATTGATCGCAGCATTTCATCCAGGATGGCATCAAATCCACGGGAATCCAGCACACTGTCGAGCATGGAGAGGGTCTGGTTGACCACCCGCAGCTTTTGCTCTACATCAGTCACAACCTGTTTGAAGGTGTCCTGCGTCAGGGGGGCTAGAAAGGCAGAGAAGGAACCTTTGGCAGCCGTCAACGCACCGCCAGGACTAGGGGTAATTTCTGCGGCAGAGAGGGGCTGGACTTCCCAAGCGGCAGACTGACTTTCACCGTCTGACTGATGGCCCACCAGTTCTGCCGTGCCAGCGGCTGCCGCAGTTGCCCCAGCCCCAATCACCTCGACCTGTACCGTTGTCACGATGTCCTCTGGAGCGGGGGGCTTTGCCGCCTCGGAGAGGATCGCCCTGTCTGAATTGGGATTGCGATTGGGGGAGGATGGAAGAGTCATGGCGAGTCCAGAGTCACAGGGAGATGCTACCAAACTTAAAGTTACCCAACAGTGGGTCAGAATCCACAGGAAGCATTGCAGTCGCTTCTCTTCTTTCTACGGGCGTTTCCACGCCTCCACCGCAAAACTGAGCGCCTTTAGTCACAGAATTTGTTACTACGACTTTAGCGACTGAGGGCGATCGCGGCAAGCGACAGAGAATACCGTTTGGGATTTGGTCACTTTGGAATTTTCACTGGATGCGTTGATGCGTTTAGCTGGCAAACATCTGGTCAATGATGTGCTGGTAGCGATCGCTGACGACGTTGCGGCGAATTTTGAGCGTCTGGGTGAGCAGGCCATTTTCGATGGTGAACGGATCGGCAATCAGGTCGAACACAATGACTTCATCATCACGACGATAGCCAGGGCGATTACGCACTTCGCGGTTGAGCTCCTCCCGGAAGAGGTCGCGGACAGGTTTCTGGCGCAGGGCTTCTAGCAACGGTGGGTAGGGTTCCAGGGGGTTGGTGGACTGGGAACGGGGGGGAATGAGGTGGTGAGCAACTGCCCAGGCTTCTAGAGCCTCCAGGTTGGGCACAATCAATGCGCCCAAGTATTTTTGGTCTTGTCCCACCAACATAATCTGATCGATGTACGGGCTTCTTAAACAAGCATCTTCGATTGGTTGCGGTTCAATATTTTCTCCGTTGGTTAACACAATCGTATCTTTCGCCCGCCCAGTCAGTACGATTTGACCTTCTGGCGTCAACCAACCAATATCTCCCGTATCAAACCAACCATTTGAATCAATTGCTTTTTGTGTGGCTTCTGGGTTACGAAAATAGCCTTGCATCACCTGCGGGCCGCGTGCCAGCACGAGGCCTCGTTGTCCAGCAGGCAGGGGCCGGCGTGACTCCACATCCACAATCCTGAATTCGGTATTGGCGATCGGTAGTCCTGAGGCGCCACGTAGGTTGCGCCAGAAGCGACGGGCACTCAACACGGGAGCCGTTTCCGTCAGACCATACCCCACTAGGATTTGCACACCAATAATTTCAAAAAAGTCCTCTAGGTGTTGGGCCAGAGAACCGCCGCCACAGATGATCTGTTTCAGCTTGCCCCCAGTAGCCTGCTGGATCTTGTTGTAGACCATTAGCTCGCCCAGGTAATGCAGCGGAGCCAGCGTGAGTGTGGTCACCCATGCCTGAATCTTCTCCTGACCTGTGGGGTTCAGGTTTTGCAGATCCAAGCCCTTCCAGGTGCGAACGGCTTTGATGTAACGCTGACTGATGCCCAAAAACCGCTCGATTAGCCGCTGCATCCGGGGGGGGCGATCGCGCAGGGACTTCTGGATGCCCTCGTAGATTGACTCCCACAGGCGCGGCACACCCACTAAATACTGCGGCGTGTAGGTCTGCATATCTTGCTTCAGGTAGCGGCGGTTGGTGTAGATCTGGGTGCAACCCTGGGCCAAGGTGAAGTATTCGCCAATCCGCCCAAAGCTGTGCCAGGTGGGTAAAATGCTGAGGGTGCGATCGCCCACAGCAGGCTGAATGATTGCGGTCAAGGCCACTAGTTGATAGATAAAGTTACGGTGCGACAGCATCACCCCTTTTGGTTTGCCCGTGGTGCCAGAAGTATAGAGCAGGGTCGCAAGAGTCTCTGGGGTGTGGTGGGTGGGGGTTGGCGATCGCTCCGCTCCTAGGCTCATCAGGTGCTCAAAATTAAGCGTTTTGATGCCATTCACTGCTGGGGGAACTTCATTGGAGAGTAGCACGATCCATCGCAGCGGCAGCGTCAAGCATTCTGGCAGGAGTTTCTTTAGGGTCTTGGCATCCTCCACCACCAGCCCCATACTGCCGCTGTGTTCCAGGATATAGAGCAATTCCTCTCGGTCTGCCGCAGACGACCGCACGGCATCGGCAGCCCCTGCCCGCATGATGCCCTGGTCAGCAATCATCCAGCGAGCGCTGTTATCGGCAAATAGCGCCACCCGAGGGGGCAAATTGGCCTCCTCGGGATGGGGGGGAAAGAGAGGATCAATCCCTAACGTCTGCAAGCCACTGGCAAATTGTTCGATCTGCTGACGCAGGTCGGCGTAGGTGAGACTGAGTGGAACTTTGGCGTGGGGATCGATCAAGGCAACTACATGGGGAAACAGACGAGCCGTAATGTCCCACATCTCAGGCAGCGATCGCAGTTCAGAATAATCGACCAGTCCTGTCCGCTCCAACCGCTCACGCAGCGTGAACTGGTAGTTGCCTGAAAATGGCTCGCTTGTCTGATGGTCGCCCATGCCCAAAATCCCCCGGTTGCAGTTTTGTGTTTCACGAACGCGGACTGTGAAAACCAGAATAACCGCGAACTCCAATGGTTTGCAAAGTTGCCGTTGGTGTGGCCAACCGGATGATTCGTTTAATTGCATCCAAACTCCAAGTCATGATGCAGGGAGGCGCTCCTCAGTAAACTGAGAGAAGCTCGCTGCTTGCCTTGCCCCTATGACACTGCCAACGGTCTTTATCACGCGCCCAATTCCCGCCAGTCTGGATGCCTTATCTGCGGTGGCAACGGTGGAAGTCTGGACGGAGCGACAGCCCCCCCCAGTAGAGGTGCTGCGCGAAAAAATGGCGATCGCCGATGGCCTGCTCTGTCTCCTCACCGACCGCATCGACCGTGCTTTGTTGCAAGCCTCACCCCAGCTTAAGGTGATTAGCCAGATGGCAGTGGGATACGACAACATTGATATCGCTGCCGCCACCGAGCGAGGCATCCCCGTTGGGCACACTCCCGGTGTTTTGACCAATGCCACGGCAGACTTTACCTGGGCACTGCTGATGGCCGCGGCTCGCCGAGTCGTGGAGGGCGATCGCTTCACCCGTGCAGGTCTCTGGCAGACCTGGGAACCTGACCTACTACTGGGGCCAGAGGTCAGTGGGGCAACCCTGGGTATCGTCGGGCTTGGACGAATTGGGCAGGCCGTGGCCAGACGAGCCATCGGTTTTAATATGCGGGTGCTGTACTGCGGTCAACACCCCAGCGCTGCGGCTCCAGCCGTAAATGCCGACTTCGTTTCCTTTGAAACCCTCCTGCAAACTGCCGACTTCGTTTCCCTACACGTTCCCCTGACACCAGAAACATACCATTTGATCGACGATCGTGCTTTTTCCCAGATGAAACCCAGCGCCATCTTAGTCAATACCGCCCGGGGGGGCGTGGTGGATCAAGCTGCCCTGTTTCGTGCCCTCTCCCAAGGCCAGATCGCCGCTGCGGCTATTGATGTCACCGACCCTGAACCCCTGCCTATGGATAGCCCCCTACTCACCCTCGACAATTTGATCATCACCCCCCATCTGGGCAGCGCCAGCCAGCAAACCCGCACAAAGATGGCACAGATGGCGATCGCTAATTTGATAGCAGGGCTACAGGGCAGCCCATTGCCCCACTGTGTCAACCCTGAGGTATATCATGCGTGCCCTTGAAGTAACGTCAGTTCGGGTGAAGCGGGGTTTCGCCAATCCAGAATTCACGTTGCAGTCCTAGCTAACGTCAGTTCGGATTAATACGGAATCCGCCTATAAAGTAGCAGTTAGTTTTTAGTAGAACGCCCGCTGCGCGGGCGTTCTACTAAAAACTAACCGACCCTATAAGCAACGGATTCCGTATAAAAGGGT
>DVEB01000276.1 GCA_015295905.1 Synechococcales cyanobacterium M55_K2018_004
AGCTCTGGTTAAGAGGGTTTTGGGTCACCGCGCCGGGCGCAGTGACCCAAAACCCTTGCTGTTCCCGAATTCACGTTAAAGTAACAATCTGGTGTGGTGTAAAACGTGGGCTGTGCATACGTTTTACACCACACCAAATCGACCGGTATGAGATCCTATAAGGGGCATTCGCGTAGACTCACCCCATGCTCATAGGCCTTCTCATGCCAGGGGTTGCAGTGGCACGTTGCCCCACTGTGACTCGCTGAGGGCGAAGCGTACAACTTCACGTCACACTAGGATCCAATTTGTTTGAGAGCCGTGGCCCTGGCGCGTTCAGACATTTTGTTGAGCAAAATTCGGTTGGAATCATCGATCAACCCCTCTTTTTTCATCAGTTCCAGCATGGTTTGAGTGAGCAAATTCGCAACCTCAGTGGCGCGATCGCTCAACCAGTAATGAGTCTCAGCATCTTCTGGGAACTGGTCGATACAGCGTAGCGTATAACTGCGGAAGTTCTGCACCTGACGCAACAAGCGTGCGAGATAACCGGGACACTCGCAGGCAATCACATCGGCAGCCTCGCAGATCGCAATCAGAGCATCACCCGTCACTTCAGTTGAAGGTAACTGGATGTATTCATTAGAACTCAACATACACTCGCAGGCTCTCTGAGCGGGAAACGGTTTTTCAGTCGTGAAACCATCCTAGAATTCTTGTCAATTCTGGCAGTCCACGCCCTTAGATAGATTTCCCTAGAGCGTCTCGATCAGTTCATCAGTTCATAAATCTTCTGCGTCTCATGCCACCTCTTTCCATGCAGCGCTTGACCATCGCTCCTGAACAATTGACGCCACCCCATATCCATTTGACAACCGCGCAGCATCACTACCTATGTCGTGTATTGCGATTAAGAGTAGGCGATCGCTTCATTGCGATGGATGGTGGCGGTCACTGGTGGCTGGCAGCTTTGACTGAAGCGCCGCTACAGGCAGTCGTGCTGGAGGCCATGCACGCCCACAATGAACTCCCACGGCCCGTCATTTTACTGATCGCCATGCCCAAGGGAGGTGGCATGGATGACCTGCTGCCCCAAGTGACCGAACTGGGAGTTGCAGAGATTGTGCCTGTTGTGAGCGATCGCACCCTGCTGAAACCCAGCCCTCAGAAAGTTGAGCGCTGGCAAAGAATTGTCCGAGAAGCAGCAGAACAGTCCGAACGACAGCACATCCCCATCGTCCACCCGCCTCAGCCCCTGATGGATGCCCTCAAGCGCTGGCGAGGCGAGGCGTCCCCGATGTCGGATGCGACTGACTGCTTGCCCCCAACCTCCCCGGCAAGCTGTTACATCTGCACAGAACGCGGAGTATCCCGCCATCTCCTGGGGGTTCTGCTCACCCAGCACAGCGCAACGCCAGCCGCTCCAATTGTGATTGCCACAGGCCCAGAGGGCGGTTGGACGGAGGCTGAAGTGGCAGGGGCGATCGCCCTGGGGTTTCAACCCGTCACGTTGGGGCGCCGCATCCTGAGAGCCGTCACAGCACCAGTTGTAGCACTCTCACTGGTTACGGCAGTACTGGAACAAGACTAATGAACGTCCGTTCTGGTTGAGAGGGTTTTGGGTCACCGCGCCGGGCGCGGTGACCCAA
>DVEB01000078.1 GCA_015295905.1 Synechococcales cyanobacterium M55_K2018_004
TCCGTGCGCGTCGCGCACGGAACAGCAAGGGTTTCAGCTTATCCAGAATTCACGTTCATTCAAGGCTTGCCAGTCCTTCAGATTTAGCCAAATTACTCCACGGCCAATTGTTCCTAATGCTACAGTTTGACGGGTCTGTCAGCGCTGATAATCTGCCATCATTCTGGATGGCCTGTTATTTCCTATCCCATTGTGCTAAAAACTCTTCCAGCTACACCCAAACGCTATCTAAAACCCTCGGTCTTTTGGAGCATTCGTCAGGGATTTCCCCGTTGGTTAGCGCTCCTCCTCTCGGCCACTGCGTTGATTACCCCACTGGTGATCTGGTCATTTCTGAGCTTTTCTGGTCGGGTGGAGGCGATGTTTCTGCCAACGCCGACCGCCGTTCTTCAAGCCGGGGTGCAGATGCTCTTACAGGAAAATCTGATTAAGGATATTTGGGCAAGTTGTTGGCGCGTCTTTCTGGGGTTTTTTTCGGCCGCTATCGTGGGTATCCCGATTGGCATCGCGATGGGCACCTTCCATAGCATGGAAAGTTTGTTCAGCCCCCTTGTCGGAACGGTGCGTTATATGCCTGTGGCGGCCTTTGTTCCATTGATTATTTTGTGGGCAGGGCTGGATGAACCGGCGCGGGTGATCATTATTTTTCTAGGAATTGTTTTTTATAACGCCATTATGGTGGCAGATGCCGTTAAGTTTATCCCCAATGAATTACTAAATGTGGCCTACACACTGGGGGCCAGTCGTTTTGATGTGTTGACGCGGGTCATTATGCCTGCCATTGTGCCCAGCGTCATTGATACCCTGCGCGTCAACGTCTCTGGGGCTTGGAACTTTCTGGTGATTGCTGAGTTAGTGGCTGCCGATAGCGGCCTGGGGTTTCGGATTGTGCAGTCGCAGCGATTTTTGCAGACAGACAAGGTGTTGTTTGCGATCGCCCTCATCGGCCTGATTGGTCTGCTGACGGACTACAGCTTTGCTCTGCTGCAAAAATGGGTGACGCCTTGGGCAGAGGAACGTCAGGTATAAAGGAACACTTTCGACAGGCCTGCCTGCTTGGGAAATTGAGATGCAGACGTATCACTTTGTAGTATTTCAATCGCATTTCGCTAGTTGTGGTCTAGCGTGTAGTTAGGAGTTTCACAATTCTCGAAAACTCCCCTATCTCTGAAATGCAGCTTGCAGAGGGGGACATGATGACGAAGGAAGTGACCGTCCTGGAATGTCCCAAATGTGGACGTCAGGGCTTTGTGCGCTGCGATCATACGGAGGATGATGTCTTCATCTGCATCTATTGCAACTACAGCGAGGACTTAGAGAAAGAAGCTGCCAAGAAAAAAGCCTCGACGGTCGATTTTGTGAACGGCATCGGAATTTTTCTGCTATCGCTCGCGGTTAGCATCTCAGTCTTGCTGCTGTTGGGACTGTAGGGTTCGTTAGCCGTGGGCGTGTGCTTCAGGTTGCCCTACGTCTTTAAGCGCTTGGGAGTACAGGATGTTGATTTCTCCCTCCACCTGGCGATTGGTGCTTACGTCCCTAGACGGTTGGGAGTAGAGAGTTGCCAACTGCGGTGGGCTAGGTCGTCGTCCACTCCTGCGGCGGCACAAATGGCGATCGCCCAGCACACGCTTCTCTCCCTGATGTCCCCGGCGAAGTTCCCCCTCCCACTTCCAATCCCTGATATCCTGAAGGTTCAGGAGTACGTGAGTTGCCAGTCCCAAATTTTGAATTGCCGAGATTGAGTTGGATGTCTACTGCTGCGATCGCCCCAAATCTTCCCCCTTCCTTTCCGCTAACTGCCGTGGTCGGGCAGGAAGCCATCAAGCTAGCGTTGTTACTCGCTGCTGTTGATCCGGGGCTAGGGGGGGTAATCATTGCAGGGCGTCGTGGCACTGCCAAATCTGTTATGGCGAGGGCGATCCATGCCCTGCTGCCACCGATTGAAGTTGTGCAGGGCACCTGTTGCAACTGTGACCCCAGCAACCCCCAAGAATGGGACGACGAGACTCTGGCTCGTTTCCCGGTTGACGCCCATCTTGACCCGGCGAATCTGCCGACGCAGGTGATTCCTGCTCCCTTCGTCCAAATCCCTCTGGGAGTGACAGAGGATCGGTTAATTGGCTCGGTTGACGTGGCGCAGTCGATTAAACAGGGAGAAACGGTGTTTCAGCCAGGACTGCTAGCGGAAGCCCATCGGGGGGTCCTCTACATCGATGAGGTGAATTTGCTGGATGACCAGATTGCTAATTTGTTGCTGACGGTTCTCTCGGAAGGCCGCAACCAGATCGAACGGGAAGGCATCAGCTTCCAGCACCCCTGCAAGCCGCTGTTGATCGCCACCTATAACCCGGAGGAAGGCGACCTGCGCAACCACTTGCTCGACCGATTTGCGATCGCCCTCTCCGCCGATGCTGTCCTCGGCCTGGATGACCGGGTCACTGCTGTCGAACGCGCCACGGAGTATGCCCAGTCTCCGCAACACTTTCTAGCACTCTACGCCGAAGACCTGGACAATCTGAAAACGCAGATCATCCTGGCGCGGGAGTGGCTCAAGGATGTCCACATTTCCCATGCGCAGATAGAGTACCTAGTCAACGAAGCGCTGCGAGGAGGCGTGCAGGGCCACCGGGCCGACCTCTTTGCTGCTCGTGTGGCCAAAGCCCATGCGGCTCTAGAGGGCCGCACTGAAGTTAACGCCGAAGACCTGCGACGGGCGGTGGAGTTGGTGATCGTGCCTCGCGCTACAATCCTTCAACCCCCTCCAGAGCAAGAATCGCCGCCACAACCCCCACCGCCGCCACCAGAAGCACAAGATCAGTCACAGGAGGAGCAGGACGAAGACGAGGAAGACAACGAGGAGGATGAAGAGCAGGAACAGGAACCGCCGCAGATTCCAGAAGAATTCGTGTTTGACCCAGAAGGAGTCGTGCTTGATCCGTCGGTGCTGTACTTTGCACAGATGGCCCAGCGACGGGGAAAGTCAGGCGCTCGCAGTCTGATCTTTTCGCAAGATCGAGGCCGCTACATCAAGCCCATGTTGCCTAAGGGCAAGGTCATCCGAGTGGCAGTGGATGCCACACTGCGCTCGGCGGCTCCCTACCAGCGATCGCGCCGTCAACGCTATGAGGCCGCAGTGGCCCAACTTGCCCCCACTTCTGGTTCGGCCCCCCGCAAGCGTGTCTTTATTGAAGAATCGGACATCCGCACCAAGCGGTTGGCCCGCAAAGCCGGTTCCCTGATTATCTTCGTCGTCGATGCCTCTGGCTCAATGGCTTTGAACCGGATGAATTCGGCTAAGGGGGCCGTCCTGCGGCTGCTGACCGAGGCATACCAGAACCGCGACCAGGTGGCCTTAATCCCCTTCCGGGGCGAACAGGCTGAAGTGCTGCTACCCCCTACCCGCTCAATCGCCGCAGCACGTAGGCGACTAGAGCGACTCCCCTGCGGTGGGGGGTCGCCCTTGGCTCACGGCCTGACGCAGGCGGTTCGGGTTGGTGTGAATGCCCGTGCGTCGGGTGACATTGGGCAGGTGGTGATTGTGGCGATCACCGATGGGCGGGGTAATATTCCCCTAGCGCGATCGCTCGGTGAACCCCAGGTGGAAGGCGAGAAGCCCGACATCAAAGCAGAACTGCTCGATATTGCGGCTAAGATCCGGGCGCTCAATATTCAATTGCTGGTGATCGATACCGAGAACAAGTTCGTCTCCACGGGCTTTGCTAAGGAATTGGCCCAGAAGGCAGGCGGCAAATACTATCACCTCCCTAAGGCAACCGATGCAGCGATCGCTGCGATGACCCAAGGCGCCCTGCGAGAGGCCAAGGGGCGTTAGCGGCCCTCGCTTGAGGGCAAATATCCCTCCACCAGCAGGTCAGTCCCGACCGATCGCCACCTCACCCGCTCTAGCGGCAAGGCCTGCGTCATCTGCTCAAATCCCAGGTCGCCCACGGGGGACGGAGCCGCTTCGCCGCCAATAATTTTGGGGGCAATGAAGGCCATCACTTTTTGGACGGCCCCCTCGGCGATCGCTCTGGCGGCTAGCGTCCCGCCACACTCCCACAAGACAGATAGAAAGCCGCGCTCGTAGCAGTGGGCGATCGCAGCCTTGGGAGTCAGGTCTTCCAGTTCAACAACCTCAACCCCCTGCTGTCGTAAGAACGCTTGAAATGGAAGATTTGCCCCTCGTTGCGTCATCACTAGCGTCGGCACGTCCTGGGTCTGCCAAAGGTGTGCTTCCTGCGGCAACTCCAAACGGCGGCTCATCACTACCCGCAATGGGTTGTGCCCCACACCATGACTCGTCAGCTGTGGGTTGTCTCGTCTGACGGTATTACCTCCCACAATGACGGCATCGCAGCCCGCCCGCACTTGATGCACCAGTTGACGGGCCGCAGGAGTGGTCACCCAGGCACTATGGCCTGTGGAGGTCGCAATCTTACCATCCAGCGTCATGGCGTACTTGAGAATTCCCAGCGGACGCTGATGAAGGATGCGGTAGACAAACGCCTCATTTAGTTCCTGGCAGGCCGCTTCCTCTACGCCCACCAACACTTCGACACCGGCCTGCCGCAAGCGGGCAATCCCGCCCCCGGCCACTTTGGGGTTGGGATCGACCATCCCCACCACCACGCGGGACACTCCTGCCTCGATCAGAGTCTCTGAGCAGGGCGGCGTGCGTCCGTAGTGGTTACAAGGTTCCAGGTTGACGTAGACGGTGGCTTGTTTCGCGCGATCGCCCGCCTCTCTGAGGGCAAACACCTCGGCATGGGGCTGCCCCGCCTTCGGGTGAAAGCCTTCTCCCACAATTGTTTCTCCCTGGACAACTACGGCTCCCACAAGGGGATTGGGCGATGTTCGTCCGAGGGCGCGTTTTGCCAACTCCAAACAGCGCCGCATCATGGCGCGGTCGAATTCTGAAGCAGTCTTAGTCATGCAAAGGGCTATTGCTCGTCAGACTGCTGCTTGTCGCTCACGAGTCGCGGCATCTTGGGCGGCGGAATCGTTTGCAGTAAATCGTTAGGCAACACAGACGTCTGTCGCTGGGGTTTCTGAGAAGACAGGGTTGATTCTCCCAGCATCGATACCCGGGGGGGCGGCATCTTCGGCAGCACCGAGTCATTCAGGATGGAGGTATGGGCCGCTGGATGCTCGTCCTTAGCAAAAACCTGATGTCCCAAAACGGTGGTCCCAATTTGGGGTTTGATCGGTTGCAGCGCGGAGTCGATTAGCACTGACGTACCCACTTGAGGCGTGAGGGTCTCGTCTACGGGGTCAGCACCACGAGGGGGTTGCTCGTAAGGATTCATAAAATTTCTCTAGGGCAGACTGGGATCAGCATCGCTGCACCTTCAATCCCCTAGACCCATAGCGATTTCGGCTTTGAATTCTGGATTGCTCGGCCAAGAGGCTGAAGGAGTGGCAGCAATTGCAAGGGTTGCAGGAATTGAGACGGCTAGAATCACTCTAGTATCACTGCTATCACTATATAGCGCGACGCGCTCATGATGTAAAACGCGTTTTGCGGGAAACCCCGCGCAGCAGGGTTTCCCGCAAAACACCTTGTCCTAACCTATCCGTTTCGTATCAGATAGCCTCAACCATCGTCGTGTCCCAGTAGGAGGCTTCGATTTTGTGTCCATCGGGATCGCGCACAAAGCAACCATAGTACGCTTCCCCGTAGTCAGGACGGGGGCCAGGGGGGCCATCGTCCCTGCCGCCAGCCGCGATCGCCGCTTCGTAGAAGGCATGGACTGCCGCTTTGGTCGGTGCAATGAAGCCGACGTGAGTGCCATTGCCCACGGATGCCGACTGACCATTGATGGGCGTTTGCACCCAAAATTCTGGAAACTGCTTGCCGTAGGCGACGGCATCTGGATATTCCATAACGCGCCGACAGCCGAGGGTGGGCAATACTCGATCGTAGAAGGCGATCGCCCGCTCAAAATCATTGGTGCCCAGCGAGATATGGGAAAGGATACTGGGGTTCTCGTTCATTGATTCAGCCCCTTGGTTGAGAGAGGTTTGGGAACGTCAGTCTTGGTTAAGAGGGTTTTGGGGCACCGCGCCCGGCCCAGTGCCCCAAAACTCTTGCTGTTCCGTGCGCGTCGCGCACGGAACAGCAAGAGTTTCAGCTTATCCCGAACTCACGTTTGGGAGCAATTGCTGGGAGTCAGTTTTGGGTAACCGCAATTACCGGACTAGAGCAGTGCGACTGGGTCTTGAGTCGGGACAGACGATTCGATCGAGGGGGCTGGCGGCACCGGCGGCGGCACTTCAATCACCGGCGGAGGTGCCTCAATCCGCGGTGGTTCCTGCAGCACCGGGGGAGGAACTTCAACCCGCTGGGGTGGCTCGACCAAGGGCGAGGGTACAGGAGCCTCGCGATAATTGACTGCAGGAGGTTGAGGCGTAGGCGCAGAGTACCGAGGAACGCTGGGGGCGGGATCGGTCCATGCGCTGGCGGGGGGATCTTGGGCGGCCCCCCAGGTTGTTGAAGGGAGGGGGACATCCCGTTGGGATTCCCGCAAGCGTTGTTCAGCAGCGCGGGCCGCTTCCTGCTGAGCGCGAATCCGGGCTAGTTCTGCCCGGCGAATTGCTGCTCGCCAGGTATTGATCGCCCGTTGTGCCTGACCATACAGTGCCCTGCCTTCCACAATCCCCGACGCAAGCTGAATGGCTTCACCCAGACGACCCCGACGAGCAGCAGCTCTCGCCTGGTCTAAAATGGGTTGGTCTTCGATGGTCTGGATCTGGGCTGTCCATCCGGCAATTAGGGTGTTGGCTTCTGGCGCGAGTGCCCGTTTGTAGGACACCAGCTTGGCCTGTTCGATGGCAGCCTTGAGCGCTGGAATTGTTGCCGGTTGTGCCATACGACGGGCAACAGCCAGGATGGGCGCGTCTTCCTTACGCTCAATCTCCTGACTCCAGTGGGCAACCAGGGTTTGTGCCTGGAGGCGACGGGGGCTATCGGCGGCAATCCCTTTTGCCTGGGCGATCGCCAACTTCAGGGTTGCCGGTTGCCCCAGCGCTGCACTCATTTGCGCCACTTGGAGCGTTTGTAGATCCTCCAGTTGGGCCTGCCAGTGCTTTAGACCGGCCTGGGCATCCTGATAAAAGCGGCTAGAGGTGGGAATTTTCTGAGCGGCGGCGATCGCCTCCATGAGGGAGACTAAATGCTTAGGTGTGGGTTCCCAGGTGGTGTACCCCAACCAAGCCAGGCGACGCGCTTGGCTCAACCGCACCAGGTTTTGTGCCTCCTCCGCCAGGGCAGGGTTGAGTAGGACTCGTTGGGCAGCGGCGATCGCCTGGTCGAGGTTTCCTTGCTGCCACTGCTGAAAGCCAAAGCTGAGCAGGGCATCGCTCCACTGGTGCAGCTTAGGCTGAAGCTCTTTCCAGGTGTGGGTGGACTGGTCAACCCGGCTGACTAGGGCGATCGCCGTTCCCATTGGCCCGGGTTGACCCGTTTGAGCCAGCTTCACCGCTTCTGCCAGGGTCTTGCGAGCTTGCTGCTCGAGTAGCAACTGCTGGGTCAGGGCATTGGCTTGGTCTAGGCGCCAGTAGTCCTGCGTCATCTCACGCATCGCCTGAATTTGCAGTTCCACGCCGGCCCAGTCCTGGGCTTTCATGGCGGCTTGGGCGGCGATCGCAATTTTCTCGCCCTGCCGCCAATAGTCCTGCCACTCTTTTGCCACCGCCTGGGCTTCCTGATAGGCTGGGCTGCTGGGGGGAATGCGTTTGACAAGATCCAATGCGCCTTTGAGGTCGCTATCGGCCACCTTGCGACGAGCGATCGCCAACACCTGGGTAGACCAGTCTTTGAGCGATCGCTGGGCTTCGTTGTAGAGCGGGTGGGCAGGAGTCCACTGACCCAACACATCCAGTCCGGCTAACAGGTGGGGCAATTCTCCAGTGCGGGCAGCTTCCTGGGCGCAGTAGAGACGCTCCATGTCGGGGGAAAGGGTGGTCAGATTTTGGCAATCGGGAGCGGGGGGGAGGGACAGTAGCGATATCAGTGCTGAGATCGCCATACCACCAGAAACGCCACAGGCGGTTAGTCCGAGCAGCATCCATCGCCACAGGTGCGATCGCCGCTCCGGATGCAGCAGTTCCGGAGCCTGGTTGACTGAGATCTCGGGCACTGCATCGGCACCACTAATAGCAAGTTGGTTAAATTCGTTTCCCATCATGGTTCTTTATTCCACGCCTCATCCTATCGATCCGGACGCGCAAGATGGTCGATCCACCTGATTTCTTAAAGGTTTATGACCGAGCGTTACGGCCAAACTGAAGGCGGCCCAGGATAATCAGTTGGGAATAACGAGAACAGCAGCAGTGACCGTAATTACACTGAACCTATCCACAAAAATTGCAACATTGCTAGTTAACGTCAGTTCTGGTTAAGAGGGGTTCAGCTTATCCAGAATGCACGTTATACCGACTCCGTCGGTTATTGAGTCGGTTTGTTGTGGTGTGAAATGGGCGCTGCG
>DVEB01000357.1 GCA_015295905.1 Synechococcales cyanobacterium M55_K2018_004
GGCGCGGTGCCCCAAAACCCGCTTAACCAGAACTGACGTTACCTTACGGAATCATGCTTCAGAATAACTGACGTTACCTTACGGAATCATGCTTCAGAATAAAGAATAGAGTTAGCATAATAATACCTATCCTGTCTGAGGTTGCCCATTCGCGCGACATGACCTCCACCATTCCTGAAACAGAAAACTTGAATATTCGACAGTGCCAGCACCGCGACCTGGATGGCATCGAGCGCTTGTTACTGCAAGGTGAGTCCTCTGGTGATGTGCCCAACCGTGGCGAACAGCAAAGCCAGCAGTTACGCCGCTGGTTTGGGTTGCTCAAAGGCTTGAGTTTATTTCCGAATCCCTTCCAGCACGCCCTCAGTACTTATGTGGCAGAGCAAGACGGGCAGGTGCGAGGCATGATCCAGGTTTCCCCCTGCAATCGCATTCGTACTACTTGGCGCGTCGAGCAGGTTGTTTTACAGGAGCAGCAGCCTGGAGCAGTGAATCAACCATGTCCGACAGAGGTCGGTTCTCAACTCTTGCGCTATTGCCTACAAAATATCTGGGAAGCACGAACCTGGATGGTTGAGGTCAATGTCAACGACAAAACCGTTTTGGGCTTGTGTCGTCAGAATGGGTTTCAGTCGCTTGCCCAAATTACCTACTGGGAACTGTCTCAGGAGTTGCTGAAAACTCTGGCAGAGCGCGAGCCAGATCTACCCAACCTCCTGCCTGTGAGCAATGCAGACGCGTCCCTCCTGCATCAGTTAGATACTGTCTCGATGCCACCGTTGCTGCGGCAAGTCTATGATCGCCACATTGCAGACTTTAGAAACAGCTTCCTGCATGGGGCGATGGACGGCCTGAAGCACTGGTTTAACCACACGGAAGTGGTGGATGGCTATGTGTTTGAACCCCAGCGCAAAGCTGCAATCGGCTATTTTGCTGTACAGCTTAGCCGTGACGGGTCGAAACCTCACGAAGCCCAATTGACCGTCCATCCGGCCTATACTTGGCTGTACCCAGAACTAGTGGCCCAGATGGCTCGCATCACCCAGGCCAGTGCAGCCCAACCGCTGCGTCTCACCTCAACGGACTATCAACCAGAGCGCGAGGAGTATTTTGAGCAAATCGGGGCGACTCAGACGGAACATACTCTGCTGATGTCGCGCTCTGTCTGGCATAAGTTACGGGAGGCAAAGCCACTGGAAAATCTGCAACTGACAGAAGTTCTACAGGGTTTGCAAGCGGGGCGCAAGCCCGTACCCAGTCGGTTCATGCGGCTCGAATCAGCGCAAAATGTTCCCCCTAGCGGGCTGCCTGTCGATTTGAGAGTTGATCTCAGACATGAGAGTGCGAACAGCAAGAGGGCTGCTGGGAAGAAAACGCCTGAGGGCACTCAACGATCAGCGGGGAACACTGGTTCTGTTGCAGAAGATCCCCGTGGCTAATCTATCTCCTTCAAAACAGCCCCCTGTCTCAGCACTGGGGCTAGATGTGGGGCGTAAGCGCATTGGCGTGGCCGGGTGCGATCGCACCGGGTTGATTGCCACTGGTCTCACTACCCTAGAGCATCATTCCTTTGCCGCCACTCTAGAACACCTGCGACAGTTGGTGCAAGAACGCCAGGTGCAAGTCCTAGTGGTGGGAATGCCGTTCAGGATGGACGGCACACTGGGTTCCCAGGCAAAGCAGGTCAAGCGGTTTGCCCAACGCCTAGCGAAGGCGTTGGATCTGCAAGTCGAGTACGTCGATGAGCGGCTGACCTCCTTCGCGGCAGAGCAATTCATCCTAGAGGAGGGGCGATCGCCCTCCCGCGAAAAGGGAACGATCGACCGCAAAGCCGCCGCTATCATTCTGCAACACTGGCTTGACGATCGCCGTGCCACGCTGGTGCACCACACTGATCAGAGGGAGCCAGCCACTTCTCAGTCAGGTTCAGTCAGTCAGGTTCAGCATGACGCCCAGAGGTCGGAGGCGCAGGTTTAGCCTGTCTGTGGTGGGCTAAACTCACACCAGAAGCCTATAGGCCCTCTATAGGTCCATAGTGAGAATTGCTGGCAATGCCTGGCTAGTGTGTGTCGCACAATTTGCGGTATTGTATACTATAAAAATTTTGTGTAGAGCAAGTTTGAAGATGAGTCAAACAATGGAAAGCGATGCGCCCACGGTTAGCCTAGTAGATGAGGCGGGGCGATCGCTCCTGTGCTACGTTGAGCATTCTCTAGAAGTAGACGGCAAAGAATACCTGCTGCTGTTGCCGGTTGACCTACCGATTGAAATCTTTGCCTGGGAATCGGATAACGAAGACGATGAAGCCGAGACCTTGGTAGATCTGGCAGACGACGAAATTGACGAAGTGTTTGAAACGGCAAAAGCCGTGCTGGCTGAGCAAGAGTTGACCCTCAAACGCACTGCCTACACCCTGACGGCTGCTGGAGACTTGCCAGAAGTTGACGAAGAAGAAGTAATTACTCTTGATATGGGTGAAAGTGAGGACGACCTGACCTCTGAGCAATTCCAGCGCCTCACCTACTTCTACCACCGAGACCAGGAATACGACATCTGCACACCCCTCGACCCATTGATGTTCTTCGCCAGAGTGAACAGTCAGGGCAGACCTGAACTGCTCACCCCCGAAGAGTTTCAGACAGTGCGCCCACTCCTGGAAGAGCAACTGTTTGAGGCAATGGACGAGGAATAGATCCTCAAGCGCCATGACAAACCGTTGGCAAAAAGTAGGACTAGGTTTACTGGTGGGAGTTCCCACCGTTTTTGCCCTCGCCGGGTGGGGGGGATGGCAGTGGTGGAGCCAGGTGACAATGCCGGTTGCCGCTTCTGAACCGGCCAACGCCTCACCCACGTCGGCAAGCCCCCTGCGGATTGAAGTCCCTCAAGGAGCCACAGTCCGAGAGATTGGCGAAATTTTACGGCAAGCGGGGTTGATTCGCTCAGTTTCCGCCTGGGAACTATGGGCACGGATTCAAGGTTGGCAAAACCGTCCCGGCAGCTTTCAAGCTGGCACCTACGAACTTTCTCCCCGACAGTCGATGGAGGCGATCGCCAACAAAATCTGGGAAGGGGAGGTCGTCCTGAGTAGCTTCACCATCCCCGAAGGCTGGACGATTCGGCAAATGGCCGAGTACTTTGAGGCGGAGGGATTGTTCAGTGCTGCGGAATTTGTCCAAGCGACTGAGCGCATCCCGCGCGATCGCTACCCCTGGTTGCCCCCCAATCTCCCGAAGCTAGAGGGGTTCCTGTTTCCCGATACCTATAAGTTTGCGGGCAGCCTCACACCGGAGGCTGCCCGCGACCAGATGCTCGACCGTTTTGAGCAGGTAGCGCTGCCTCTATACCAACAAAATCGCACCAAAACTCCCTACACTCTGCTGGAATGGGTGACGCTTGCCAGCATTGTTGAGAAAGAGTCCGTGGTAGACCAGGAGCGGCCGGTGATCGCGGCGGTGTTCGCCCGTCGGCTACGGGAAGGAATGCCCTTAGGGGCCGATCCAACTGTGGAGTATGGCCTAGGTATTCGTCAGACAGTCGATCAGCCCCTCACCTACGCCCAGGTGCAAACCCCCAACCCCTACAACACCTACATCAACCCAGGGTTGCCCCCAACTCCGATTGCCAGCCCTGGCCTCGCCAGTTTGCAAGAGTCTCTCAACCCACCCAATACCGAGTTTCTCTACTTCATGGCCCGCTACGATGGCACTCACATCTTCAGCCGCACTCTGGCAGAGCATGAGGCCGCCAAAGACGCGGTAGACCGTAGCTTGAGAAACCAGTCCCAAAAACCATCGTCGTCATCCTGATCATTGAGCAACGGACAAATGCTTGTTTGTCAACGATTGAGCAGTGGCTGCAGCAACTTCCCCTGAAGCTACTCTGGAGTATCACACGAAACCACCACTATGTCCTGGGGAAAACTGTTACAACCCGATTTGGTTCTAGGGGGGTCAGTCCTGAGTCTGACTCCCGACATCCTGCGCGATCGCAACATTACTGGGCTGGTGCTGGATGTGGATGATACGCTGGTGCCCGTCACCCTGACGGATGTTTCCAGCGAACTACAGACCTGGATTGCCACGCTCCGTCCAGAGGTCGCTATTTGGCTGGTTAGTAACAACATCAGTCGCGCTCGCATCAGCAGTATTGCTAAAACTCTTGACGTTCCCTATCTGCTGGGAGCCGGCAAACCTTCTCGCCGCAAGTTGCGTCAGGCCGTCGAAGCCATGCAACTGCCCTACGAACGGGTAGCTATGGTGGGCGATCGCCTGTTTACCGATGTGCTGGCTGGCAATCGTTTGGGAATGTACACCATTTTGGTGGAACCGATGGTGAACCCTGAGCAGGAGATGAAATATAACCCCATGCGTAACTTCGAGGTCTGGTTCTCTCAGGCCCTTGGGGCTTCCCTCGTGCCGCAACAGGACTTCATAAACAGCAATCATTCCTCAAACTAGTAAATCTAAAGAAAACATTAGGAAAATCTCGTAACGTTTCTGATTCTGCGATGCTACTGATATGTCAAATGGGGTCACTCCTTATAAAGACCCTAACCGATAAATCCCTGTGAATACTGCTGTAGAGCGTCATCTCTCACTCATAGAGAGGGGCGCTCTATCACTGTTTTTCGGTCGGTTAGTCGGTAGACTATGGAAATGACTCAAACGATTGTTGTCAAAATTGGCACCTCTAGCCTGACTCAACCCGAGACTGGCTTTTTAGCCCTAGCGACGATCGCCCGCTTAGTCGAGGTACTCAGTCAGTTGCGCCGCCAAGGACACCACGTCATCCTCGTTTCCTCTGGCGCGATCGGGGTTGGCTGCTCTCGTCTGGGGCTGGCCGAGCGTCCCCGCACGATCGCTATGAAGCAGGCGGTTGCTGCTGTAGGCCAGGGACGCTTGATGCGGATCTATGATGACTTTTTTACCTCGGTCAACCAGCCCATCGCGCAGGTGCTCTTAACTCGCAGTGACCTAGTGCAACGTAGCCGTTACGTCAATGCCTACCGTACCTTCCGTCAACTGCTGAAGTTGGGAGTCATCCCCATCGTCAACGAGAATGACACACTGGCGATCGAAGAACTCAAATTTGGCGACAACGACACCCTCTCTGCCCTTGTTGCTAGCCTGGTTGAGGCCGACTGGCTGTTCCTACTCACTGACGTTGACCGACTTTACTCTGCGGATCCTCGCTCAAACCCCGAAGCCGAACCGATTGTGCAAGTCGCAGACCTCGAGGAGTTAGAAACCCTCAATGTCGAGGTGGGCGATCGCGGTACCCACTGGGGCACAGGCGGTATGGTGACGAAAATTGCAGCCGCTCGCATTGGCATCAAGGCAGGTGTGCGGACAGTGATTACGGAGGGGCGATCGCCTGAAAATATCTTTAAGATTCTGGCGGGTGAACCGATCGGAACTCGCTTTGAGCCAGAACCTCAGCCCTTTAATGCCCGCAAACGCTGGATTGCTCATGGGCTGGTGCCTGCGGGTAAGCTTTATCTGGACAACGGTGCCGTCAATGCCATCCTCAAGAGTGGGAAATCACTCCTGGCAGCAGGGATCACTGAAGTCGAAGGGGAATTCCAAAGTCAGGATGCCGTCCAGATCTGTGCAGCCGATGGCCGCGAAATCGCCCGTGGCATTGTCAACTACAACAGCAGCGAACTGCAGCAGATCCGGGGCTACCACTCAGAAGATATCCCCCACATCTTGGGATACATGGGCGCGGAAACCGTCGTTCACCGAGATAACCTCGTGCTGAGTCAGTAGCGAGGTTTGAGTACACTGCACGCAATTCGTCTAAAATATTTGTCCCAAATCCAGTCCAACAGCAACCAGACAAAATTCGCTTGGAGGACGAAAAACACTCCAAAATCCCCCAATTCCTTTCATCACCTGGTCGAAAATTTGTTAAAAAGAATAGGGTGTCTTTACTACAGTCTTTTTCAGGCTGATTACGTGCGGATTCAGATTGCAGCAGGGCTTCCCCCGTGTATGGAGGACTGCTCCTAAGTCTCCTATCCGTCACCAGCCTCAAAGACACGGTAAAGGCACTGATTTTTCTCACTCGAGATAATTAAATTGATTCGCAAATTGCGAAAGGGGAGTGTTATGAATTTCAACAAAAAAGTAGTTGCTTTGATTGTGACCCTAGGTTTGGCAGCCGTTCTAGGTGCTTGCGGCGGTGGTACCACAACCACGCCTGAAGCGTCACCCACCCCTGCGGCGACGCCTTCTCCCTAACCGCGTCCAATTATTCAAGAACTGGCTTAGGGAGGTGCGTGAACATCAGCTCCCCAGGATGGATGCCATTGCCTAACGCATCCTCCGCTGGGTAGATGATTGCATCACAAATCTCTTAGCGCAATCAGCCAGTGTTGGCTCTGGTTCTGACTCGACTGACCTCCTCACCGCTTCTCTAAATTGATTCTCATAAAAAGCTCACAGCTACAATTGCTGATTTTGATCGAGCTGTTTACGGCTCACAAATTCCCTGGTTTTCACGTCAGCAAGTTGTTCTAGATCCGCATAAGCCAGGGGTAAGTGTGGGTCAGTTTTTGCCCATGCGACTGCTCCAGTTCAGCACCTCCCACTACTGCCGCAAAGCCAGATTAGGTTTGGGGTTTAAGCAGATGACCTATACGGTCGAGAACCTCACGCCTGGGTTGCATGCACTCAAGGTGAAGCCCTTGACCGGACTCACCACTCTGCCTGTGCTTCTGCCTGAGACGGAAGGACTACCGCAGGCGATCGCCGACTCTACCCGTATCCTCAAATTTCTGGAAACCTACTGCCCTGAACCAGCTCTGCTGCCACCGGAGGATTCCCTACAGCGCGAAATTTGGAGTCTGGAGGACTGGTTGGATGAAAGCATCGGCGTTGCCACCCGCTTTGTGTACTACGACTTTCGGGCAAAAGCCGGGAAGCATCTTGACCCTTCGCTGTCCAGTCAGGTTGTGATTCAAATTGTGCGCCGCCAGTACGGTATGACCCCTGCACGCGTACAACTGGCAGCGGAACGATTGGACACTGCCCTAGCTTTCCTAGAGCAGCGCTGGCAACCGGGGGTCTGGTTGGTGGGCGATCGCTTCACCGTCGCAGATTTAACCGCGGCAGCCTTGCTGAGTCCCCTAGCTCGTATTCCCAATTACCGAGCGCAATACCCTTGGCTGTTTGAGCAGATTGGCAGAGTACACCAGCTTTGCGGGGAAACACTTCCCCCCGGTTTGGAACCTTCGGATGGAGCACATGACCCCCTCACGGCTTGACATTCATCACAGCAGCAACCAGGGGATAGCATGGGGGCTGCGCCTGCTCGCGTGTAGCAGTCTTTTGCTGGGCTGTGGGGAACTATCTGGTGGACAAAGGGCGATCGCCCTTCCCCCCCCAGACGATATCCCTGAAGAAGTGCTGCGGACAGACATTGTCCTGCACGGCCAGTCTCCCATTCACGGAGAATTTCTGGATGCAGCCCAGCTTGCCGCCCTGGAAGCCCAACTGCGTGAAGAGTTGCGAACTACACCGATTGCGCCTGAGCGGGCGCGGGAAGCAGTCTTTCAGTTATCAATTCTGCGAGCGATTCGCGTCTTTCTTCCCTTTGTTCCCATTCCGTAAACACACGAGGGGAATGTAGCACTTTCAACGTAACAAGGTCATGGGTCGATATTTCAGCATTCTGAGGTTATTTTGGGGAACGGCGATCGCCGCCGAACTAGAATATCGATTAAATTTTGTGATTGCGGCGCTCAGTAGTCTGTTCAGCCTCACGGGCAGTCTATTCGGCCTTTTCCTCTTCTATCGCACGGGTTACACCTTTGAGGGGTGGCGGTGGGAAGAAGCCCTGGTGGCGCTGGGGATCTTCACCATCTCGCAGGGGTTTGCCGCCACCTTCCTGGCTCCTAACCTGAACCAGATCGTCAAACAGGTACAGGAGGGGACACTGGATTTCGTCCTACTCAAACCCATCGATTCACAATTCTGGCTCTCGACCCGCACTGTTTCCCCCTGGGGACTGCCTGATGTCATTTTTGGGATTGTGCTGGTGCTGTACGCAGGAAACGCACTGGGGTTGCCTCCCTTGGTCTACCTCGTCAGTTTGGTTCCCCTGGCGTTGGGCTTGTTCAGCCTCTATAGCATCTGGTTCATGCTGGGGGCAATGAGTATCTGGTTCGTCAAAATCTACAACGTGACTGAAGTGCTGCGGGGGCTGCTGGAAGCTGGTCGATTTCCGATGGTGGCCTATCCTGCAGCCTACCGCTTTTTCTTCACCTTCATTGTCCCGGTTGCTTTTCTCACTACCGTTCCGGCAGAGGTGATCCTCAACCGGGTGCAGTACGGCTGGGTTGTTGCCTCTGGTGGGTTGGCGATCGCCCTCTTTCTGGCCTCTCGCGCTTTCTGGAAATTCGCGCTCCGTTTCTACACCAGCGCATCTAGCTAACGTCAGTTCTGGTTAAGCGGGTTTTGGGGC
>DVEB01000353.1 GCA_015295905.1 Synechococcales cyanobacterium M55_K2018_004
TCCCACAAAACGCTTTTGACAGCATGAGCGCGTAGCGCCATACGTTGCAACTTTTGATTGTCCGTGCGCGACGCGCACGGACAATCAAAAGCTGTGGGGCACGGTGCCGTGCGCCGTGCCCCACAACTCGCTTAACCCGAACTGACTCAGAGCGCTGACGCTGCGCAATACGCTCTGAGAGTGTGTCGCGCAGCGTCAGCAATCACCGACACTGGGGCTGAAGCTAAATCAGGTGCTAGCTGGCAAGATACCCCCGCACCGTGGCTTTACGACGGCGCAGGTGCTCCAGAGCTTGACGCTCGAGCTGACGGACGCGCTCACGGCTGATGTTCATCCGTTGTCCAACTTTCGCTAGCGACAACTCATTCCCATCCTCCAGACCAAAGCGCAAGACTAGCACTTCTCGTTGTTGGGGGGTGAGTTCGTCCAACAGCCCCTTGATGTCTTGTCGCAGGGACTCCTGAACCGTAAAGGTCTCTGGAGATGCACCTTCATCCTCCAGCAAATCCTGCAACTCAGTGTCCTGGTTATCGCCTACTTTGAGGTCAAGCGAGACGGGCTGACGAGCCATCATCAGAAACTCGCGAATCTGAGCTGGCTCCAACTCCAGAGCCTTGGCAATATCTGCCGGCGTGGGTGCATGGCCTAGCTGCTGGGTCAACTCTCGTTGCACCTTCTTGATCTTGTTGAGCTTCTCGGTAATGTGGATGGGGAGACGAATGGTGCGGGCCTGTTGGGCGATCGCCCGGGTAATCGCCTGACGAATCCACCAGTAAGCATAGGTCGAGAACTTGTAGCCCCGGGTGGGATCAAACTTCTCAACACCACGCTCTAGGCCTAACGTGCCTTCCTGGATCAGATCGAGAAACTCCAGATTGCGCTTCTGATACTTCTTGGCGATCGCCACCACTAAGCGCAGGTTAGCCTCGATCATCTTCTGCTTAGCGCGCTTGCCTTCCCGCAGCGCCTTCTCTAGCTCAGCTTCGGTTAACTTTGCAGCAGCAGCCCACTCACTCTGGGACGGCTCACGGTTCAATCGATTGCTCAACTTATCCTTCAACTCCAGCAGTGTCATGAATCGCTGCACCTGCTTGCCAAAAAGAATCTCTTGCTCATGAGTCAGCAGCGGCACCCGGCCAATCTCATGCAGGTAGGTGCGCACCATATCCGCCGTGAACATGGGCTTAGTGGATTTATCGTGAATCGTTGCAGTGGTCATGGTGAGAACGAACTCCGTGAAATGAAATCTGGCAAAATCTAGTGAAACTGTTTGAGCTTCCCAAGCAATGCTGGAAGCATCCCCGATAGCTCACTCTGCCTCTGCGAACAGAGCGACGGGGGTTACAGCAATGTCATGACAAGAGATGGGGGAACAGGTGAAGAGGACAGGTGATGAAAATGCTCAACCCCAACTTCCAGACGTCAGATAAATGCAACTCCTAGCAGGGTGTTTTGTCTGACACCCGAAATAACGACACGAAAGCTAGTTCAACTTACTCAACTGTGGCTTGCTTAACCCAATCAATGCTTAAAATGAACGCCTGAAGCTGTACAGTGCGATATTCCGCCCCCTGCTCCATTCTGTTGACAACTAGCCTCAGAAAATGGAGGGGGCGAAAAAGCGAAATCATTATGAGTACACTCTAACCTTTCCGTAGTCTAAGTGTAAACCCCAGTAAAGTAGTAGAGATTCATCCAACCGGGTGAACTTCCGTCATCCTTAGACCGGAGCTAAACCTTGACATCATGAAGTCTTGACCCTACTCAACCTAAACACTAGAACCTAAACACTAGTTAGTCTTGATCCTACTCAGTCTTGACACGTAATCCTGGCATCGATTGTTCCTAGAGATGTTACAAAAGAAGACTTCCTGCAACAAGATTAGTAATTATTCACCAGGTTTCTATATAGTGCAACGTTTCTACCTCAATTGGGGTACGGTCTCCCGGTCGCAATAACCGAACGGCCAGTCCTTTTTTCAGATCATCAGGCCGTCCTTGCGAGAGTTCAGACTAAAATCCCAGATCGGCTTTTGCCGCTTCGGCGGCTCGGAACAGCGTCGCATTCGGCATATCTTCCCAGGCGGTGTCTCCCACTTCGCGGTAGAAGTCCTGATCGTAGGGACGAGTTCTGACCACAACAGGCATCGGAACGGCATGACCTAGGATTAATGCTTGTTGCTTTGAGTCGAGCTTGGCCAGCACTGAGCGCAGGGCCTGCCCACCCGATACGCCTGTGAAAATTGCCTCGATGTCTTTTTCATCGTTCAGCAGGGCAGTAATGCGGGTGCCGATCTGCGACATCACTTCGTTATCGATGCCAGAGGGCCGTTGGTCAACTACCAGCAAGGTGACGAAGTACTTGCGCATTTCGCGCGCAATCGTCCCAAAAATCGTCTGGCGGACAGTCGCCGGGTCTAGAAACCGATGTGCTTCTTCAATTGTAATCACAAGTTGCTGAGGGCGATCGCCCGGGTCCTTCGTCTGCAAAAATCGCTCTGCTTTATGAACGTAACTGGCGTGGATTCGCCGCGCAATAATATTGGTTGCCAGCATATAGGACAGCATGTTGGACTGAGAACCGAACTCCACGACAACATGTTTGCCTGCTTCCAAGCATTCCAACACCTGCCCCACGTAGTTGTGGGGAGAACTCTGCCGTAGGTACTTCAGGTCATCGAGGCGGGTCAGCTTGCGCTGCAACGCCATGATGGACGAAGGACTACCCATTTTGACCTCACAGAACTCGCGGATCTCTTCGTTAGTCATGGTGAGCAACCGAGAGATCCAGTTCTTACCAAACTCGTTACGAAGAATAATGGCATTTTCCAGGCTGGCCTCTGACAAGTTCAATTCTCCCCGCACCAGCATCAGGTCTTCGACCTCGATCTGGTCGTAACTGATAAACAGTTCCTGGGCATCGCGGACGCCCCGCCGTTTAGTGGAA
Organism: Synechococcales cyanobacterium M55_K2018_004; assembly: GCA_015295905.1. GTDB lineage: Bacteria > Cyanobacteriota > Cyanobacteriia > Elainellales > Elainellaceae > DVEB01. The sequence continues at coordinate 2,948 of DVEB01000353.1, forward strand.
GCAGGATCCAGCGTAAAAATTTGCACTTGTCCGGGAAAGAGTTGTCGCAACCCTTTGACAGTACTGAACTGTTTACCCTCCCGTGTGGCCTCCCAGCCATACTCCGAGTGCATGTCGAAGATCAGGTTAACCGCTGCCCGTTTGCGGATAATGCCGGACAGCAGCAGCCGAGTCAGGAAGGATTTTCCTGTCCCCGATTTGCCGAAGACCCCGTTGCTCCGCTCCACAAACCGATCCAGGTCAATACAGACGGGCACATCCATATCGATCGGTTGACCAATCGAGAAGTTGCGCCGAGTGGGGTCGTCTTCCCAGCCAAACACTGCACGAAAGTCGCGCTCGGTGGCATCGTAGACCTGGCTAAAGTGGCTGGGGATGGTTTTGACCGGGGAAAGTTCAACGGCGCTAGTATTGGCCTGGGGCTGGTAGGGGGCTGATTTTTTGCGACTAGCTTTGCGGTCGGCCCGGCCATCCGGTGCATCTGGTTCGCTGGGGCGATCGCCCTCCGCCGTTGGTGTAAACATCAACATGGGGGTGAGGTTAAGGGTACCGTAGGTGCCGCTGCCCGCCAGCACTTCCTGCAAAAAGGTGTTACTGGCTTCTGGCGGATTCGCCAGGATACGAGGATTGGCGGCGCCTAAGGCCACGTCCGTTAGCATACAAAAGAAGCGCGATCGCCGTCCCTGCACCACCAGGAACTTGCCTACACGCATCTCTTCAACCGATACATCCGGTAAGAGTCGCACTTCTAAGCCCTGACTGAGCGACCCCTGAATCACAGACCCAAGTGGTTGTTCCATCCCAACACCAGGCCAGGTGGTTAACGTCTCTGACCCATCCTTGCTTTATAATACATTCGTCCTGATACATTTGTATGGCGCTACGTCCTCACGATGTCAAATGCGTTTTGTGGGGATCCCCTCGCAGCGGGGGGGCCTACAAACCACCTTGTCCCAACCTATGCATATAGCGCTATCAATCAATACACACAGCGCCACAAAAATTGCTGATCCAGCGTGAATTCGGGAGACGCTGAAACCCCTGCTTTTCCGCGCGCGTCGCGCACGGAAAAGCAGGGGTTTTGGGGCACCGCGCCGGGCGCGGTGCCCCAAAACCCGCTTAACCAGAACTGACGTTGATCCAGAAAATTGCTGCCCACAAAAAAGGGGGCACTCATTGTGTACCCCCACTCAATAGAGTTGTGGATCCTGAAACAATCTAGAGATTAAATCGAGTTAAATCGAGGAGCCGAGTCCTGCGTAAGCACCATAAAAGAACAGACCAACAATTGCAATCACACCAAGGCCAGCAATGGTTCCCACCAACCACAACGGAATTCTTCCGTTTGAAAACATGATGAATCCTCCTAACTCACTTTGAACACAGCGCATAATTCTAAAACTGACTGATGAAACCGACGCAAACAGCCATCGGTCTGCCTACGTCGGTCATACCTGACTCAATCAGTCATCGGGATGGACAAAAGATTGACCAATGCCCTCAAAAACTCACCTCTTCAAACTGCAAACTTGCTTAATTGAAGAAATAGCTCGAGAACAAAATACCTAGTACAAAAACCAGCAACAACCCTAGGTAAAGGGAAGTGCGGTTTAACTCGACAGGCTGTTTATTGGGATTGGGAGTGCGTTCCACTGACTTCTCCTATCGCTGAATAAACTGCATTGCGGCGATCGCTCCCAAAAAGAAAATGGTCGGGACGCCAAGGGTGTGAACTGCCAACCAGCGGACAGTAAAAATGGGATAGGTGACGGGTTGATTCGGATTGTTCGTTGTCATAAAAACCGTTCTTCTACTTCAAAAATTTGTCAATTTGTTCTTTGGCGGTGAAGCGGTCCTGAACAATGGGCAACTCCTGACGGTCCTGAGTGTAATACTCATTAGGGCGAGGTGTGCCAAATACATCGTAAGCAAGGCCCGTGCTAACAAACAGCCAACCTGCGATAAAAAGCATGGGAATGGTGATGCTATGGATCACCCAATAGCGCACACTTGTAATGATGTCCGAAAATGGACGCTCTCCAGTAGTACCAGCCATTTAGATTCCTCCCAAAACAACGACTGAAGCCTTAATCCTTATCATACGAGAGTGCGGTAAGAGTCACAAGCAATCTCATCATCGAGCACTTTTTCAACTCCAAGAGAATTGGAATTGATCGTTGCCTCTCTGCATTTTGACACCGATTTGAAGCTCGAAAATCAACGCTTATTTCCCTTATACAGCACTTTTCAGGCACATGAGGTGCAAGGTTTTTGCTGAGAGCTGGGCGAAGCGGAGCTTTCAACAAAAGCGTCCAATTTATCTCAGCACAGAGCGATGCAAACAGAGGCAACACACTCCTTAGGCAGGTTTTTCATACCGCAGCAATGTCCCTCCTTGGCCCAAAATGAATCCTTGATCTGGGCCTGAAAAAATAATGCGATAGAAGTTAGAAGGAATATCCTCAACTGCCCGGTCTTTCTGCCAAGTCTCACCCCCATCATTACTGTAGAGCAAGTTGCCGCTTCCACCAGCAATCCAGATATCTTTGGGAGACTGATAGGCCAAGTCAAGCAGCCCCCAACTGGTAGCAAATTCTGGCGCCATACCCTCATCCCAACTCTCAGGATTATCAGCTTGACTGAACTGCACGGTTCCACCCCGCGCCAGTAGCCACTGCCGTCCATCCTGCCCGAAACCCATGTTTTGCAACCGTCGAGAACTGGTGCGATTGTGCTGCACCCAAGCTGTTTGACCTGGCTCCCAAGTCGAGTAGAAGTTGCCTCGGGACGAGACTGCGATGTAGCGGCCATCGGGCGATCGCGACAAGTTTCGCACAACGCCAACCGCCTCTTGCACCATAGCCTGCCAATTTTTTCCACCGTCCTGCGTCTGGTAGATTGCACCCACATCGGTAGCCATCTCAGCTTTAGCAGGTCCCAAGGCGGTAATCAGGGTCGGTGAACCAGGTAGTTTCTCATCCAGAGGCACACGCAGCCAGGACTTGCCACCATCCAGGGTGTGAAGCAGCAGACCTGGTTCTCCTGCAATCCAGCCTTCATCCCCCGCAAAACTAACCGAGTTGAAGTTATAAACCTGCCCTTCTCCCAGATTCAGGCGACGCTGTTGCCAGGTTTTTCCACCATCAAAGGTTTCCAGAAGTGTGGCTTGCTTACCCACCAGCCAGCCATGGTTGCGATCGCCAGTAAAGGCTACGTCCGATAGCGTGGCATCGGTGGGCAATGGGACGAGTTGCCAGGGGTTAAAGCTGGTGGACGGCAGGAAACTACGGGCACAGCCAGTAAAAACCAGCAGAGCCATTAGGATTACGACAACCTGGGTCAAAGACTTAAAGATACGTTGCATCGGAGAACCCAAACTTTCAGACAAAACGATAGACCAACAACACGCGTCGTAATGAGGCAATCAGGCTAAGGACTGAGGAGCGGGCGTACTCACTTGATAGACTGGTCGTAGCGGGAGCACCAACTCAATCGTCCTCGATACCAGAACCTCTCAATCACAGAACCTACTGAAGCCCATAAAGACTCAGGAAAAACAGTACTCCCAAGGCCAGTGCCCCAAAGATGAGAATATTTTTTTGTCCGGGCGTGAGACGATTGACCCCGAAACCATAGTTCAAATTTTCCTTGAAGCCAGATGGGTTTCCCTGCGGGCCGATATTGCTAAACCGGCTCGTGCGTGCCCCGCAGACAGGGCAGCGCCAATCGCTGGGTAACGCTTCAAAGGGAGTGCCAGCCGCGACTTGACTCTTACTGTCTCCCTTGATCGGTTCATAGATATAGCCGCAAGCACCGCACTCATAACGGTCTAAAGTCTTTGGGTCTAGCGCTTCAGTACTCATGGCTCTCAAGGGGAAATGGTTCCCATGTTGAAAGATTAAATTTATGTAACTGATTATGACATAGCGTGGGGATCGTGGAGAGGAAATCAGGGATCGGAATTGCGGTAGCCAGTTCCAGTTGTTTTTGTGGGCTTGCTGGTAAAAACCGCGATCAACAGGCAAGCAATTCCCACGTTGATGAAGACATCCGCTAGGTTAAAGATTGGGAAATTGATCAGGCGAACGTCTAAAAAATCGACTACTTCGCCCGTCATGAAGCGGTCAATCCCATTTCCCATTGCGCCCGCCAGAATGAAACCGTAACCAGCTTGTTCCCAGCGGTTCATGCGTGGCCCCAGCGCCGCTAGAGCCATTAGCCCCAAACTGACGGCCAGCGAAAGCCAGCGCAGCCACTCTCCACCCTGGCTAAATAGACTAAAGGCGGCCCCCGTGTTAGTGACAAAGGTCAGGTGGAAGACTCCTGGCCAGAGTGGGATTGATTCTCCCAGTTCAAAATTCTGAACCACGACAAATTTCGTCACTTGGTCAATCACAAGCCCGACTAGCGCAGCCCCCCAGAAGAGTGGATTCTTCAGATTCATAGTCGGGCAAGCCATGAAAAGGTCATCAATCCTTAGTAAAACATAAGATTGCGAAAGATGAAGGCCAGCACTGTGACGGCGCAAACAACCACCAACTGCCCTGGCAATAGCTGGAGTGAAAAGGTGATGAGGGATTGCAGCAGGGGGGGGGCGGGTTGGTTGAGCCAGTTAAAGTGGTGGGCGATCGCCAGATATCCCATGCCAAATAGGTGAACAGTGGCCAGGCCCGATAGACAGCTAAATCCTAGAAACTCTAACCGGACTGGCAGCCTGAACGCCAGTGTACCCGTCACCCAAGCAGCCGGGACAAACCCTAGTAGGTAGCCAAAGCTGGGTCGGTGAACATAGTCGAACCCACTGCCAAAGGTGAACACATCCAGCCAGGTGAGACCTAGCAGCAGATAGGCAATCTGGGCGATGACTGCCGCATTTCGTCCCCCTAGGCAGGCAACCAACAGCATGGCTCCGATCTGGTAGCTCACGCCCAGAGCAAGTGGCTGCACCCCCTCCTGCCCCCAGTGCCAAGGGGCATTGGTGATGGACGCTTCTAGGAATGTGCCGCCAATCGTCAAAATTAAGCCAATTAAAGCCCACAACAGATCAGTGGGAGTGATCACGGATGCGAAGGGGTAAGCAGGACGAGACTGAGAGGAACGTCGGCGTTGCCTTTCCTCTACTGAATTGCGCTTCAAGGATCTGTTTTGAGGAGTCACCTGAGACAGCTTATCGCAAAATCCCTCAAGGAAAAGCAAATTCTCAGGATCATTGCATTTCCAGCCAGCCACTAGAATGTATTGCGACGTCAGGCTTCAACAGTGTCTTCACCCCCCTCAGGGCTCAACTCCAAAGTCTAACGGAACGTCAGTTCGGGTTATGGCGCTATGCGCTCGTGATGTAAAAAATTTTTTGTGGGAAATCCGGCTGCGCGGGGTTTCTCACAAAAAATTTTGTCCTAACCTATGCGTGTAGCGCTATAGGAAGGGCTGAGTTCCCCTCATCCCCCACCCCCTGCTTCCTAACCGTGAATTCGGGAAAAGCAAGGGTTTTG
>DVEB01000311.1 GCA_015295905.1 Synechococcales cyanobacterium M55_K2018_004
AGGGTGGGACGCAGCCCTTTGCGCCGGAGCCAGCGGCTGGGGGGCAATTCTGCGGAGCGCCTGGAGGACAGCCTCTGCACTGGGGAAGCGATCGCCCGGTCGGGACGCCAGCATACGATCTAGCATCTGCCCCAGTTGCGGACTCAGTTTAACCTGCCGTTTCCAGGTCGCTTTGCGGTCGTTTAGCCAGAGGTCTGGTTCCTGCCCGGTCAGCAGCACTATCGCGGTTACCGCCAGTGCGTAGAGGTCGCTATCGGGCGAGACTCTGCCCTCGTCCATCTGTTCCACAGGGGCATAGCCCACTTTCCCGACTCGTGTGACAGGATGCGGCATCGGCGTGACTTTGGCAGAAACCGAGACGGCAATTTGTTTCACACCACCAAAGTCGATCAACACTGGCATCTGGTCTGTGCTGCGCAGGATCAGGTTGTCGGGAGCAATATCGCGGTGGATCACGCCTAGGGTGTGAATGTATTGCAGGACAGGCAGCAGATGCATGAAGAGTTGAATCACGTCTGCCTCAGTAAAGGTTTGATTTTGCGCTAGCCGAGCTTGCAGCAGTTCCCGATAGCTTGCTCCTTCCACATAGTCCTGCACGAGGAACAACCGCCCACCGTTCACCATTTGTACGCGAAAGAGTTCTCGGAAGCGGGGGATCTGGGGATGCTGCAATTGATAGAGGACTCCGGCTTCCCGCTCAAACAGCTCCTCTGCTTTTTTGAGCGCCTCTCGTCCCTGCACTTGAGGAGCAAACTCTTTCAAGACGCAGGCTTCCCGAAAACGGTGCTGGTCTTCCGCCAAGTAGGTTTTGCCAAATCCGCCCTGACCTAGTTCCTTGACGATGCGGTAGCGATCGCCCAACATGCCCCCCACCGTCACCTCTGCCACGACAGCCCCCAACGGTTCGCCGCACCGATGGCAGAACCGACTCCCTGGCACGTTTGGGTGGGCTTGACTGCAAAAAACCGATGCCATGCAGACGAACAACACAGAACTAGCCCAGTTTAACAATTCACCCGACTGGGTGAGAATTGCCGGCAAGCAAGAGGCCAGTATGCGGCAGCGCTCTGTGGTGATCTCGCCAGAACTGCGTCCCTGGCTCAGCCAACGGGTTACAGATTGCCATACACCGGGACAACCGCCCCTCGCATATCTCCTGCGGCTTCAGAGGCGAGGAAACAAATAACCCCTGCCAAGGACTCCGGTTTGACCCACTGCACCGCATTCGCTGCTCCCATGGCGGCTCGATTCGTTGGGGTATCGATAATGCTAGGTAGGACAACATTTGCTGTGATATTGGTGCCTTTCATTTCATCGGCGATCGCCCGTGTCAGCGCCACAACCCCAGCCTTTGCCGCACTGTAGGCGGCCAACTGTCCGGCAGGGTCAACCGCACTCTTTGAGGCAACAGTCACAATCCGTCCGTAGTTGATCTCCAGCATCCGTTGCAGGGCGTGTTTGCACGCCAGAAAGGTGGTGTTCAGATTCAAGTCCACGTCCTTTTTCCACTGGTCGTAGCTGTACTCAGTTGTCTTTCCCATCGAGAAGCCGCCCACCAGATGGATCAGCACTTCTACCCGCTGCATATCTTTGACCAGGGCAGCAACGGCACTTTCATCCAGCAGGTCTGCTTTGACAAAGCGGATACGGGCCAAGTCTGCGGGCGAGATCAGTCCCCGCAGCCGCTCCACCCTCTGCGGGTTGCCGTAGGGAATCGTGACCGATGCAGGCCCTTGGGCGAGCACGGTTGGCACAACGCCTAGTCCCAGTCCTCCAGTTCCTCCGGTTAAAAGGATGTGCTGACCTTTCATGACCTGACTCCTTGGAATAACGCCAGTGCTGGTTAAGCGGGTTTTGGGGCGCCGCGCCCAGCGCAGTGCCCCAAAACCCTTGATGTTTCGTGCGTGGTGTGCAGACAAAACACCGACTGTTTGGCATGGCTGAGCCTGGTTTGATGGATTGCAGCCCCTCGCAACGGGCATGCCCCCAGCCTACTTGGTGCCATAGAGGCGATCGCCCGCATCACCTAGGCCTGGGACAATGTAGCCGTGTTCATCGAGGTAGTCGTCAATAGCAGCGGTGTAGATTGGGACATCGGGATGCTGTTCCTGGAAATGCTGGATGCCTTCGGGGGCTGCTAGCACACAGACAAACTTGATTGAGAGGGGATTGGCTTCCTTCAGGCGATCGACCGCTGCAACAGCAGAATTTCCGGTGGCTAGCATTGGATCCACCACGAGCATTTCTCGTTGATCGACATCATGGGGTAGTTTCAAATAATACTCAACTACTGTCAGTGTGTTGGGTTCGCGGTACAGGCCGATATGTCCAACTTTAGCAGTAGGGATGAGCTCCAACATACCATCGAGCAGCCCCTGACCCGCTCGCATGATCGAAACGATAACCATATTTTTATCAGCCGCCAGAAGGGGGGCTTTCATCTCTGCCAGGGGAGTTTTGATCACCTCATACTTTAGGGGCAGGTCGCGAGTCACCTCGTAGGCCAACAGTAAGGAGATTTCTTTTAGCAGACGACGAAAATCTTGAGTGTGGGTGCTTTCCTGGCGCAACAGACTCAACTTGTGTTGCACCAGAGGATGATTGATTTGAACAACTTCTGACGGCATCGCACTCCTAAAGAATAATCAAAACTCTTGCACTTCTGGCAAAGGGGTGAAACTAGAAAAATAAACCCGCAACGATTGACGAATAACTGCAACAGAACTGTTCTGACGACGGATCAGCAAATCATCGGAATAATCAATAAAAGATAAATGCCTGCGATCGCCCTAGGTGAGTTGTCATACTCAAGCCGCCCAGAGAATTGAGTATTCTTTCAAACAGACGATCAGGCAATACTTAAGTATTAGAATAATGTACCATCACTATCGTAGGGTGCAAGGCCAGTTATGACCGACGCTCAACCGAAATCGAAGGCAAAGCACATCATCCTCACATCCCACAGCAACGGCGTTGGCACTAAGGTGACGCCGATCCGGTGGGGAGCAGCCACTCCGGGCGATCGCGGCCCCATTATTGGCTCAGTCCGTAGTCCTGCTTACCGTAATGTCATTGGCACCTACGGAGGTTCCTACAGTGTGTATCGGGCGCTGGCAGTTGCGAGTGGAGTGTTGGACCCTAACCACCGGCCCGACCTGACAGATACGGCTCCAGTTGTTCGTCTGGGGCCTCACCCCAGTTGGTTTGACCCTGAGAAGATTGTCTCGCTTGACCCGTTTGGGGCGATCGCCAACGAAGTCTTTGCTTCTGCTTTTTCCCCAGAATACGACATCAGCCCCACGATTGCGGTCACTCGCGCCCACATCAACATCCCCGAACTGCGGGATGAGGTCGCACAGGGCCGCTTGCAGGTGGATGGCAAGATCCTCAAGGAGGATGGCAGCTTAGTTGTCACCAAGGCGGCGATCGATCCCGTCTGGTATCTCCCCGGCATCGCCAAACGCCTGGACGTGGATGAGTGGGAATTGCGGCGTATCCTCTTCCAGCAGACGGGAGGCATGTTTCCCGAACTGGTGACTCGCCGCGACCTGCACGTCTTCCTACCCCCCATCGGCGGCACAACGGTTTATATCATTGGTGATGAGAGTACCATCCCCGACCCCAATAAACCCTTGGCAGTGCGAGTCCACGATGAATGCAACGGCTCCGATGTGTTTGGCTCCGACATCTGCACCTGTCGTCCCTACTTGGTTCACGGCATTGAGGTTTGCATCCAGACCGCCCAACAAGGCGGTGCGGGGGTGATCGTCTACTGCCGCAAGGAAGGCCGCGCCTTGGGCGAGGTGACGAAGTTTCTGGTCTACAATGCCCGCAAACGGCAGGAAGGGGGCGATCGCGCTGATGCCTACTTCATTCGCACGGAATGTGTCGCTGGCGTGCAGGACATGCGCTTCCAGGAACTGATGCCAGATGTGTTGCACTGGTTAGGGATTACGAAGATCGACCAACTGGTGTCGATGAGCAATCTGAAATACAACGCCATCACGGGTTCTGGCATTGAGGTTGTGAAGCGCATCCCCATCCCTCCCGAAATGATTCCCGCCGATGCTCAGGTAGAAATTGAGGCGAAAAAATCTGCTGGCTACTATGCAGAAGATGGCGTGTTGACAGGGGAGGCGCTGGCACAAGTTAAGGGTCGCGGTTACGAGTGAAGCTGAGTTTGCGATGGAGGTTTGCTGTGCAACCTCAGTTCTGGTTAAGCGGAACCCCTTGCTGTTCCCTGGGCGTCGCGCCCGGAACATCAAGGGGTTCCGCTGATTTGGAATTCACGTTGTGTAGGGATTCTGACAAAAACCTATATGAGTGGGCGATAGAGCCACCCACTCATACCGACTCCATTGGTGATTAAGTCGGTTGGTTGTGATGTAAAACGCGCACAGCGCGCGTTTTACATCACAACCAACTGCTACTTTACAGGCGGATTCCGCATCACAACTCGTTGGTCAAGGTATTTTGTCAGGATGCTAACGGGCTGCACACCTGCATTGCAGCAACCGAAGGTGGGCTAAAAAACGGTGCCGTCGCTTTCGATCTGTAAAGGGGGGGATGCATCTGGCCGCTTGGCTGCGGCAATTTTTCGTCCGGCGAGCCAGGTGCCCCCCTCCAAAACTTTGACCAGCGGGAGTTGTTGTTCGTCTTGACCAAGCTGCTGTCGGAGAGTGGCCGCGATGCGATCGAGCAGGATGAGGGTGAGCGATCGCCACTCTACAATCACGGGTGAACCGGGCGTGTGTTTTTGCATCAGCATGGCCTTTTGTTTTGGCTGAATTAGCCCCATATCGAGCATCAGTCCACCGTTGCGGTATTCTGCTAGCCCAGTCATCTGGTCGAGTCCAGTGATGGTCAGTCCTAGATGCTGGAGTGGCTCTAGGAGAGAATAGGTCAGCCACTGTGAGAGTTTGTGGAAGGGCACCAAGTTTGCCCCGGGAGCATCTGCTGGCAGGGCGGGGTGAGGCCAAACGTCCCCTAAATTCACCCCCGCCAACGAAGCGCGTCCTGGCCAGATATCTCCCAAGCTTGTCAGAACTGCTTGCAGGATTTGGGGAGCCGCAACCTGTTGATTTTCCTGGGTGGAACTCCACTCAACCTGCTGCAGCAAGTAATCTACCAACCCACCAGGACGCGGGTCACTGCGGCCAAAGTACTCAGGCTTTTCCTGCAAGACTTGCCCTAGGCTTTGTAGCAGTGCCACCCGCCCCTCCAAGCCCACTAAGGGATTGCGATCGCTCACCTGAAATGCGTCTGCCAGTTCTGCGACGGTGATTTGTTGCAGCTTCGCCGCGTCTGCCCGCAGGGGTTGGCTGGGGTCTGCGGCAAAAGTCCCCTGGCAGAAGGTATGGAAGCTGGCAACGGCAAGCCCTTCAGAACGGGTATACACCTGCCCGGTAGTTGGCTCAAGATACTTCCAGGTGGCTCCGGCTCCGGCATCCAGCAACACACTCAGGATCACCAAGTCAAACTGGATGCGGGCCTGTTCAATGGGATCTTGAGGGGCAATCGCCGCCATCACAGCAGCAGTGCGATCGACTCCTCCAGCAGCAAAGTGGCGCCAACGGCTGTGGAAGGGCACTGCTAGTGTTGGGTAATTGTCGCGCATCACCTGCAATACGTAGGCTGCCGTGGGTGCCAGTTGGGCCAAGTCCAGCCGAAAGTGGGGTAACTCGTCGCGCAGCGCCAAGTCAAACAACTGTCCGCAGCGATCGCGGATCGCCTGAGGCGTGCGTAGGTAGGCGATCGCCTCTGATTCAGCGGTAGACTGTTCCTGAAGATTGTTTGTCATATCTCACAACCAAGCCATACGAGAGAGGTGTGATGCATCTCCCCCTATCATCAGTAGATCACAAAGGCTGTCTAAAAACCAAGGAAGGCCGCCTAGGTGAACGTGAATTCGAGATACGCTGAAGTCCTTGATGTTCCGGGGGCGCCACGCCTGGAAAATTCTCTGAGTCCAAACCAACGTTAGGGCATAGCGCTTTGCGCTGAGATAAAACCAAGGTTTTGATTGAGAGCCGCGCTGAGCATGGCTTTCAACCAAGACACTGAGCTCGCCGATCAACAGGAATATCAAATCATAGATTGTTGACAAGCCTATGAGCGCCGATTGCTGGGTACAACTCCTGGATAGTCTGGAAAATATCCTCTCAGAGTCGTCTCTGTGGCAGGCGTCTCTCTCTGCTTTGGCGGGGCAAACCACAGAAGCCCTCCCACCTGATCAAATGGCGCTCCTACAGTCACGGCTAGACGCCTTGCAGAAGAGCACAGAACAGCTTTGTCAGCACCTCTCAGCAGTCCAGCAAACGCTGCACAAGCTGCAACAGAGAATGCCACAGAACCACGCGCTCTTGCCTCCTTCACCCAACCTCCCTGAAATGGAGCGGCGGCTCATTAGGGAGACAGGTGTTGACTTTAGCAGGAATGCCCGACGTGACCCAGCACCAGTGGAACAGGCACTCCGCATCAATGCAGAAAAATTACACCAGATTACGACGTACTCCCCAGTCTACATTTATGAGCTTAATGCAGACGGAATCATTACGTTTGCCAATCGGACTTACGACGGGCTCTCCCAGGAGCGGGTCGTGGGTACACACATTACCGACTGGTTTCCTGCAGAGCAGCGATCGCTAATTGCCAGCGCCCTTGCACAGGTCATCCAGAGTGAGCTTCCACAAACCGTAGAGTACGCGATTCCCAACCCTGAGGGAGAAATGCGCTGCTACAGCACTCAGATGGCACCTGTTTTGATTGATCACCACGTGACTAGCGTCATACTTATTGCTAACGATGTGACTGAACGACGGCAGACCGAGGCAGCCCTGCGGGAGAGCGAAGCCCGGTATGCAACTCTGGCTGCCACAATGCCTGTGGGTGTGTTTCGTACCGATGTGGAGGGACGCTGCCTCTACTGCAACGAACACTGGTGCGAGATGGTGGGGATGTCGGGTCAGGCGGCCTTGGGGCATGGGTGGCAACATGTGTTGCACCCAACTGATCGCGATCGCTTCCTGATGGCCTGGAACACGCTGTTGGGGTCATCCAACACACTGCAACTAGAAGTCCACTATCGACATACCAATGGCACCTCAGTTTGGGCCGACCTGCGCGTCGTGCCAGAGACCGACTCGACGGGGCAAGTGACAGGCTACATTGGCGCTGTTAACGATATTACACAACGGAAACTGGCCATAGAAGCACTAGCGCGGAGTGAACGTCGGCTGTCGCTGGCGCTCGAGGGAGCCAAAGCAGGCATCTGGGAGTGGGACATGGCGACCAACCAGACCTATTGGTCCGACGAGAACTATCGACTGCTAGGGTATGAGCCAGGCAAGTGTGCCAGCACTTATGACAATTGGCTGAATGCGGTTCACCCGGAAGATCGCGATCGCACTCAGGACTACGTTAATGATGTGATTGCAACAAACTCGGATCTCAATCTGGAGTACCGAGTGTTGCTGCCAGATGGAAGTATTCGCTGGCTCGCTGACAGCGGTCGGCTGCTGTTTAATGAGCAGGGCGAACCCAGTGGCATGAGTGGCATCCAGGTTGATATTACTGAACGTAAGCAAGCTGAGGAGCAACTGCGGGCCTCCCTGAAGGAAAAGGAGGTATTACTGGCCGAGATTCACCACCGGGTGAAAAACAACTTGCAAATTATTTCAAGCCTGCTCAACCTGCAAGCCAATCGGATTGATGACCCCCAAGTCTATGCGGTCTTGGAGGAGACCTGGAACCGAGTGGACTGTATGGCGCTGGTGCATGAGAGCCTTTACCATTCCAATAACTTTGCCGAAATTAATCTGGCGGAGTATGTTGAAACGCTGGCCGTTAACCTGCTGCACACCTACGCTGTAGACCCCGAACACGCGTTTCTAGAGGTGGAAGCCGACCCCACAGTCTACGTTGATCTCAATACAGCTATCCCCTGTGGCCTCATCCTCAACGAACTAATTACTAATGCCCTGAAACATGGCCTCAAGCAGGGGCAGACCCGTAAAATTTTCGTCTATTTGCAGCAATCAGGCGATCGCACTGTGACCCTCGCGATTGGTAATTGCGGTGACACCCTCCCTGTGGACTTTGATCTGAACCAGAGCCGTTCGATGGGGTTACGGCTGGTGACCAACCTAACGGAGCAACTCGAAGGCAAACTCGAGATTAAGCGAGGAGACCCTACCATCTTCCAGGTGAGCTTTGCATCGCCAAAACCGTAGACATCGCTTTCCCGCAGCAATTCTCAGTATGAAAATTAGGGATGGGATGTTCGCATCCGCAGGGTGCGAACATCCCATTGCTAGTGGGGTTTCCCACAAAACGCCTTTTGATACAGAATCCGTCTGTAAAGTAGCAGTTTGTCGTGGTGTAAAACGTGCGCGC
>DVEB01000327.1 GCA_015295905.1 Synechococcales cyanobacterium M55_K2018_004
ACGACGCAATCACTAGCAGCCAGCCCACCGTGAGGACCCAGCGAGTCCAGTGCATTTTCCGTTCGGGGATGTTCGCAAACATAGACTGTGTTGTGGAATGTTCGGTACACAGCGCAATATTACACCGTTGATGTGACGCCAATATTGCAAGAGATTAACTTGTGTCGAACTATCAACAGCTCACAAAAAAGTGGGTCACGTTATTTTCGTAACGCTCCTGAATGGTCGCTTGCTCCTGGATCGACAGAGTGCAAGATTTGCATAATCCTAGTGCCTGGCTCTGCGATCGCATCTCTCACAATTGTTGCAACGCGACCAGCCACAGGAGCGGTGTATTCCGCCACCACATCGCCAAAGACATTACGCTGAATCGCGATCGTTTGCCCTGGGGTGACCGCCGCGTTGACATCCACCAGCGTTTGCAAGTAGCCGCCTGTGGTGGCGCGGACGGTTGCCATCGCATTGCCGATAAACGTCCCCACTTCTTTTGAGGTGCGATCGCAGACGCCTGGAATGATGCCGTAGTGTTTCAAGACGTTTAAGCTACCCTCCACGGCGATCGCCACCTTAGCCGCATCAAACCCACGTGGGCCACCAATTTCGACTGTCATGCAGGGAATGCCGGACTGCACCAGCGTGGTTTCCAGCGAACCAGGTTCGCCCGGGTCATCCTTAATCAGTTGGACGGGAAAGAGTTCGGCGATTCGCTGAATTTCAGGATTGCGGTAGTCCGCGAAGACAAACAGCGCGTATTCGCCGCCGATAGACTGGGTGTGGTAGTCGATCGCCAGGTCAAAATTGCCTCGGAAGAGACGGTTCCACACCAAGGCAACATGGCGCGTGGGGGCATCTTCTCCCGCTTCATCTCCCGGCCAGACACGGTTTAGGTCAACCTCCCGGTGTCCCTTGGCAGTGCTAGGCCAGCCGCGCTGGATCAGTTCTCTAGCAGGGCGGCAGAGATCGTAGACAGCAATGACCGTCCCTGCCATGGTTGCAGGATCAAGGCTGGCCATTGTGCGTTGCACCGCATCGACTCCATTCAATTCATCGCCATGAATGCCTGCAATCAGACAAATGCGCTTGCCTGCCTGCATTCCCTTGGCAACAACAATCGGGACATACCAGTGTTGCCCGGTTCCCATCTGAATGCCCTGAAAAAAGAAGCGATGCTTTCGGCCTGGCTCTAGGTCGCTGACATTGAGCTGGCTGATCACGGCAACTCCTTGCATTACATCGCCTGTATACCTCGTAGTAGGTTCCAGGTGAGTCGGTTCTGCCACACCACGTAAACTCATCAGGCTAGCTCCTTAGCAGAGGTTTGACCAGTTGATGGTTTGTGCATCAAGCCCACAAACCATCAACTGGTCCCAGAACGGTTCAAACAGTGTTCAAACACTCTAACGATTGACTACCACAATGCTCTCACCGCTTCGGATGCAAAACGTAACACTCCCGTGCCTTGCTCATTCTGGTAGGAAATGGTCAGAATCCCATCACTGCTAATTTCGTAGGTTTGGGCACCTTGCAGAGCCGTGAGGAACATCGTTTCTTGCTGCATCACGCCCTGCTCACAGGCCATCATGGTGCTTCCCAGAGGACCAATGCTGAGGGTATTGCCACTGGTTGTAAACCCACCCATAAAGCGGTTGCAGCCCCCCGTTCCAGCCACACGATTGCCTGAAAACTGGACGGTAGGCACTTTATTGGCAATGGGCAACATCGGCATGGGGGACCCCGCCGTCGTCATGTTCAGTAACTTCCAATTGCCGTTCAGTCGGGATGCTTGAGCCATCTGCATGGACAGGTTTGTAGATTGCTGAGCGATCGCAGGGAGAATGGCACCAGTGGTGAGGATGAGGGCGATCGCCCCAGTCAAAGCACGCAAGCTCGTTTGAGTTGTCAACTTCAGAGTATTAAATTTCATCTTTGCACCTAGTTTTTACCGATAGCAAGCTTGGCATGAGTGAGAACAGAGGGCAGAGGTTTTACCCTTGGTGGGGGGCGACACCTCCCCACTCCCCGGCCTAACCCGGAGTTCAAGCGCGGTCAAGCGCCATCGAATTTGCTACCTCAAAATCATAAGACCGAAATGAACGGTTGTGATGGGGAATTAAGACTTTTATCGGTTCGTGGGAATGCAAGCCACACAAGCACGACTCTCCAGATCAAGCCTCACAGGGTTGATCAAAAATTGACATCACAGTTCAATGATCTTGAGCAGTACTCTGATTTGAAATGTTAATTTTCTGGCTATAGACACCAAAAATTAACGTCTTAAATACTCTCTGAGAATGAGTGTGTTGCCATCCCAGTGATTTGAGTTGAACAGCGGAACAGATCACCGGCTGGAAAGCCTTTTTGAATTTCTGTTTGACTCAGCCCAACCGATGCAGAGGTAATATAGAGTTCAGTTAAATGAACCCCTCCAAACGTGACACTGGTGGGACGTTGAACCAGCAAATTAATCCGGTAAATCTCCTTGCCTGCGGGGTTAAAGCAGGAGATGCGCCAACCATTCCAGATCGCCGACCAGAGGTTGCCCTGCTGGTCGATGGTCAGTCCATCTGGTTCAACTGCTTCGTCGCTAAGGTCAACCAGAATGCGGCGATCGCCAATTTCCCCGGTCGATGCGTCATAGCGATAGGCATAAATCTGTTGAACCAACAATTCCTGCGTGGGCAGAGGAACTCAATATCTCAAAATCAATGCAATTCGTTGATACTCCGACAAGGCATCGTCATCCACCAGAGAAACGTGCCCTCCCTTAGCCAGGACTGCTTCAATGATCTCATCCACAGCATCGTCCATCACCATCACGCCCCCCGGTTGGTCAACAATCTCCAGCCCCCCCGCAGCATTCACAACCGCAGGCAGGTGGAAGTTCTTTTCCACCAGTAGATGCTTCGCTCGGCCTTGGTGAGCCAGTTGCCAAATCTCATCAATCGCGGTGGAAACCTTTTGGCTGGCGATCGCCTCGTCCAACTCCTGCAGCGCCTCACCCTGCTGCTGCTGGCGAACCGTCTGCATTATTGCCCACACTAGCGGTTCTAGTTCTGATAAAGTCGCCTGGTCGAGGTTACCCGTGAGTGTACTAGCAACAATTGGTTTATATTGCGAGACTTCGCGGAAGAAGGAGATTTGGCGGTCAACCCCGCCCAAAACCAGAGGCAATTCCTCCCCCTTAGAGTAGGTCACCAGCGCACTATCGAACTGCTGGAAGAAGCGGCGATAGCGATCGTCCAAATAACTGGAGTCAGCATGATAGGGCAGAGGAGCGGTGGCACCGGGGCCTGTCATTGCCATGGGAAAGGTGCGATCGCTCACTTCTTCCAGGGTTTCACCTGTCCCGGCCAACAGACGGGTTGACCCTTCACTCAACAACAAGACCCAGTAGCGTAGCGATCGGTGCATACCATACACCAAATCCCGCGTGGCAAACGTCTGATCAATCACGACCCGTTCAGGTACGGTGAAGGGTAGGTCCAACTTTTGCGCCAAGTCATGACTGACAAAAAGTGCCAGTCCATCCAACGTGTGGTTGAAATCAATCTCGCTGACCAGTTGATCTAACCGCTGCAAGAGGGGAGCCAACTCCCGACTGGTGAACTCCTGTAGCAGCCGATTTTTTGCCTGATCGACCAAGTTCTTAACTCGAATGGGGTCTTGCTTATTCTCAGGGAAGGCCCGGTGAGTCGGCAACAAAATTGAAAGCGCCGGGACGGTCGTAAGGGACTGAAGGAAATTCAGTTCCTGCCGCGTAATCATAAGTAACTCCTTACTATGGTTGGCAATGTAGAATGCATCGCTGCTGGTGTAGTTCTGTTGAAGAGAGGGTAGACCAAAAAGGGTGGGGGACGTTACCCCTACGCAGGGGGTCCACTCCTGCGGCCAATCCTAACTGATACCGACTCCATCGGTTATTGAGTCGATTTGTTGTGATGTAAAACGCCCGCTGTGCGCGCGTTTTACATCACAACCAACTGCTACTTTACAGGCGGATTCCGTATGACTCTTTGGTTGCTATTTTTTGGTTGCTATTTTTAGCGCTCTAATCATCTGCACACTCATCATCGCCGCAGAATATACAAAAAATGTAAGAGCAGTGATGGACCACCAGATGAGAAATCTAGATGAGAACCAAATTTTTGGATCAGAAGGGTACAGTGTTCACCTCCCATCCCAAAAGCATCCCCCAGCTATGATTCAGGCTGAAACCCCTTGCTTTTCCGTGCATGGCGCACACGGAAAAGCAAGGGGTTTGGGGCACTGTGCGGTGCGCGGTGCCCCAAAACTCGCTTCACCCAAACTGACGTTAGTAACGCTTAATGACTCCCGGCGTTGCTGTATTCAGAATGATTTCAGGGGTGAGATAGCCCAATGACTGAATCAAACGAGCTACACAGCCTGTCCAGCCCGTCTGGTGACTGGCCCCAATGCCAGCCCCATTATCCCCGTGGAAATATTCGTAGAACAGGATCCAGTCTTTCCAGTGAGGATCGGTCTGGAATTTCTCAGCCGCACCGTAGACTGGGCGACGCCCCGATTCATCTTTCAAGAAGATGCTGACAATCCGCTGGCTGATTCCCTCGGCAACTTCGTACAGTGTCTTTTGGTTCCCCGATCCGGTTGGATATTCAACCGTAAAGGCATCGCCATAATACGCATAGAGATGTAAGAGTGCCCGAATCAACAACAAGTTGACGGGCATCCAGATCGGGCCACGCCAGTTAGAGTTGCCGCCAAACATCCCAGACGTCGAATCACCCGGCACGTAGCCAACTTTGTATTCCTGCCCGCCATGATAAAAGATATAGGGATGGTCTAAGTGATAGCGAGACAGCGCACGAATGCCATAGTCGCTCAAAAATTCGGACTCATCCAACATTCGCGCAAGCACACGACGCAACTTCTGCTCATTCAGAATCGACAGCATATAACGCCCGCGAATGCCCTGCTGGCTAGGGAGATGAATGTTACTGAGTTCAGGATGACGGCGAATAAATTCTGCCGCTTCCTGTTTGAACAGAGGCAACTTGTCAAGCGCCTCTCCCGGAAAAACAGCCACCGCCATCAGTGGCAGTAGTCCTACCATCGATCGCACTTTTAACCGGGTGGAGTCACCATTGGGAAAGCGCAACACATCGTAGAAGAAACCATCCGCTTCGTCCCACAACTCATCATTGTGTTCACCGATGCGGTCCATTGCGCCCGCAATCCACATCGTGTGCTCGAAGAATTTAATCACAAATTCTTCATAAAGCGGGTCATGCAACGCTAGTTCAATCGCAATCTGGAACATACGTTGACTGAAAAAAGCCATCCAGGCTGTGCCATCCGCTTGGTCTAGATAGCCGCCTGTGGGCAGTGGGGAACTGCGGTCAAACACGCCAATATTGTCCAGTCCCAGAAATCCACCCTGGAACAAGTTATTTCCCCCAGCATCTTTGCGGTTGACCCACCAAGTGAAATTGATTAGCAGCTTGGAGAAGGCAAATTTGAGGAAGTCGATATCACCAACCCCATTGTTGCGTTCGCGATCGCGCACATAGATCTCCCAAGTGGCCCAGGCATGCACCGGTGGATTGACATCGCCAAAATTCCATTCGTAGGCAGGAATTTGGCCATTGGGGTGCAGATAATCGTCGCGCAGCATCAGCATCAACTGATCCTTCGCAAAGCCGGGATCGATTAGACCAATCGGGATCATGTGAAACGCCAAATCCCAGGCAGCATACCAGGGATATTCCCATTTGTCTGGCATGGAAACCACATCATCGTTATACATGTGGGACCAATCGCTATTGCGGATATGCTTGCGCTCTTGTGAAGGCGTCCAGGGAGTCACACCCCGCTCTCGCAGCCAGAGATCAAGATCGTAGTAAAAATATTGCTTAGTCCACATCATGCCTGCTAGAGCCTGACGCATGACACTGGCCATGTCCGGATTTTCCTGAATCTTGAGAGGAATCACCGTCGCGTAGAACTCGTCGGCCTCTTTTTTGCGATCAGCAAAGACCTGGTCAAAAAAGAAACTACTGAAGGGATTTCCCACCTGGGCTGGAGAATTGTTTGTGATCCGCAGTCGGATTACCTTCGTCTCCCCAGGCGCTACTACCATTTCGTAGTGAGGAGAAACCTTAGTTCCCACATTGTGGGGATTTACAGCATTCTGCTGACCGTGAATGATGTAATTGTTGATGCCATCTTTGACGTAGGGAGAGGGGTTGGGCCGACCAAAAATCCGCTCTTCGTTCGTCTCATTCTCCGTGAATAGCAGCGGCACTGGGCTATCACAGTAAAAATAATAGTCCTGCACGTACTGGCTCAGTAGGGGGTTTTTGATATGCGCGAGGACGGCACCACCATAGGCAGTGTCGATCTTCTTCATTTCGGGTTTCTCGCCCGTATCGAGCCACGACCAAGTGTTGCGAAACCAGCAAGTAGGCAAGACGTGTAGCGGAGCAGCCTCTGGCCCCCGGTTGATGACACTGACTTGAATCAGCAAGTCTTCAACATCTGCTTTTGCATATTCCACAAAAACATCAAAATAACGATCCTCATCAAAGATCCCAGTATCTAACAACTCATATTCCGGCTCATAACGACTGCGCCCACGATTGGTTTCTACCAAATTCGCATAGGGATACTCACCCTGGGGATACTTGTACAAATATTTCATGTAAGAATGTGTCGGCGTACTGTCGATATAAAAGTAGTACTCCTTCACATCTTCGCCATGATTCCCTTCACTATTGGTTAAACCAAATAGACGCTCTTTCAGAATTGGATCTTTCCTGTTCCAGAGCGCCAGGGCAAAGCATATCAGGCTGTGATCGTCGCTGACTCCTGCCAACCCATCTTCGCCCCAGCGGTAGGCGCGCGATCGCGCATGATCATGCGGAAAATAGTTCCAGGCGTTACCGTCAGCGCTATAGTCTTCGCGGACTGTTCCCCACTGACGCTCACTCAGATAGGGACCCCATTTGTACCAATTGGCGGTGCCATTACGGTTTTCTTCGAGGCGCTGCTGCTCTGCCGTCATGAATCCCTCCGGTAAAGTCTGAACTCTCGTCTTTCGGAGGACATCCTACCAAACTTCAACAAGGTCTAGAGGGTTCTCCGCAATTTCTTCGGAAAGTCTCAATATCTTGGGTGCAATAGACTGCATCAGCCCACAATCCTTAAGGTTGTAGTCCGTACTTTAGGAAACTGATACAGAATCCGTCTGTAAAGTAGCAGTTTGTCGTTTTACACCACGACAACCCGACTCAATCACCGCCAGAGTCGGTATGACTACAGCCCTGGCCACTTGCTCAGCACCGCCTTCAAGCAGACCACGTCTCTCGAAAATCCGCATAGAGGGTTAGCTCTCCGTCAATGAACAGGGTTGCCCTGTGATGTAGGCGGCTTCATCAGAGGCCAGAAAAGCCGTTGCCGCCGCCATTTCCTCTGGCCTGCCAGCGCGGCCCATCGGGATATGGTTCTCAACAATCGCCCGTTTTTCTGGGTCGTCCGTCTAGGCTTCGTTAATCGGCGTTGCTGTGGCTCTAGCCTCGGTTGGCATACTCCAATGCCAGTGTTTTATCAACGCATTTTTGCCCTGTAGATTTTTCATTGGTTTAAGCGTTTTCTGAGTACTGATGTTAGCTTTACGTTTGCAGGCATCCTATGTTCGCGCGAGTCTGTTCACGCAAGCCCCTGAGTTAACGAACCTGAATCAGACGAGTCTCTAGCTGATAGGCTCGGTCTATCACCTCAGTCATCGTCAGCAAGGGCACCTTGACCTGTTGGTCTGCGATGGTGATGGGGCCATTCAGTCGAATTCGCTCTCCCAGGCGAATGGGAGTGATGGCCTGGGCAGCGCCGTCAATGTCCATCACCGCCGTCAGGTAAGTGGCCACTGCTCTGCCGTCTGGATCCAGCGCTACGCCAAAAATCACCGCAGCATCTTGCTTACCGTCTTCGTTGAGATCACCAAAGGTGAACCAGTTTCGTTCATTGACAAGTTCCACAAAAAAGCGACCGTCGGCTCGTTGATAACGCCCATTGGTGAGGGTAATAGTGGTCAATTCTGCGTTGGAATCAAGAGTGGTCGGAACAACGAGGGTGATGGTTTGGAGGGTTTGCCAGCGACTACACCAGAGCCGCTTAGCTGGTGTAAATCGTTCGCGGGTGCGGCAGTTATACCAGCTTGGCGGAGTCTGAGCAGTTGCCAGCATTACTGGCCGAGCAACTAGGCTGAGGCAGGCGATCGCCAGCAACGATCGCCAGACAATTCTTAAATTGCCTAAAAAAAGTAGTGGTTTCATCACGTCCCTTCGTTTGTCTTAGAGGATGTTTGAAAAGTTAGGGCTTGAGTAAAAAAGCTCACTCCGTGTAGGTTG
>DVEB01000003.1 GCA_015295905.1 Synechococcales cyanobacterium M55_K2018_004
CGAGCATCTCAAAGTCCCTCTCCCAGCTTGGGAGAGGGATTTAGGGAGAGGGCAACGGTGACATGCACCCTGCAGGCTTGCCTCCCGCAGGGGGAGGCAGGTGCTTCAGATTCAGGCCGACAAATTATCAGCAGCAACGGGTTGTTTGACGGCGACGGGTTTTGCTGCAACAGTGGGCGGCTTCTTGCTGAAGGTGAGTTTGTGTTCCTTCACATCCACCAGGATGGTATCGCCTTCGCCAAAGGCGTTTTCCAGGATCTTAGTGGCCAGCGGGTTTTCGATCTCTTTTTGGATAGCGCGTTTCAGCGGACGGGCACCATACACCGGGTCATACCCTGCGTCGGCAATATGGTTTTGGGCGGCGGGGGTGAGTTCCAGGCTGATCTTCTGCTCTGCCAGCAGCCGGTGGATGCGCTTGAGTTGGATGCCCACAATCTTGCGCAGTTCCTTGAGCGTCAGGGCATGGAAGAGGATGATGTCGTCCACCCGGTTGAGGAATTCGGGGCGAAACTGCTTGCGTAGCGCGTTCATCACCCGTTTCCGCATTTCTTCATATTTGGAATCATCCCCCGATACATCTAGGATGTGTTCGCTGCCGATGTTGCTGGTCATCACCACAATCGTGTTGCGAAAATCCACTGTGCGCCCCTGCGAATCAGTGACGCGGCCATCATCTAATATTTGCAGCAGAATGTTAAATACATCGGGGTGGGCTTTTTCCACCTCATCCAGCAGCACCACTGAGTAGGGGCGCCGCCGGACGGCTTCGGTCAACTGTCCCCCTTCTTCGTAGCCCACATAGCCAGGAGGCGCACCAACTAACCGGGAGACCGAGTGTTTCTCCATGTATTCCGACATATCAATCCGCACAAGGGCATCGTCGGAGTCGAACATGGATTCTGCTAGGGCACGCGCCAGTTCTGTTTTCCCGACGCCCGTTGGCCCCAGGAACATGAAGGAACCGATGGGCCGACCGGGGTCTTTCATGCCGGCACGGGCACGACGGATGGCAGCCGCAACAGCCGCCACGGCCTCATGCTGACCAATGACTCGTTCGTGCAGGAAGGCTTCCAGATTGAGCAGCTTTTGCCGTTCGGTTTCCAGCAGGCGGTTGACGGGAATGCCTGTCCACTTGGCGACGATCTCGGCAATATCAGAATCGGTAACTTCCTGCCGCAACAAAACCTTGCCAGCCTGACTTTGAATTTCTGTCAGGTTAGCTTCTTTTTCTTCAAGTTCCTGGTGCAAGGCTTCCAGGCGGCCATACTTCAGTTGGGCGGCGGTGTTCAGGTCATAGTCCCGCTCGGCCTTTTCAATTTGCCGTTGGAGTTGTCCTTCTTCCTCGCGCAGCGCCTTGATGGCATTGATGATTTCCTTCTCAGAGTTCCACTGGGCATAGAGCTTTTGCTGCTCTGGCTTGAGTTGGGCAATTTCTTCCTGAATCCGCTCTAACTTTTCTTTCGAGGGGCGGAAAGCAACGCTGGTCAGCCCCATGCGGACGCCTTCGCTCTTGAGGGAAAGTTCTTCCATCTCGAGTTGCCGGATGCGTCGTTCGATCGCCTCCAGGTCGGTGGGCTTTGAGGTGATCTCCATCTTGATCTTGGCGGCGGCTTCGTCCACTAGGTCGATCGCCTTGTCGGGCAGGAAGCGATCGCTGATGTATCGGTCTGACAGCATCGCCGCCGCCACCAAGGCCGAGTCGGTGATGGTGACGTTGTGGTGTCGCTCGTAGCGATCCTTCAGCCCCCGCAGGATGGAGATGGTGTCTTCTACGCTGGGTTGACCGATGTAGACCTGCTGGAAGCGCCGCTCCAGAGCCGCATCCTTCTCAATGTGCTTGCGATACTCGTCCAGAGTTGTTGCGCCAATGCAGCGCAGTTCGCCGCGGGCCAGCATGGGCTTGAGCAGGTTGCTGGCATCGGTGGTGCCAGAGGAGGAACCTGCCCCCACGACGGTATGCAGTTCGTCAATAAACAGGACAATTTGACCATCGGAGTTGGTCACTTCCCGCAGCACTGCGCGCAGCCGTTCCTCAAACTCTCCCCGATACTTGGCCCCAGCGATCAGGGACCCCATGTCCAGGCTGATCAAGCGGCGGTCTTTGAGAGATTCAGGCACATCGCCGTTGATGATGCGTTGGGCTAGTCCTTCAGCGATCGCCGTCTTGCCCACCCCCGGTTCCCCAATCAGCACTGGGTTGTTTTTGCTGCGGCGAGAGAGGACCTGAATCACCCGCCGAATCTCTTCATCTCGCCCAATCACGGGGTCAAGTTTGCCCTGCCGCGCAAATTCCGTCAGGTCCCGTCCATACTTTTCCAGGGCGGCATACTGCGACTCTGGCGACTGACTCGTGACCCGCTGACTGCCCCGAATGGCCTTAATGGCGGCCTCTAGTTGCTTGGTCTCAATTCCCGCTGCTTTGAACAACCGCCGACCGACCCTTTCCTCTTCCGCCAGGGCCAGCAGCAGGTGCTCGACGGCAATGAACTCATCCTGCAAGACTTTGCGTGCAGCCTCGGCCTTGTCGAGATAGAGGTCTAGGCCGCGCCCCAGGAATAGCTGGCTGAGGTCGTTGGTGGTCACCTTGGGCTGCCGCGCCGCAAAGGAGTCTAACTGTTGCCGCAGACGGACGGGATCCATGCCCGCCTTGGTGAGAAACTCTTTTTCCACGCCTTCCTGATCCAGCAGGGCGATCGCCACATGCTCGACCTCCAGGTTTTGTTGTTTATAGCTGCGAGCCACATCCTGTGACTTGACAATGGCTTCCCAAGCTTTTTCCGTAAATTTACTGGGATCAGTCGGCTGCATGTTGAAAATGAATTCCTAAGGCTACCAGAAAATGACAGTGTTCCTAACGATATTGTAACAACCCGCTCGTCTGCCCCCGACGCACAGAGATGTCTCCCAGTGCCCCCCCGGCTAGCCGCACTAAGGGAACCTGTCCAAAACGGTTGGAGGGGGCCAAGACCCTGTGCACCAAAGTCTGGCCGTTCTTAACGGTGAAGTGATGGATACTCCACATCAACCAGGATTACGGACTGGTGGGCGGGCGCACGCTGCCCGTGGCTGTCAGGTCGTCTGCTCGCAGCGGCACATATCCATCCAACTGGGGGGCATAGGTGCCAAACAGAGAGCCATCCGCGTTATACAACTCGATGGGCAGGTTGGCCTGCTCCCCAACCGAGGCCAGGGCTTGTAGCAACGGGTTCATGTAGGCCAGCATCGCACTATTTTCGCCAGGGTTTGCCGCCGAGGGAGATTTGGCGATCGCCACGCCTGCCGCTTCAGTATAACTGGGGGTGAGCCGCACCTGAACAGCATTTCCTGCCGAGGCATAGGTACAGATGCGGGGCGTGGTGCCGCAGGTCTGCTCTAGGGCGATCCGGGCCGACTGGATGCCCACCGCCGTGCCCAGTCGCTGTTGCGCCCGACTGAGGGCGTTGCGGTAGGTGGTGACCAGGGGTTGCGCCTGGGGATAGCGCGACGTACCGCTGGGTACCTGCTGGATGCGGGTCAGCGCTGTGCGCCATTGCCCGACTGCCGTCGTCCACTGGTTTTCGCGCTCAGACTGCTGCGCCTTTGTGGCCAGATCCACGGCCTCGGTGTAGGCCGAGTTTGCCACCTCCTCCTGTTGCAGGCGGGTAGTGGCCGCCACCAAGCGGGGCTGGTAGAGCGCCAGTAATTGCTGGGCTTCGCCGTAGGCCATGGTGTTCTGCGGGACTTGCTGCAACAGTTGCACAGCCCGCTGCCAAGTGGCCTGGGTGTCTTTCCAGGTCTCTAGGGAATTGGCGGCTCCCCCCCGCGCCTCTGCCACGCTAGCGGCTTCCCGTGCCAGCCGTACCCGTTCCTGGGCTTGTTGCTCTGCGCTAATAAAGCGGTTGATCACCGTCAGGTTTTGTTGGTACTCGGCTTGCTTGGCCTGCGCCAGCGAATGAATAGGACTGTCGGCCGGCACCTGCTCCAACTCGGCGATCGCCCCTTGCCAGAGTTGCTGCACCTCGCGCCAAGTCGGCAGCGGGTGGGGTGGGTTTTGGCTCTTGACGGCAGCAGCGTAGGCCGACCGCTGCGCTTTGACGACCTTCTCTAGGATTGCCGCCTGCCCTTCGTAGGACTGCATCAAGCCCTGCGCCTGCGGGTAGTAGGACGACCAGGAGGGAATGGTGCTCAGCAGGTAATTGGCTTCGACGAGTTGCCCGTAGGCATCCACAACCTGCTGGGCCGACTGCGGCTTCTGGATGGTTTGCAGCGCCGTCTGAGCCTCTGCCTGGGCGGTTTCTAGCGGTTGGCAGCCGCCAATCACGCAGGGGCGGGTCAGCATATAGAGGCCACCCGCCAACAGCGTCACCGCCGCCGCCATCGCCACCATCCCGGCTGGGCTGCTAAGGCGCGATCGCCACGGTTTCATCCAGGCCGGCACGAGTGCCGCCTGCGCCGCTTGGTGTTGCTCAGCATAAGCCTGGGAGTCAGATAGGAAGGCATCAACCCACTGCTTCGAGAGGCTGAGTTCTGCTTCCTCGCCTGTAGGGGCGCTGGGAGCGGCGAGGGCGATCGCTCCTCCCGTGTCACACGCCCCCCCGGTGTCGCCCGACGCTGTTGCCGTCAGGCCAGCACCGACTGTGGCCAGCCCCCTCGCACTAGAGGCCGCAGGCTTCGGTCGCAGAGACAGCGTGTGCATGCGGTAGGGCTTCGACTCTCCCATGATGCGCAGGACGATCATCACCTGCCGCGCGTCAGCCCGCTTCAGGGTCTCCCATCGAATCTTGTCCTGCTCTTGCCGCACCTGCTGGACTAACTGTTCGATTGTCTCCTGGGGGTCAGGCATCACATCGGGCGCGTGCTGGCCCACCACCACTAAATTGCCCTGCCGCACCCCACAGCGAATTTGGACCTGACTGCTGCGGGGCGATCGCGCCTGCAATCGCTGCTCGAGATGCTGTAGCCAGTGCTGATGTGACGTGGTTTCCACCGGACTAACCCTCCTTGACCTGTTGCCCCCAATCGTCGTTACCCTGGATCATACAAATGTAAGCGATCTTGCCAGTGCTGCTAGATTAATGGACATTCTAATCGTTGAAGATGAAGCCGAAATTGCTCAACTAATCCAGTTGTACCTAGAAAAGGAGGGATTTACCTGCCATTCTTGCCGAGATGGGGTCACGGCGCTGCGTTTGTTTCAGGAATTGCAGCCCGACCTGATTATTCTGGACCTGATGATTCCCGAACTAGATGGCCTCGAGGTCTGTGCCCAGATTCGCCAGAGGGCCGGTAGCAAAGACCCCTACATCCTCATGCTGACGGCCAAGGGAGAAGAAATCGATCGCATCATTGGCCTCTCCACTGGCGCAGATGACTACCTGGTGAAGCCCTTCAGTCCTCGCGAGTTGGTGGCACGAGTGCGGGCTCTGCTGCGCCGTACCCTGCGGCAGGGAGGGCAGAGCCGCACCTACCACACGCAACACTTCACGGTGGATGTAGACCAGCGCCTTGCTCACCGCACCCTGCCGCCCAATGACCCCGAACTGCTCGACCTGACCACCCTGGAATTTGACCTGCTCTCAACCTTCATGAGCTACCCCGGTCGCGTTTGGAACCGTTCGCAGCTGATTGAGAAGCTGTGGGGCAGTGATTTCTTTGGCGATGAGCGAGTCGTGGATACTCACATTGCCCGGCTGCGAAAAAAAATTGAACCCGACCCCGCTAACCCCACCTTTGTCAAAACTGTGATTGGTGTGGGCTACAAATTTGAAGACGCGGCAGGCTAGTCCTGCATCCCCCTCAAAAACAAAAAAACTCCTGGCCGCGAAACCAGGAGTTTAATGAATCAGGGTGCATCTACCACTCCACTCTTCTCAGTAGGGGACAGAGCATCAGGATGATTTCGAGGAATTTCTGCAAAATTAATGTCAGTTCGGGTTAAGAGGGTTTTGGGGCGCCGCGCCCGGCGCAGTGTCCAAAAAACCTTGCTGTGCCGGGCACGTCGCACCCGGCACAGCAAGAGTTTCAGCTTATCCCGAATTCACATAAAATTAGCAAAAACGGAGGGGCTGGAGGCGATCGCCCCTAGGTGGGTAGCGCCATAACGGTATGGAATTGCCACTCTCTAAAACTGCTGGAATCCGATCTGACTGATATTCCGCAAGAACACACCACAATGAGAGGACGTCCTGCCTGCCGAGAAGTCGCAGACGTAGATTGCCAGTAGGTCTCCCTGGGGATTGAAGATGCGAGCATTGTAGCCAAACTCTCGAGCGGCTCCCCCAAACTGGTTGACGAAGGTGTAGCGCTCAACATAGGTATAGAGGCTCCAGACCTGCTCATTCACCACGTATTCTACGCGGGGAGGCGTGCCGTCACTGCCGTCGTAGGCAATCCACAGGGTCAGCAACTTGCCGCCAAACTGCTGCTGCACCCACCATAGGCTGGGTAAGGTCAGCCCCGTTTGTGAAATGTGGTAGGAGGTGGCGATCGCACTCCCTGCCGGAATCGCGTTTGGTTGCAGCAAGCGAGGGTTGGGTAACTCAAACTGGAGGTAAAGTAGGTCGTCCGTTGGGATTCGCGTCTCCGCGCTGGCCCCCGCACACCCTAGGCCACCGCTGAGGGCTATCACGAAACCGGAGAGGGCGATCGCCCGTTTCATCGAATTTGCAAAACTCAGCAAAAATTTCATAGGGCCACACCACTGCTCACAGTCGCATTTTACCCACAGAGAAGCGCTCTCCCAAGGCATGAATGGCGCGCCGCGCTCAGGATGTAAAAGCGTTTTGTGGGAACCCCCGCGCAGCAGGGGTTCCCACAAAAAACGTGGTCCTAACCTATGCGTGTAGTGCTAAACCCAGATATTGCAACCTGAATATTGCACAATGGTAAGCAACTACATCCCAGTACGTCTCTATGCCCTCTATGCCCTCAATTCTGACGGACGCGCGTTCCATCCTGACTGACTTGATCGCTCGTTATGCCTCCCGGGTTGACTACTTGGCGATCCGCCTGGAAGAGGCTGAGGGGACGGATATCCTGTTGCGCGGTGGCAAGGTGGAAACCCTCAGCGAGGGGCTTTCTATCGGTGGCCAAGTGCGGGCTTGTTATAAAGGTGGCTGGGGGTTTGCCAGTTTTAACAAGATCACGAGCTTAACCGAGCGAATTGAAGAGGCGATCGCCGCTGCTCGACTCGTGGGTGATGAAGAAACGCTGCTGGCGCCCATCCCCATCCTGCAAGAAACCTACACCCTACCGCTGACGGGCACTGACCCCCGCCACGTTCCCCTGACTCGCAAGAAGGAACTGTGCAGTCACTACGCCGAAATTTTGCGGAGCATCGACGACCGCATTGCCACTACCTCCGTCCGCTATGGAGACAGTGTTCAGAAAATCCTGCTGGCAACGTCTGAAGGCACTTTAATTGAGCAGTCCTGGGTGGATATGGAGATGCGCTTTGCCGCAACGGCTCGCAATGGGGAGACGGTTCAAACTGGCCGGGAAACAACCGGCTCGCGCAAAGCCTACGAAGACTTGGAGCATCTGGATGAACAGGTGCGGAGTGCTGCCCAGCGAGCAGTGGATGCACTGGCATTGCCACCGGTCAAAGGGAACACCTACACGGTCGTGATCGACCCCATCCTGACAGGATTGTTTGTGCATGAAGCCTTCGGTCACCTCTCGGAGGCAGATATGACCTACGAAAACCCCGACCTGATGGAAGTTATGACGCTGGGCAGACGATTTGGCTCACCCGACCTGCAAATCTTTGACGGCGCAGCCCCCGAAGGACACCGAGGCAGCTACGCCTACGATGATGAAGGCACCCCCGCAACGACAACCCAATTGATCAAAGACGGGGTGTTGGTAGGACGGCTACATTCTCGCGAAACGGCTGGCAAGCTTGGCGAAGCTGCGACGGGCAATGCGCGTTGCCTAAACTACCACTTCCCGCCCATCGTCCGCATGACGAACACCTGGATTGAACCAGGCACCACTCCAGTCGATCGCTTGTTTGATGGCATTAAGGAAGGCGTGTATGCTCGCAACTGGATCGGCGGCATGACGAATGGTGAAATGTTTACCTTCACTGCTGGCGAAGCCTGGATGATCCGTAATGGTCAGATGGCCGAACCAGTGCGTGATGTCACGCTCTCTGGCAATGTCTTTACGACACTAGGAGACATCGAGGCGATCGGGGATGACTTCTTCTGGGATGAGTCCGGAGGATGCGGCAAAGGGGGACAGAGTGGCCTCCCGGTTGGTTGCGGTGGCCCCAGTCTGCGGATCCGCAATGTGGTTGTGGGTGGCGAGGCTGTTGAAGAAGAGTAATTACCGTGAATTCGGGATAGGCTGAACCCCTTGCTGTTCCGTGCGCGACGCGCACGGAA
>DVEB01000272.1 GCA_015295905.1 Synechococcales cyanobacterium M55_K2018_004
GGCTGATAAGTCCCTCACACCATATCAGGGTTCACTTCAAAATGAAATAGCCCTGCAGAAGGGTGAGGATGGGAGCGATCGCTTCTATTACCTGCGTGACCTACCTGTAAAACTTGATTAATCGCTCAATTCGGTAGCCCTAAGCTCGTGATGATTAGCTGGGTTGCCTGCGCCCGCCACCTAGCCAATCATTGCTTGAATACCACTATCGCTCAATTCATTGAGCACAATATGCCTGCCAAGCTCAAAAGACCGATGACTGCTGAGTTTGAGAACCTTTCATCGGGCGATCGCACTGTGTGGGCATTGCTGATTTAACCAATGATTTTTTTGAGTGAGGGACGCATGGAGTGCGCCCCTCACTCAAAAAATCGTATTTGGATTAAGCAACGCCCTCTGTGTCGTAAGCGATCGCTTACACTCTCACTTCATCTGCAAAACTGGCCCAGCGGACAAACTCAAACGGCCCTGCTAGCGACCCCCACAGGTGTTCATCTGTCTCTGGATCGCGGCCTCGATCCCAGCTAAAAAACTTCTGGTCATCGATCTCAAACTCGCTGTCCAGATACGTCGTCATTCCCTTCCGCACGACTACGCATGCCTTCCCTGGTTCCACGTAGCCCTTAAAGCTGCTGCCTGTCCACTCCACCACCATGTTGCAGCCGGGTAGCTTTTCCAAGTGGTCTGCCGTCAGTAGACTCAGCTTCCCGAGATCGCGACTGGCCCCGTAGAAGGCCTGCTCATCCCTCACGGTGTAGTTCTCAATTTCGAGGCGATCGCTCTTCTCCAAAATCCTGAGTACCCGCAGCCGATAGGGGTCATTCAGCATAAAATCATACGCCTGCTCCACCAAAAAACTCACGCCATTCAGCAACTCCAGCGGCAACGGACGCATACAGACGCGGATGTGAGCATACAGCGGGGGGTTATCAAACGCCTGCTGCTGATTACTAAAGTCCGCAGCCATCCAGCGAGCCAGCGTCAAAATATCAGTAGCGTGAGTCATGGTGAGTGCAACACATGAGATGAGGGAACCACCCTTCATTGTACGAGGTGATTGGACAGGTCGGGCAAAACCTAAAACAAAACAGTCGTACCCGCCCCGTGGCTCCCTCAGTTTGGTAGAATCAAATGCTTGGCAATTTTCTGAAGCTTCCTGGATGGAGACACCCCTATGGCTCGGATGTACTATGACTCAGACGCAAATCTGGACGTATTGACCGGAAAGACGGTTGCAATCATCGGCTACGGTTCGCAAGGCCACGCTCACGCCCTGAACCTGAAAGACAGCGGTGTGGACGTGATTGTGGGACTGTATCCTGGGAGCAAATCGGCAGCAAAGGCCGAAGCCGAGGGGTTGACTGTCGAGTCCGTTTCAGCGGCAGCGGCAGCGGCAGACTTAATCATGATCCTGCTGCCCGATGAAGTGCAAAAGATTGTTTACCAAGAAGAGATCGCACCCAACCTGAAACCCGGTAAAGTGCTGCTGTTTGCCCACGGTTTCAACATCCACTTCGCCCAGATTGTTCCCCCCGCCGATGTGGATGTGGTCATGGTGGCCCCCAAAGGCCCCGGACACTTGGTACGCCGCACCTACGAGCAGGGCGAAGGAGTCCCCTGTTTGTTTGCTATCTATCAAGACGCTTCAGGTCATGCCCGCGATCGCGCCATGGCCTACGCAAAAGGTATTGGTGGCACTCGCGCTGGCATCCTAGAGACCACCTTCCGCGAAGAGACCGAGACAGACCTATTTGGTGAACAGGTGGTGCTCTGCGGCGGCCTCAGCGCCCTGATCAAAGCTGGGTTTGAGACCCTAGTGGAGGCGGGCTATCAGCCTGAATTGGCCTACTTTGAGTGCCTTCACGAAGTGAAATTAATTGTGGACCTGATCGTGGAAGGGGGACTTGCCAAAATGCGCGACAGCATCTCCAACACGGCAGAATACGGCGACCTCACCCGTGGTCCCCGCATTGTCACCGATGCCACCCGCGCCGAGATGAAAAAGATCCTCAACGAAATTCAAACCGGACAGTTTGCCCGCGAATTCGTGCTGGAAAATCAGGCAGGTAAACCGGGCTTCACCGCCATGCGCCGCCGCGAAGCCGAACACCCCATTGAAGAGGTGGGTAAGGATCTGCGGGCCATGTTTAGCTGGTTGAAGAAGGCATAGAGGTGTGCTTTGAGAGCATGTCACCTTTGCAGACCCTCATCCCCCAGCCCCTTCTCCCAACTTGGGAGAAGGGGAGGCGAGCATTTCAAAGCCCTCTCCCAGCTTGGGAGAGGGCTTTGGGGAGAGGGCAAACGCGATATGCACCCTGGGCTTTGCACACCTCTGTATCTACAGCAAGTTGCAAAACTCATCCACTGAGGGTGTCTGCATAACGATAGTAATAACCTCAGCTTGGGTTAAGCGACTGGAACAGTGTTTGATGTAACGCGATAGGTGAAAAATGGAACTTTCCCACAAACGGGATTGTCCTTAATCAAGAGCGAACATTAGCTCAACGAAATCACTCCTGACCCAGCCCACAACTCTTGAACGAGTCAAGCGCACCTTAAACCAGCAGTAACCATCTACAGCAACTCTTCTCTCCAAGGCATCATCAATATTGTCTCCAAATTGTCTCCAACCAGTGCTTGATATCGAACTGGATGCTGGGTTCTAGCACCGGCCCGCACATTGACGCGGGAACCGTGATCTCGCCCAATGATGTAACCGTCCAAGTCATATGGCGAATCTTGCCGACAGATTTGCGCCTGTGTTCTGTCAGTCTTTCCGATGACTTGTGCCGATGCAGTGAAGGGAAGCAGAGTAGAAAACAGCAGACCAGATGCGACTAAGAAAGTATGCTTCATAGCTCAATGTCATGCTTTAGCAGTTCTCCTTCAGTCTATGAAGCCAGTCAGCCGGTTGGCAGTCGTTAGACTATAGAAATAGCTGCACGGGGTTAAAGCATGGGGGCAGGAATCTGCGGAAAGGGATGCTTCCTAAGGGCAAGGCAAATGCCTTCTGAAAAAGCAGGGAACGACTTAGGCTATTCTCTGGGTGCCGAGCCGCCCTCATCGCCTATCCCCTGGTATAGCGCTACGGGTATAGGTTAGGGCAACGCGTTCTGTGAGAAACCTTGCGCAGCGGGGTTTCTGCAAAACACGTTTTACATCATGAGCGCCTAGCGCCATAACGCATGAAGGAAACACGCGAAAACGATAGGCTTTCCTCCCTCCCCTGGCAAAGTTCCGCAAAATTTGGCACATTGGGTCAGGATCAATCCTCACCCCCATACGGCATGGCTGCTCCGCCCTTTTTCCGCTTCTGGCGACACCTGACCCCGAAGACCATTCGGCGGACTGTGGCGCGTGCGGCGCGACAGCGGCTCCCTGGGCTGGCTGCGGAGATGGCCTTTAACTCTATGCTGGCTCTATTTCCTGCAGTGTTGGCGGTGCTGACAGCGATCGGGATCTTCAGTCCCCTGCGCGATTCGTTTCAGATCTTAACGGATCAGCTAATCCAGATTGCGCCCGATGATGTGGTGAATTTAATCCAGGAATTTGCCACCGAACTGAGTACGGGACGGGAGCGGGGCCTGTTTTCTTTGAGTTTTGCGATCGCTCTTTGGGCTTCTTCTGGTGCCCTCAGCGCGGCGATGGTGGCCCTGGATCAGATCCATCGCATTCCCCATTCTGAAGTACGTCCCTTCTGGAAAGCAAAAATTGTCTCCTTAGGGTTAACACTGGGATCATTGTCATTATTGATTATTGCCATCACCGCTATTTTTATTGGAGATATGGCAGTGCATACATTGGCTCATCAAAGTGAAGTGTTGCGCCTAGGACTGTTAACGCTGTGGAGTCATCTCAGTTTTCCTTTAGCACTGATGATTATTTCGATCAATTTTGCATTCATTTATCGCTTTGGCCCCAGCCGTTGGCAGCCTGGGAAGCCTCTGTATCCGGGAGCGTTGTTAGCAGCGATCGCCTGGGCACTGATTTCGAACCTGTTTCGCCTTTACGTCACGCATTTTGGTAATTATCGCGTCTCCTATGGGGCGATCGGGACGGTGATTGTCTTACTCCTCTGGCTCTACCTCAGTTCTCTGGTGATGCTGATCGGCGATCAGCTCAATGTTGTGGTAGGGGAAGCGATGCAACAGCAGAATCACCCCCGCAAACCTCGCCGCAGGCGTCGTCAAATTCGTGTTAGACGGGTCAAGCCCTCGGTGCAAAAAAATGGGCGCCGCTGAGGTTTGCTTGGGTGCGGCTAGCGTTATTCCCCTTACCCCCGCTGCAACCATGCTTCTAGGTCTTGAATCGTTTTGATTTGAGGCAGGGCGATCGCCATGTTCTGTGACTGTTCAAACGAGAGCGATCGCACTTCCGATTCCAACCGAGATGGCAGTGTCCCTAGCCGCAATTTCAGAACTGTGACTAGAATTTCTGTGGCTCCCGACCGTTGGCCTTCCTGCCATCCCTCTTGCTTTCCGCGCCGATAGGCTTCGTCCTGGGCGTGGTGAATGCGATGAGCAATGTGCTCACGCAATAACTCCTTTGATACACAGATAGTTGCCATAGACGTGCGCTCGCTGAATCCGAGAAATGTCCTGGCTTCAGCCTAACGCAATCGAGAGCCACCACCGAGTTGGTTAGGACAGGGGAGCCATCCTTGTGCCCCATTCTGGCCGATCCCCCAAGCTCTATAGAAGCCCCCCGGTGTCTGCAAAACACCGGGGGGCTGATTGATGTCACCGATGTCACCGGGGGGTGATGGGCCGGAGGGATGACCTCCTAGCGATTGGTTACCGATTGATTAGTGACCTATCGATCGGTTAGCAATGTATCGACCTGCTGACCCCGCCGCTCAACCCGGATGCGGTAGCGCTGGGTGAGGTTGTCTTGGTAGTTCATATCGCGACGAGCCGCAGCATCCACAAATGCATCGCAGTTACGGCCCACTACCACGGTTGAAGAACTGCTGCTGCTGGACTGAGTCCGCTCCGACTCAGCATTGCTGCTGGCACTGCGGCTCTGGCTGCCCTGGCTGCCGCCGCTCCCGTTGGCGCCCACAATCCCGAAGACGTTGAAGCCACCGCCGCCTTGGTCATTATGTGTGCGAGATTCCGACGAGCGGTTACTGGTGGAGCTGCTGGCGGCAACGCGGGAACTGCTCGAGCGGGTGTTGTTGCCTAGGCCAACGTCGCTACACATGGCGCGGGGGTCATTGGCGAGCACGCCGGTGTCAATCCAGGATTGGTGGTCGCCCAGCCCTTGAATTTCTGAGTTGCCTACTTGGCTGGCGGGGGCAGCGGGGTGGCTGGGTTGCTGCGTTGCGGCAGGGGCGATCGCATTTCCTGTATTGCCTACCGTGGCGGGAGTCGTGGTTGAGGGGGCCGCGTCAAAGATGGCAGGGCTAAGCTGGAAGGGATTCGCTTCAGCGGGCAGGGTGCTGGTGAAAACGGTGGTTGCAGCTAGCAGAGCGCCAGAGAGTTTGCGGAAGTTCATGATGTTTCTCCGTAGAGTTTAGATTGAGGTGGTTGTTTCGAGGGGGTGTTGCCCTCACACTCGGTCAATAGGATTGGGGCACGTAGTTTATGCAGGGGATGGGAAAATTTTTTTGAGATTTTTCTGAGTAGCATCTACGTGAGCAGCATCCCAGCAGACAGAGGCGATCGCTCCGGTCTGCTCAGCCGCCCCCTTGTCTGCTCACAAGCCCAAACATTGTCAGTTTCTTGAGAGGTATCTATATGCGGCCCCGACAGGCGATCGCTGACCATTTCTCCAGCTTTTTACAATTTGAGGCCGATCGCTTTGCCGGTTGGCTTGTAGATGTGCGGTTGCAGCGTAGTATGCAGCGATCGTCAGAGCAGGCGGGAGCGGCGAAAGCGTCGGAAAACTATTGGGCGCTCTATTGGCACAAGTCTTGGCAAACTCAACCGGCTGGCCTGGCACGACAACACTTGGCGGCTTACGTACAAGAACCCTGCTACTGGGCGGCCCAAAAGACCACGCTCCACTTTGCCAGCACCCAATACACCCTGGCGGATTGCTTTCAGATGGCGATCGCTCAACTCGACAAAATTCTCAAGGGCTTCGACTCGCAGCAGGGCTTTCGCTTCAAGTCCTATGCCAGTGCCACCTGCCACAGTCTGATCCGGGAAGGACTGCGGCAGCGACAGGAGATTGATATCTGCACCGATTGGGCACTGCTGCGAAAAATTAGCCAGAAGCGTCTGCTCGAAGCGCTCCAAAGTGTGGGTCTGCCGTCTCAGACCGCGCAGTCCTACATACTCGCCTGGACAACCTTCAAAACCCTCTACGTGCCACAGCAGGCCACTGCCACACGCCAGCTCGCAAAGCCAGAACCACAGGTTTGGCAGGCGATCGCCCAGCAGTATCGGGCCACTGCCAATGGAGCATCCGTTTCCCCAGAGGAACTAGAAAAGTGGCTCACCATCTGTGCCAGAGCCGCTCGCGCCTACCTTTACCCTAGCCACGTTTCGATCAACGCCCCCCGCAGCGGCGAAGAGGCGGGCGAATTTCTCGATAGTTTGCCCGACCAAACCCAGCCCTCGTTGTTGCAAGCGTTGATCTCTGACGAAGAGTTCCAGACCCGGCAAACACAACACGCTCAGGTCAGCGAGTTATTACAACAGGCGATCGCCAACCTCGATGATGAATCGCGCACGATTTTGGAACTGTACTACCGCGATCGCTGCACCCAGCAACAGATGGCAGCCGCCCTCAACACCAAGCAATACACCATCTCGCGCCGCCTTACCCGCGCCCGAGAACACCTGTTGCGCACCTTAGCCCACTGGGTCAAAGAAACGCTGCATATTTCCCCCACCTCCGACATACTGAGTCATACCAGCAATGCTCTCGAAGAGTGGCTGACGAGTCATTTTAGTGAGGATTGCTGATTTGAAAACCCTCATCTCTCCATTCCTCCACCCCTCCACCTCCCTCTCACCATGACCTACAATTCCACCCTCTTCGACCCCACTCAAACGACGCTTGCCATTGACCCGGCGCTCCAGTCCCATTGCTGGCAACAGTCCCGCCGCTTTGCCACTCCCTGTAGCCAGTGGAATGCTTACCTCAACCAGGTGTGTTTAGAAACGGTGCTGTCCTGGCTGCGGGAAGACCACTTCCCGGCGGCACACCCCACCTTTGGCAGGGCAACCGCCAGTCGCTGGGAACTGGTGAACGGGTCAGCCCTAACCGTGGGAGAATGCCGTTGGGTTTTGCTGCCCACAGAAACGATTGACCTGGAAGAAACTCGCATCCCGCAAGAATGGGTGGATATTCCTGCCTGGGTTGCCGATGATTACTTGCCTGTGCAAATCAATGTAGATGAGGGATGGGTGCGCTTGGCCGGATTTGTCACCCACCGTCAGGTCAAAGCCGTGGGCAGGCTAGACTTGGGCGATCGCACCTACAGCATCGAGAACACTGACCTGATTGCCGACCTCAATGTTCTTTGGGTGGCACGCGAACTAGCTCCCACTGAAGTGACCCGGGCGGACGTGAGGGCAATTCCGCCGCTCTCCATCCCCCAAGCTGAAGCTCTGATCCAGCGCCTTGCCTCTCCCCATCTGCTGACTCCCCGGTTGGAACTTCCCTTTGAACTGTGGGCGGGGTTGATGCAGCACGACGGCTGGCGACAGCAGGTTGTTGATCGGCGACAAGGCCTGCCAGCCCAGCGTTCGGTGTTGCAATGGCTACAGGCCAGTGGAGAAAACTTAGCGCAAGTCTTTGGCTGGCGGCAGATGACCTTTCAACCCACGACGGTGGGGGCACGCAGCGATGTGGCGGGCAACGAATCAGTGGGCCTGACGAAGGAACTGGCGATCGCCGGCCAGCCCTACGAACTCTGCATCCTTCCGATTGACCGAGCAGAGGGACGCACTTGGCGGTTTGAACTCCGCCCCCTGACGCCTGGTGGGCGCATCCCTGGTGGGTTTGTCCTACGCCTCCTCAGCGAAGACCTGCAACCCTTTGCAGGCAACGAAGACCGAGCAACCACTGCCACTGATGTTTTGTTTGTGGAAGTGGCGATCGCCCCCAACGAAGGCATTGTCTGGGAAATTGTTCCCAGCCCAGCAGACTACACCCAAGAAATTCTACGGTTTTAACGTCAATTCGATGTCCCGCGGTTAAGGGGCAGGCGAAAACCACCCTAGAAATGGGATGTTTGTACCCGCAGGGTGCAAACATCCCATTTCTAATTTTCGGACTGAGAATTGCTGAATCTGGCCTGTCTGTTTGACAGGACAAACTATTACATCACGTGAATTCGGGATACGCTGAAACTCTTGCTTTTCCGGGCGCGTCGCGCCCGGAAAAGCAAGAGTTC
>DVEB01000005.1 GCA_015295905.1 Synechococcales cyanobacterium M55_K2018_004
GGCGTGGTGGGGAGTTGGGGCTGGGGTGTCCTGGGAGGCAGGCGGGGGAGTTTCGGTGTTGATGACAACGAGCTTGGCGGCGACCAATGCCTGGAGGGTGCGTTCGACCAATGCAGCGGGGAATTTTTTGACAACCAGATCAGACTTGAGGATGCGGCGGCGGGTGTCTTCGGTGCCATCCCCAAGTTGGGTGAGGGAGAGAAAGATCCAGCGGGCGCAAGCCTGGGCTGCCGGGTCGAGGCTGTCGTACACGGCTTGGGCTTTGCGCTCTAACGCCCCTTTGAGACCGCCGATCTGTTGTTGGTAGACGCTGAGTGTCAATTCGCCAGGGGTGCGGTGTTGCCAAACCTGTTCCAGCACAAATTCCAGCAGGGGCAGATCACCAGCGCCATGATTGAGTTCTTGCAGCAACACCTCCACCAGTTCGGGGTCTACTCTGAGGCCCACCTTTTCTGCGGGTTGGGTGATGATCTGGCGATAGTCTGCTGTACTCAGATGGGGGGGAACCAGGATGCTAGCTTGTTGCAGTCGTTCTGCAAGCTGGGGCAGTTCCAGACAGGGAGCCATGAAGTCTGTGCGCAGGGTGAGGACGAGTTTGAAGCGATCGCCGGCAAACTCCACCCCCGCCAGCACTAGGTCAAGAAATTGCTGTCGATCGGTGGGGGTGGCTAGGGTAAAGAGTTCTTCAAACTGGTCAACCACTAAAAGGATCATGGGTTCGGGACGCGATCGCAACCACTGCACAAACCCTTCCGCGCCTAGATGTAACAGGCCTTCGATCTGCATCTGTTGCAGCATTTGTTCCTTGGCAGTACCAGGGTCTACCAGTCGTTTTGCTAGGGCGTCTAGGGGGCGATCGCCCGGACGCAGACTACGGATCCACCAGCGATCGCTGCCTGGCAGTGCCCGTCCCTGCCGTAACTGCGCCACCAACCCCGCCTGCACCACAGACGATTTGCCACTCCCCGACGCTCCCACAACTGCCAGGAAGGAGGCTTGCCGTAGCGCATTCACCAGTTGACGGGTGAGGCTTTCCCGCCCAAAGAAAAAGGGAGCATCCTCTTCACTGAAGGCTTGTAAGCCCAGGTAGGGGCATAGGCCCAGGTCGAAATTGTCGGCTGGCCTGGCCGTTTGAGGGGTGGACTGCCCCGGCAGGATTTCGATCACCCCTTGCGTGCCAGAGAGCCAGACGTGGAGAGCCATGCCTGTATCAGCTAATTCACTTTGCAGTTGGGCAATCCAGCCAGCGGCAGAGAGGCCGGCCTGGGGGTCGCTGGTTTCAAGCGATCGCACCAGAATTTGGGTGAAGCGTTCTGGGTCATCCACGGGTGAGGCCACCGCCATCAAGCATTGTCCCCGGCTGGGGTCAGTTTGCAGGTCGTCAATCCATTCGCCTAGGTTCGTCGCTCCAGGACAGTCGAGGATGACGATTTGGTGGGTCAGGGGCGATCGCCGCAGGACTTGCCGCAACCAAGAGCGGCTGATCTGTACGTCATCCTTCAGCAGCAGCAATGCCTCCCCAGTCTCCGACTGGTCCACCTTGCCCCGCAGGTAGAGCAGTCCTGTCAGGCCCGGTCCCGTAGGCGCGCCACCCGTGGCAACGGCGTCTTCAGGCCGGCTAGCGGCTGGCTCCGACAGCAAGCAGGACTGGATCGCTTGCCGCACGCCTGACCAGCTTTTGCCGCCCTGAGGGAAGAAGGTCAGATCAAAGCCGCCCTGCTTTTGCAACAGGCGACTCAGGCTCAGACTCATCGGCGTACTGCCCCAGCCATCAATCACAAGCGATCGCCTGGGATGACTAACCGCCGCTTGGACAGGACGCACCCCTAGAATTAGCTCACCCACGCCTTCCACAATCCGCTTTGGTGTTTGCAGCGGGTATTCCTGCTGAAGTTGCGTCTCGCCACGTCCTCGCTTTTGCTGGTTAATCAACCGCAACTGCTGGTTCGTCTTATCGATGTAGTGCAGCGTCTGGTAGTAAACATACTTGTAGAGCGCGTCCACTTCGATCACGCCCTGCGCGTCTGCCGCCTCGCCCAACAGCCCCCGCATTAAAAAGTAAGTGAACACTCCGTGCCCCAACTCTGGAAACTCCCAGGACTGTTGGTTTTGGTCGCAAGAGAGGAGGGCATAAAAGCCCTTACTCTGAGCAGCTCGCTGGCGCAGCAGTTCCACAAGCTGGGGAGTAGGATTAGGCAGCGGTTCGCTGGCTGCCTCGCCCTTGGCCACACGCAAAGTCATCCCACCACTGTGACAGGCATCCAGCCAGACAAGTTGCTGGTGTGCTTTGCACTGGCCCAGTCGATCGAGTAATTCCTGCACCCCCAGCCCCGTCTGCAGCAAATCATGCCGTTGTGTGTCTGACAGGCAGAGAACAGCCTGAGCCGTCTCCTCAGACAACACTCCATGCCCTGAGAAGTAGAACAGCACCGTATCTTGAGGCTTTGCCTCAGCGATCAGGTGCTCAAGGCTGGCTCGCACCGCTGCTAGGGTAGGGGCCTGAGCAGAGCCACTGCGCCACTTTGCCAGCGTCCCCAGTGGCAAGCGACCTGTAGCCGCGATCGCCGCCTCCACCGACAGCAGTCCGCCAACGCCCTCTCCCCCCGCTGCAAAGTCGTGGTGCATCACCACCGACTTCTGGGGAAACGTCTGAGTGGCAGCCGCGATCGCCTCGCCCAACCCCTGACAGTCCAACGCCGAGTAGGAGAGATGAGGCAGCCGTGCATCTGCATACTGGTTCACACCGATCAACAAAACCCAGAGTTTTGCTTCACCCCGTTCTAGGGCACGAACAGAACGGCTGGTACTGACGCTAAGAGGACACATGGCTGGAGAAAAGAGTCAAGGAAAGAGTCAACAAAGACAACTAGCGGATAGGTCTGGGCTGAGGCAGCACTTAGCGACACTCAACGGGTTCCCAGGAATCTGGCAGGGCAACACTGGAGACTGATGCGAGGTCCCCTGAGGAAGGCCAGGGGGCTGGAGGGTGGCATCCTGCTACTGCCGCTCGGTCTTGCCGTCTCCGCAAGGAAACACACCGCATCGATACTCGTTTTCTGCCATCTCCAACATATCCTTGTCCATTTCCGCAATTACCGCGAAAGAACAATTGCGGTCTGCAACGAGAGGACGTAAACACTCCCTTGGGGGATCTGCACCACACGGGTATTTTCGGGCGATCGCATACCACTCACCATGCCGATCAGATTGCCCAGCATTGCCCCCCGGTCGAACTGGTCGGGGTTGCCGTTGCTCATGAAGCCAAAGCCACTGCCCATCATTCTGCCCCAGACGGAGCCGTTGTCCCTGGCCACATCATTGGCACGACGATGCGTGATCGTTGTGCCAGGAATCAACGGACTCATAGCCTCAACGGGCACAATGCGGCCCCCAATCAGCAAAGACTGGGTCACAATCTTCACTCCACCATCTTGAGGTTGCAGCAGGACACTCACGGGCGTATTTTGGGGAGCAATCACATTCCCTTGGGTGTCGGTAATGGCTTGGGCCAGCGGCACCGTAAGCGGGTAGGGTTCATCCCGTCCGGCATCCACCATGACATTGGAGGGAAATAGAATGACAATGCCTGTGGTTTGGGGAATTGTAATTTGCTGGGTGGAGGGCAGCACTTGGGCTGGCGATGCCTCTTGAGCGGCGGCTATGCCAGCAGACCCCATCCCCAAACCGACGACCGATGCCACACAAACCAGACTCAACAGTTGCTTTTTCATGATTTCCTCCGGGGGCGATCAGAATTCATTACCCCTTGCATGGCCTTCCATAGGGCGGAGGTGTGAGAAATATGCAGCGATCGCTCTGAAGTTTTCTATCTTTTTTGCCGCGCCTTTGTGAGTTAGGCAAACGTCCTGGGCATCTTCTCTTAAGAGAACACAAATTCAGCACACGCATTCGATCGCGCCAACCCTCCGATCTTCCACCTCACTCAATTGCCCACTTGGATTAACCAGGAACCTCCTATGGTGTCAGCCATCTCCAACTCTGCTAAACCCAAAAATCCCAAAAAGCATAACCACTACGGCTTCCGCGACTTCTTCCAGTTCGACCCCGACAAAGGCACAATTACCGACTGGAACGGTAGTCAGAACATGCTGACCACCGAAGACTTCATCATTGGCTTGGTCGAAGGTCTGGAGGAAGAAGTGGGCAGTGCTTCCGCCCAGGCCATGTATAGCATTGGCTGTGAATGGGGAACAAAAGATGCCTTCTTTTTTGAGAAGTGGTTCGAGAAAGAGTACGACCGCAACATCCGCCAGACCAACTTGATGTTTTTGCTGGAGACCTGGTGGTGGCCGTTTACCTCCCAGGGCTGGGGCCGTTGGGAAGTGGACATGGGCGATCGCAAACAGGGCTTCATGTTCATCAACATCTTCGACTCGGCAGTGGCTCGTACCCTGGGTGATGTCGGCAAACCGGTTTGCTACCTCTACGCTGGCCTGTTTGCCGGATTCTTTACCGAACTGGTCAGAAAGCAACTCAGTTGCATTGAGATCCAGTGCTACTCGATGGGTGAGACTTACTGCAAGTTTCTCCTGGGTGGACAAGACCGCATTGATGCAGCCGCCTTTTGGATGAATGAAGGCGCAACCGCCCGCGACATTGAGAAACGCCTGCGCTCTGGAGAAATGAAGTCATGAGTCCCTTTACCTTGATCGAGCCAAACGGTCACAAGCCTAGCCACGGCCCAATATCCCCAGCCATTCCCCAGCCGCGAGCCGCGACGCAAAAACACTGGCTCCAGCAGCCTACCCGCCAGTTCTTTGTCAATGTCAACTGGGACGGGCACCCGCCTGCCGTCCAACAAGTCCGCCAGGCCAATCAACAGGCGATCGCCCAAGGCAGCACCGAGCCACTCAGCCTGACCCTCAGCGTCAGTCAGTTCTTTGGAGCCGTCAACTGGGACGGTAGAGCGATCGCCCCTACTCCAGGCTCACCCCCCGCAACGGACAACGCCTCCAGCACCACGTTCACTCTGGAAGACTTCTCCGACCTGTTCTAGCCTCCGCTCATCTCCTGCCCTCCCGTTTACCTGTCTAAAGCTATGCATCCCGACCTTGATTCGATTCTGAATGAAGCTGAGAACCGCTACCTGAAGCCCGAAGAACTAGGGATACTGACGCGCTACGTCACTTCTCTGCCCGCCCGATTGCAAACCTATCGCACCCTGCGCGACAGCGAAATCACTCTGATGCAGTCCGTGGCAGACCAACTGGTGGCCCAGATGCCTGGCGAAGCGGTCGAAAACCTGGAACGCAGCATCAAAAACGCCCTGCTTGTATTGCGCCACTGTGCGATGGGAATGCTGCTCAACGACGAAACGCTGGTCAAGAGTCGGTTGCAGGGCTGGTTAAGCCAAACAATCCAGGTCTTCAACAGTCAGGCGATCGACTCCACCCTCTACCGTCTGCTGGAGGAGACGCTTGCCTGTGCCCTCAGTCCTCAACAGATGGAACTCTTGCGCCCGATGCTGAAGGTGGCTCAGGCAACCCTGCTTCCCCCAGAAGCACCACTCACGGCTGCCGCCCTGAATTGGTGATCCCAGTCGTACTGCACGATCCGTCCAACCACTCCACCATCCTTACTACCCCCTTCTCTTGTTATGATTTCCGTCGCAGACCTGC
This sequence comes from Synechococcales cyanobacterium M55_K2018_004, assembly GCA_015295905.1. Taxonomy (GTDB): domain Bacteria; phylum Cyanobacteriota; class Cyanobacteriia; order Elainellales; family Elainellaceae; genus DVEB01. The sequence goes on from DVEB01000005.1 coordinate 5,640, forward strand.
TCGTTAACAACCGCATCCCCGGTAACTACTTCGCCACCGATGCCTACGTACGCGGCGACCTGGAGATGGGCTTGCTGGAAAACCGTCAGGGCGATCGCCTACTGGCAATCCCCGAAACCCTGATCCAGGGCATCTATGCTGGCCTTGACAAAGAAACGGGACAGGCATCCCGCCTCGTGCTATTTAACTGCGGGCGCTGGTGGGGCAAAAACTTCTACACCCGCTTCAGCGAAGAGTTGACCGACTACTATGGCAATTCTCTGTCCGATCTGCCCATGGTAGACTTCCTGCAATCCTTGCAGCAGTGCTGGATCACCCACGGCTGGGGCAAGCTCGACCTGGATCAGACCCACCAGCATCACGGCTTTCTTGTGGTCAAGATCTGGAACTCTCCCTTTGCCCGCCTGGCCCCTAAGACGAATCAACCCGTCTGTTACTTGGAAGCGGGAATTCTCGCTGCCTTTTTCAGCCAAATTTCAGGGCGCGAGTTGCACTGCGTCCAGACAACCTGCGAGTCTATGGGAGCCGACTGCAACCGCTTTATCTTGGGCTTGCCCAAACGTCTGGAACCCGCTGAAACCATGGTGACTAACCTGGATCATGATGCCATTCTGAAGCACCTATGTGGCTGATCCCGCGGGGGAGCCAAACCCACCGGGATTGCTATATGATCCATTGAGTCAGCCCCAGGATTGGCGCTATCCTTCCCACGATTATTGTGCAAAGCCCTTTGAAACACGACTTGAGACGCTCCAAGTATCGAGTGCTGGGGCTGGTTGGGCAGGGACAGTTCGGTAGAGTTTACTGTGCGGTTCACCGCCAGAGTGGGCAACTGGTCGCCCTCAAAAATTTGGAGCATCAGCGCTTTCCCACCTCCATGTTTCTGCGGGAGGTGCGATTTCTCCTCAGCTTGCACCACCCCAACATTGTCACCTGTCGAGCGCTAGAGCATACTTCCACGGGGCGCTACCTGGTGATGGACTACTGTGAGGGCGGCACCCTGCGAGGGCTGATGAGCGAGGAGAGCCGTCCTAGCCTCTGCCAAAGTATTGACCTCGTGCTGCAAATTCTGGCAGGGCTGGAACACGCTCACCAGCAGGGCATCGTCCACTGTGACATCAAACCAGAGAATATCCTGCTCAATGTGACGGCAACAGGCTGGAAGGCAAGGATTTCTGATTTTGGCATTGCCCGGTTGACCCAGGAAATGGCAGGAACAACAACTGGCGGCAACACGGGTTCTCCAGCCTACATGGCACCGGAGCGATTTTATGGGCAATACTCCCGTGCTTCTGACCTCTATGCCGTGGGGATTTTGTTGTACGAACTGCTAGCGGGCGATCGCCCCTTCACAGGTACGCCCACCGAACTCAGGTCTGCCCACCTGAACACGCCCCTCAAGCTGCCAGACACCATCTCCCCCATTTGGCACCCCATTTTGACCACTGCCCTGCAAAAATTGGCAGCTCGCCGCTTCCGCACTGCCGCAGAAATGGCTGCTGCAATTCGTCAGGTGGCAGACACCGAAACCCTTGCCGTTGCATCCCAGACACCGCTCTCGCCGTTGCTGATCCCCATGACGCCGCTGCCGATCGTCGGCTTTAGGGCGCAGCAGCCTGTGCCGCTGCGCTATCCGGTGAGGGCACTGATGGCTGTGCCCAGCCTCGACCAAAGGCAGGAGCTTGCCGGGGTGTATTGCGGCGGTCCCCAGGGAGCATGGTATCAACCCTGGCAGCAACCGCCGCCCCAAGCGCAATCGGGTGACGCTGCGGTTGCCCCTTCATCACCTCCCCTATTGCTAACAGAGCCCATTCATGAATTTCTCCAGCGGCCTCAAGGGTATTTTGCGATCGCCCCCCGCACGCTCTATCACCTGCCAACGTGGCTAGAAAAACCAGAACAGCCCTTGCCGACGCTTGCCCAACCCTTGCTGCAAGACAGCTTGATGGCACTCGACCCCGCCGGACGCTGGATGGCGGCAACGCCAGTGATCCAGCCAGATGCCAGCAAAAATCCGCCTCCTCCCCTTAAAATCACCTTTGCGCTGCTGCCGGGCCGGTCTTCAGCGGTCAGTTTGGCATCCCAGCAATCCCTCCCAGTTGCCCCGGCAGCAGCAAATCGAGTGTTGGCACTGCTAGGGCTAGACTCCAGGAATGTGGCGATCGCCCTGCGCCAATTTGCGCCTCCCCAGCTTGAAGGCCAGACGACAATTACCGTATTGACCCGACGCGGCAATGTGTTGGGGAATTTTTCGCTGCCGCTGCTGATCCATCAAATCCACTTGACCCCTACCCCCTATCGCCTCGTGGCCCTGGATGAGCGAGATCCCCAGGCACTCGTGATCATCGACCTTAGGCCTTTCCGCGTTTTTCGCTGGGGATTGGACATCGCTCCTGAACGCATCACAGTCCTGCCCTGGGGATATCTGTTGAGCAATGCAGCAGGACAAATGTTGTTACTCAATACCTACGGTCAACGCGTTGGACAAATTGCAGGCCCCCCGGATGTGACTGCGATCGCCCCACTGGCTCCCCATCTCCTGGCGATCGCCACCTGGGATGGCACGCGGGGAACACTCCTCCAGTGCGACCTACGCGAATTAGACCTGGACTTCATGTTTTAATACGAAATCCGTCTGTAAAGTAGCAGTTTGTC
>DVEB01000014.1 GCA_015295905.1 Synechococcales cyanobacterium M55_K2018_004
TGAGTCACGCCCAGCAGAACCTGCGCCGCTCCCCCCGGTTGCCCCACCTGTGACGGGTGAGCCTGCGCCCCAGTGAGGCTAACCTACCGTTTTGCCAGTTTGCTGCTCTGGGTAATTTCGTAGAGGCGCTGAGCTTGCTCACGCAGCACCTCAATTTCCTGCTCTGAGACCTGCTGGATGTAATTAATCTTGACCTCGTCGATCAGGTCCACCAGCAAGCTCTGGAGTTCCTGGAGCGATCGCGCATCACTGATCTCTCGCATAAACGTGTCGCCAAACTGGTGCAGCAAATCCCGCACTCGCTGCACCAAGCCCGCATCCTCCAGGGCCTGGGTCAGGACGGTGTAGGTCGTCTCCGTCAGGTCGTTCACCAGACGTTCCGTAAGCTGTCCAGACAGATTATTGACGCCAGGAAACTGAGCCAAGTTTTGGTAGATCGGGGACTGGCGTAAGACCTGCTGCACCGTATATTGAATTAATTCCTCCAGGTCAGACCGGATCTGCGGCATTACCTGGTAGACGGTTACAGTAATCACCTGACGGGCGATCGCCTCCACCTCATCCACCCCATTCAGGTCAATGTAGCGACGGTGCGCTTGGGAATTGAGGATCCAGCGTGACAGATGCCCCCGCGCAATTAAAGCCTGCACTTGCTCCAGCGTGTTGACCAGCACAATCTCAGTTAACTCAGTCGCCAAACTCGCCACCAGTCCATGCACCAAGCGCGTCCGCATAGGCTCCAAGTTTACCAGGCCAGACTGGTTCAGGCGAAAGGTGACAGGAATGACTCGCAGCCATCGCCAAAAGGGAAGCAGCAGGAACAGGTCATACCATCGCCAGAACAGGACATCCACCCAGGAGGCCTGTCGAAAGCGTTGCTTAAATTGGCGCACGCGGATGAGCAAATCCGCAGCAAAGAGTAGCGTAAACCAAATGTCGATCTGCCAAAACCGGTCGATTGGTTTTCCGTGAATGGTGATGCCGCGGAAAAAATTGGTCTCCATCAGCGGTCGAATCTGCTGGTCAAAAAAGGTCAGTTCTTGATCAAACCCTGCCTGCTGCAAGTGGTCGCGGCTCCAGAACTGCTCAAAGGCATCCCTGGAAGAATCCACCCGCATGTGGTCGCGCATCCGCCACTTAATTCGTTCTAGCGTGCCAGACTTACCCGCTGCGGCAAAGGAATTTTCAGTAATCATTTGATGACTGCGCGATCGCAGACTCAGCAGCAATGCTCTTGCCTGGGGAGAATCGGTGCTACCCAGGGCTTTGAGCGAATCGACCCTGGCTAGGTAAGCTGTTGTATCTCGATGGGGTTCAATGCCCTTAAATCGTTCGCCATACCAGATGGTAAATTCTGGAAACAGGCGTAAATACTGATCGCGCAGGGGAAAATAACTGAGGTCGAGCAACACCAGCACGAGGTTCAGGAGGGCAATGACCGCCATCGTTTTGTCGAGCAACGGGATCCAACGGGCAGTGCCAGCTTTACGACGGGTCATCAGAAATTAGCCTAGAGACATTCCTCCATTCAAGTACGAAAGGGGCAGCAACGGTTAGTCGGCTGAGGTGAAGTTGGCCCTTTATCTTGTGGGTGAAATTCCCTATCCCAAAAGGAATACCCTACCCAAAGAATAGCGGGCCAATTGCCGCCCTGGCGTACTAGGCTAATTCCTTTTGCAAATTCGGGCAAATCAAACCAGACTGGGCGCCCATTCTTTCAGTTTGCAGGTCTTCCTGGGAAAAGTCCTGCCAGCTAGATAGCACTGCTTGCAGATCGTCCTTAAGCGCTTCTAAACTGGCGATCTGCCGGGCTAGGCCATCAATTTTAGCCTGTAGGTGCAGGCGCACTTCGGCACAAGGTAAGTGGCCCTGGTCGTGAACCTGAAGAATGTGTTGGATTTCGCTCAGGCTTAATCCGAGAGACTGCGATCGCCGAATAAAGGCGAGCCGTGTCAACACCTGGGGAGTGAACAACCGATAGCCCGTCTCAGAGCGCTCGACTGTTGGCGTCAGCAGACCAATTTCTTCATAGTAGCGAATGGTCTTCACAGAGAGTCCGCTGCGGGAGGCCACCTCACCAATCTTGAGCAGAGTAGGAGCTAGGTTGGGAGATTCGACAATCATGACGATAGTCTCCAGGGTGAACAGCAAAACAGACTGAGGATTGGCATACGTTTCCCCAGACTAGCGAGAGAACGTTGGGCGATCGCAGAAACTCCCAACTTTCTTTCAATTTATAGCTTTCAGTTGATAGCTTTTAGTTGATGGCTTTCAGTTTACGGTTCGTCTTTTCTCAGGATATGCTCTAGGCCAGACCCAACCAGGAGAGCAACCCCTGACCCGTAAAATATTCGATCGCCAAAGTCAGCACAAAGCCAATCATGGCCGCCCGACCATTGAGGCGTTCTGCATAGTCATTGAACCCAAACTTGGGAGTGTTAGGCTTGGGAGAAAGGGTCGGCTGAGGTGTTTGAGACATCGGCGCAATCAATCCCTGTTACAAAACTTCACAACTTCCCTCATAGTGTAACGTGAATTCTGGATAAAAGGCATCATACCGTCAGGCGTCTACCATCCAAGATGCGATCGCTCGCTTTTCCATGCCTAGTCAGGAAAAGCCTCAGCCAGTTGGGCGATGGGGCAACTCAGATGACGGAATTAATCTAGAAATATTGATTATGTTAAGACCTAACGATTGAGGTCAACTATGGAAATCGGCGTCCCTAAGGAAATTAAAGACCAGGAATTTCGGGTCGGCTTAAGTCCTACCAGTGTCCGGGTGCTCAGCGATGCAGGTCATACCGTCTTCGTAGAAACTCAGGCAGGCATGGGGTCTGGTTTTACGGATGACGACTACCTCCAGGCGGGTGGAAAAATTGTTCCTAATGCGGCAGCTGCTTGGAGTAAAGCCATGGTGGTGAAGGTGAAAGAGCCCCTCCCGCCTGAGTATGCCTACATGCAGAAGGGGCAACTGCTGTTTACCTACCTGCACCTCGCTGCGACTCGCGAGTTAACGGAACAACTGATGCAGGCAGGAGTGACCGCGATCGCCTACGAGACTGTCGAACTCCCCAACCGTTCGCTACCCCTGCTCGCCCCCATGAGTATTATTGCGGGGCGCCTTGCCGTCCAGTTTGGTGCTCGTTACTTAGAAAAACAACAGGGGGGACGCGGTGTGCTGCTGGGAGGGGTTCCTGGAGTCAGCCCAGCAAAGGTGGTGATTCTGGGCGGAGGCGCAGTCGGCACGGAAGCAGCCCGGATCGCCGTTGGCATGGGTGCCCGTGTGCAAATTTTTGACATTAACGTCGAGCGACTCGCCTATCTAGAAACGCTGTTTGGTTCACGGGTTGAATTGCTCTACAGTAGCACTGCAAAAATCGAGGAAGAAGTTCCCACCGCCGACCTGTTGATTGGTGCAGTGCTCGTTCCCGGTCGGCGGGCACCCATTCTCGTATCTACCTCCCTAGTCCAGAAGATGCGCCCCGGCTCTGTGATTGTCGATGTAGCAGTAGACCAAGGGGGGTGTATCGAAACCCTGCGTCCGACTTCCCACAGTCATCCCACCTACGTGGAGCATGGCATCGTTCACTTTGGCGTTCCCAATATGCCAGGAGCCGTCCCCTGGACCGCAACGCAAGCGCTCAATAACAGTACATTGCCCTATACCCTCAAGCTGGCAAACCATGGCCTGCAAGCGCTGGAAATGGATGAGTCCCTGGCCAAGGGCTTAAATGTTCACAATCATCGACTCGTACACCCTGCTGTACAGCAGGTCTTTCCAGATTTGGTGCATTGAGCTTCTTTATTGGGGAGTCGCTGATTTAACCCATCATTGTTAAGGGAGGGGTGCCTAGAGTGCATCCCTCCCCTAACAATGATGAACAGATTAGGCAGTGCCGCAGATCTGGCTTGCAGATTACCTAAAGTTTACAGGTTGCCTAAAGGCCCAGCTTTGCACGAATCACAGCATCGCTGTCCTTGAACCCCACCATGACAGCTTCACCATCCTTCACAAACAGGGGGCGTTTGAGCAGCATGGCATCTCTGGTAAAGGCTTCGACCCACTGGTCATCGCTCCAGGTCGCCCGTTCTTCTCCCAACGCCCGGTAGGACTGCCCTGAGGTATTGCGCATGGGTTGCGCGCCGAGTGCTTTAACCCAAGACTGAATCATGGTTTTCGTGGGAGGATTTTGCTTGGTATCAATGAACTCGTAGTCAATCCCATTCGCTTGGAGCCAAGTGAACGCCTTTTTACATGTGCCGCAGTTAGGAATTCCGTAGACCTGTAGACTCATAGCAATCTGGAGTATAGATGTCCTGAGTATAGATGTCCTGGCGATCGCTCTCAGAGCTTGGCAATTGAATCCCATCCCCGCCGTAGGATGCGCTAGGCGATCGCCATAACGTATCAGGTATCAGGGGGATTTGACGATCACGCCAGTCCCTAACGCTTCTTGATATCCCGCGCCATATTCCGGAACATATCCATGCTGGAATCAGTGCGCCGACGGTTTTCGACTTCTTCATTTCTAGCCTTGGTGGCGTCAGATAAGGTTCCATTGCTGCTAGCGGCATTGCCCACGTTGTTCATGCCTGACACAGATTGCATATCCATTGCAGAAATTCGCTTCACCTGCTCAAACTCACCACCATTGGTGGCCGTCCTAGGAAAGGTGCGCTTTACGGTTTTCGCAGAGCGCATATATTCAATGTCGCCGAGGGTCTTGGCATCATCGGGGTCCAGGAAATAGGCTTTGGAGTTGCTTCCCTTGGTGTCTGTCGTTTCGCTTACATTATTATTCTTTTTACGGAACAAACCAAATAGTCCTGCCATAGTGTGCCTGTGCTTAAAAAATATTGCCGTTATTTACATTATGTTAAATTGAAGCCAAAATCTGAAGCTTTGCACACTAGGAGATACAGGATTTTCGCCAGTTTGTGACACGCGATCGAGAAACGATGTTGGGCTACTTAACTGTATTGTTTGATACAGACAAGCCTGAGGCGAGACAATTCTGGTGATGAGCTGCGCTGGGCGCGGAAGTTGTGACGCAGAAGTTGTGCGTAGGGCAGATACGCAACTTCCATGTTTGATTTTCGGCGTTGCTTAAGCCAAATGCTTAAGCCAAATACTTAAGCCAAATATGAGTTTGATGTTTTGCGTGAGGGGGGCACGGAGTGCCCCCCTCACGCAAAACATCATTGGCTAAATCAGCCATGGCTGATTTTCACCCTGAAAATTGCTGCGATATTCGCTCAGGAGTGGTAGGATTAATCGCAAGCTAGGGGTGCCCGAGTAGTTCGGGCTGAGATTACACCCTTGGAACCTGAGTCTGGGTCATACCAGCGGAGGGAAGCGTTGCTTGAGGTTCTAGACCAAAACGACGAGCGATCGCCCATGCATTTAGCGCAATTACTGATTGCGTATCGTGAATCGTTCATCTAGCCAAAATTCCCTGCCCCTCAACGGGCGGTGAACTCTGGCCAGATGGACGTCTTGCATAGCGAACTGCCAGTACTCTTGCCAGTCGGCTCGCCGGTAAACCTGGTGGACGCTTTGCCAGATTGTCACGGATGGGGGCGATCGCCCAAGTTCAGGAATTTTCATCTCACCACTGCCTCTAGCCCCACCACGATCGGCATGGTTGCAGGAGCGCCCTCGAAAATCGCGCCCTCGCTAGTCATGCCTGCTGAAGTTCAGGAGGGGTATTTATGTCTACAGGAGCGATCGCACTTCTAGTCACACTAGTGACTGCGGGAGTGTTTGCGATGCTGGGGCTGATCCACGCCAGCCGCCAAACCATCAACTTGGAAGAATACATGGTCAGCCGCAATCGATTTGGCACCGCCATGTCTTTCGCAACAATTGTGACTTCTGCCATGGGCATCTGGATCCTGTTCAGCCCACCCCAAGTCGGGGCCACCAGTGGCGTGGCAGGCATTGTGGGCTACTGCCTGGCTTCTGCTGCCCCCATCTTTGCCTTTATGTGGATTGGTCCCCGCATTCGCCACCTGATGCCGATGGGGCACTCGTTGAATGAGTTTGTGCTGTATCGCTTTGGCAATGCCATGTATGTGCTGGTTCTGGCGATCATTTTGTTCTATATGTTCACCTATCTGACCGCAGAACTGACGGCGATCGCCAAGGCGCTGCAAATTACGGCAGAAGTTCCCCTCGGGTGGACAGCCCTAGTCGTTATCACTGCAACCTTTATCTACACCGCCTACGGTGGATTAGGGACAACTATCTTTACAGATACCATCCAATTTGTGGTGATGGTGCCCCTGTTATTGGTGTGTTTTGGAGTAGCGGTGTTGATGTTGGGCGGCTGGGAGGCGGCGATGGCCCCTGTGCGTTTGCATAGTCCTGAGCTGCTGTCCTTCAGTTCCCTACCTGGCATCAAGTTTGGCGCCACGCTGGTCATTGCAATTTTGGCTGCTGAGATGTTTAACCAGGGCAACTGGCAACGCATCTACGCTTGCCGCAACGACAAAACCGTACAGCGTGCCTTTGGTGGGTCTGCCCTGATCATCCCACCAATCCTGTTGATCGCAGGAGGTCTGGGGCTGTTGGCAGCTCACTTTGGCTTTAACGACGATCGCGCTTTTTTTTCGTTGCTGCAAGAATTGACACTGCCCCTGTGGTTTACACTGCTAGTGCTGGTGCTGGCACTGGCCCTCGTCATGAGCACGCTCTCTTCGTTGCTGAATGGCATCGCCAGCCTGTTCACCATCGACCTGCTGCGGTTGTTTCCCCAAATGCAGACTAGCGGTGTGCTCAAGGCATCCCGTATGCTGACGGTGGCAGCGGGGATACCAGCCATCCTAGTGGCAGCACAGGGCTACGATGTGCTGTACCTGTTTTTGCTGGCAGACCTAGTGTGTGCCGGGGCGTTGTTCCCGGTGCTGTTTGGTCTGTATTCCCGTCGGATTACAGGAGCAATGGCGGTCTGGAGTTCAATTTTGGGGATTGTTGCAGGTGCCCTGTTTTTCCCAAAAGCAGACTTCACGCCCTGGCTGAATATTCCCTTTGGGGGTGATCTGCTGGTGAGTTTTGTGGTGCCAATTGTGGTGTCAGCCGTTGTCGTTTTGGTGGGGCAGGCGATCGCCGCCCAACAGCCCTCTACCCAGTTTGATTTCAGACAATTGCAGACGCATCAGTTGGCCTACTCTGAAACAGAAGCCTTGCAGGCAGCAGACACTCTCCAGGAATAGTAGACACCCCTATCTCAGGTCTTGCACCTAAGCAAGGTATGAACTCTATGGCGCTACACACATAGGTTAGGACAATGCGTTTTGTGGGAATCCGCTCAGCGCGGGGATTCCACAAAACGCGTTTTACATCATGAGCGCGTAGCGCATAGTATGGTTGTCATGCTTTGAACGAAACATTGTGCTAAAAAACAACAGGTACGGAAATGCGATCGCTCCAATTCTTGTCAACCGAACTCTCTGAAAAAATTAACTTTGTAAAGTAGAGATGTAGGGAATAAAAGGAACACAATTCCTGGAATTCCAACGACATAGGAGCGTTAACTTGGGAGATAACGTTATGACATTGGTACGTTGGGCACCATTCCGAGAAATTGATACGTTGCGTCGCGAAATGGATCGTTTGTTTGACACTCTGGCTATTGAACCTGTCAACGGTTTCATGACGAGCGGCGCTCCTGCTGTTGAGATCCATGAGACTCCGGAAGCTGTTCAACTGAAAGCTGAAATCCCTGGCATGGACGCAAAAGACTTGGACGTGCAAGTCAGTGCTGAGTCCGTTGCCATCAGCGGTGAACGCAAAACTGAAACGCGCACCGAAGAAAAAGGTTTCTTCCGCTCTGAGTTCCGTTATGGCAAGTTTAGTCGGGTCATTCCTCTGCCCGCTCGTGTTCAAAACGACAAAGTAGAAGCGGAATACAAAGATGGAATCTTGACGCTGACCTTGCCTAAGGTGGAAGCCGAAAAGAATAAAGTCGTCAAAGTCAACCTTGGTTAGTGTCCTACTACAAATACATGACGGCTTGAGTGCGCTCATGCTTTGCGGGGTGGCGCTTTGCCCCTCGCAAAGCATAGTTCCCTCCGGAGCCTCATACCAACTCCATCAGTTATAGCGCTACACACGCATGATGTAAAAAACGTCAGTTCTGGTTAAGAGGGTTTTGGGTCACCGCGCCGGGCGCGGTGACCCA
>DVEB01000075.1 GCA_015295905.1 Synechococcales cyanobacterium M55_K2018_004
TGTGCGCGTCGCGCACAGAACATCAAGGGGTTTAGCGTATCCCGAATTCACGTTAAGCGCATAGGCTTAGGCAAGTGCTTTTTGTGGGCAACCTCGCTGCGCGAGGTTGCCCACAAAAAGCGTCTATAAAACGCGTTTTACATCATGAGCGCGTTGCGCCATACAAGAGTGTGCTTAAAGCATTCCATGGCCAATCGACTGGGACTAAAAGAAAGCAGGTTGATGGCGGATCAAACTCAGGAATTCTTCCCGGGTGCGCTGGTCTTCCTGGAAGGAACCGATCATGGCACTGGTCACTGTCCACGAGCCAGGCTTCTGCACCCCACGCATGACCATGCACATGTGAGTTGCCTCCATCACAACTGCCACACCACGCGGTTCCAGAATTGTTTGGATCGCTTCCGCTACCTGACGGGTGAGACGCTCTTGCACTTGCAAACGGCGGGAATACATTTCCACAATGCGAGCAAGTTTGCTTAACCCCACCACCTTTTGGTTGGGGATGTAGGCAACGTGGGCCCGTCCCATAAAGGGCAGCATATGGTGCTCACACAGACTAAAGAAGTCGATGTCTCGCACCAATACCATCTCATTGTGTCCCTCGTCGAAAATTGCGCCATTCACCAGCTTTTCTAGGGATTGGTGGTAGCCGCTGGTGAGAAACTGCATCGCCTCAGCGACCCGCTTCGGAGTCTTTAACAGCCCCTCCCGCTCTGGGTCTTCACCCACCGCCAACAGCATGGTGCGGACCGCATCCATCATCTCCTCCGTTGAGACTTCAGTCTTGGGCAGAGGAATCCCGTCCATATGTGTGCTGCGATCGGGGCGCACCTCTACATTGACTGCATCCACAGACTCGCTGGCGTTGCCATTTCTGTATGCAGAGGAATTGCCGTTGATACCGTTTGCAATGGTCATAGTTAAGTCTCGAATTGCTCTTGAAAGTTGACAGAACTCGGCACCTGGTTGAGAAACGAGCGTGTTCCCTTTGCAGTTGCTAGAGAACAGGGCAGCAAATTCTCAAACAGGATCTCTAAAGTGCACCAGCGCTCGGCACCAACATTAGTTCTTCGATGACTGCCTGGGGAGGCAGCAGCGCAGCGTGCAAAATCGTTTGGGCAACATCTTCGGGGGTGAGCATGAGGGAACGGTTGAAGTCGGCCTGAACGGTGTCGGTATCCCAGATGGGAGTGTTCACCGCACCGGGAGAAACGATCATCACGCGAATTCCATGAGGCCGTTCCTCAGCAGCCAACGTTTTGGAGAGGGAAATCAGCCCCGCCTTGCTGACGTTGTAGGCTCCCCAACCTGGAAACGCCTGATAACCCGCGATAGATGCCACGTTGATAATGGTGCCTTGGCGGCGATCGCGCATTCCGGGCAGCACCGCTTGGATGCACTGGAAAACGCTAGTGAGGTTGAGGTCAATCACCCGTTGCCAGTCGGCAAGGGAAGTGGTCAGCAAGTCTCCGGTGTAACCCATGCCCGCACAGTTGACGAGCAAATCGAGGGGGCCAAATTCTGTTGCGATCGCCGCCACTCGGTCTTTCACTCGGTCAATTGCGGCCAAGTCAAGGGGATAAATCTGGGCTTCAGCCCCCACTGCGCGAACTGCCGCTGCGATACTTGCCAGCTTTTCAGAAGACCGCCCAACCAGTGCAAGATGAATGCCCGACCGAGCAAACGCGAGAGCGGTTGCTTTGCCGATACCGCTGCTTGCGCCAGTGATCAAGGCACGTCGAGGAGAAGTTGAAGTCATGCAGTCGTCTTCAGGGGAAAGTAAATTAAGAACTCGCAAAGCAACTGAGCCGCATTTGCAGCTCAACACTAGTCACGGAAGAGCAAGCGCTGACTGGAGCAATCAAGCCTGGAGCGCATCATCAACTCTAGGGCATCGCAGCAATGAGGAGAGTGCTGTACTCATTACGGGAGTTAGCCAAAGAGAGATGAAGGCACAAGCAAATTGCAACAACACAGCCACACAGAAATGAACAGTAAAATCCTCTCAGATAACAGACCTCAGCAAAGAGTTAGACCATCGGCCTTGGGGCAACTCACCCTAGAAAAATGAGCGATGAGTTTCAAGCCCACACTCTACCAATGCTACGCTTTGATCCTGAGAAATTGTTAAAAAATGTAACCGAAGACATTATAGCACTGGAGCTTGGACAATTTGTCGTTCCGTGGATCACACTGACCGAACGTAATTGAGTCGAGAAAACCGTCAGGCTGGGACTTCTGTATACATACCAATGCGTCGAAACTTCTGGTAGCGCAGTTCGCGTCGTTGGGCATGGGTAAGTTTGGTGAGTTCTTCCAGATTTTCCAGCAGAGCCGTCTTCAGAATTTCTGTGGTCTGGAGTGGATCAGCATGGGCACCCCCAATCGGCTCCGGTAAAATCTGGTCGAGAATGCCCAGATTCTTGAGGTCTTGAGCGGTGATTTTCAAGGCTTCAGCCGCTTGAGGCGCTTTGCTGGCATCTTTCCAAAGAATCGCAGCACAGGCTTCCGGGCTAGCAACCGTATAAACGGAGTGTTCAAACATCATCAGGCGATCGCCCACACCAATACCCAAGGCTCCGCCAGAACCGCCCTCTCCAATCACCGTACAGATAATTGGCACCTCCAAACGGAACATTTCGCGCAGGTTAAAGGCGATCGCCTCACCCTGCCCTAGTCGCTCAGCTTCTAAGCCAGCGTAAGCTCCTGGTGTGTCAATAAAGGTGAGGATAGGCATCCCGAAGCGATTGGCATGATCCATCAAACGCATGGCTTTGCGGTAGCCGCCGGGAGAGGCCATGCCAAAGTTGCGGGCAACGTTATCTTTAGTGTCACGTCCCTTCTGGTGTCCCAGCATCACGACCGGACGCCCTTCGAGCCGTGCAATTCCTCCAACGAGGGCTTTATCGTCAGTTCCCGTCATGCGATCGCCGTGGAGTTCAATCCACTCATCAGTCATGGCTTGGATATAGTCCAGCGTGCTGGGACGACGGGGATGCCGGGCCACCTGGAGCCGTTGGGCCGGGGTTAGGTTCTGAAAAATCTCCTGCCGCAGCTGAGTGGCCCGCGCCTCCAGATCTCGGATCTGGTCACTCACATCCACTTCGTTTTCCTCAGCTAGCTCTCGGACTTGAGCAATTCGATTTTCGAGGTCTGCTAGGGGCTTTTCAAAGTCAAGCAGGAGTGGTTTGCGGTCAGTGTTGAGCATGGTGAAGGGGGAAAGGAGTAGCAGCAGTGGCACTCAAAGTGCTAATAGAACAAGGGGACGTGGGAGTATAGCTTGGAATTGCTGAGCTGAGCGGAATCAGTGGCTGCATGTCACGTTTGCCCTTAGCCTCAATCCCTCTCCCAAGTTGGGGGAGGAGGTTGGGAGGGCTCGGTTCCCCTTCTCCCAATCTGGAAGAAGGGGCTAGGGGATGAGGGCCTGCAACGGTGACATGCTCTCGATCAGCTAGACAAATGCCCTATGAATTTTACTCTTTTTCAAACGGCTTCTGATGCCATTTTAGAGTTGTACAGCAATTCTCAGGCTGAGTATGACGCTACGCGCATAGGTACAAAGCGTAGCGCCATATGGGTTTAGCGTGAATTCTGGATAGGCTGAACCCCTTGACTTCCTGTGCGCGTCACGCGGAAAATCAAGGGTTTTGGGGCACTGCGCCCGGCGCGGTGCCCCAAAACCCGCTTAACCAGGACTGACGTTCGGTTTAGCTCCTACGGGCAGGCCAAACCCCTACCAAAAGCTCAACATGAAACTTGTTGGTGAGCGAGGCACGAAGTACCTCGCTCACTCAAACCCTAGAATTTTGATTCCATCGGGATCCCCGAGCTGATGGCAGACACGCTAAAATCACACCGGGCTTGAGAACTGCTAGACCAATGACTGCTCCATCGCACGCCTTACCGATGCTTTCAACCGAACTGCTTGCCCACTATCGCCACATTAGCCAGTTACCCCTGACAGTTGTGGATGTTGAAACCACAGGAAGTTTGGCCTATCGCAACCGCACGACCGAAATTGCTGTGGTGCGGGCGAGCTTGACAAACGGCATCCAGGAGACTCTCACCTCGCTGATTAACCCCCGCTGTAAGATTCCTGCCAAGATCGTAGAAGTCACAGGCATTACGCAGGAAATGGTGCAGGCTGCTCCTCCTGCAGAAGTCGTGCTCCCTGACTTTCTGCCTGCCCTGAGCGAGGGGGTTCTGACAGCACACAATCTAGAGTTTGATTACGCATTCCTCAAGTCGGAGTATGGACGACTGGGTTATCAGTTTAGTCGTCCCCCTAGTCAACAACTGTGTACTGTGCAATTGGCGAGATTGATGTTGCCAGACCTGCGATCGCGCAGTCTACCGTTTCTGGTGCAACACTTCCAGTTTCCGGTGCCCCACTCGCACCGCGCCGAGGCCGATGCGATCGCCTGTTGGTTGTTGGCTCAACGTCTGTTGCAGGAAATTCAGAACGAACCAGACGAGGTGCTGCTGGCTCGTTTTGTGCGGCAGTGGTTGCCGCTGAAGGCTGTCGCTAGAATGCTGGGTTGCTCTCAGAAGCAGGCTCAAAAGCGGTTGGAAACGGTCGGGGTGAGGGGACATTCCGTCGGACGCAACCATCAGCCCATTGTGATGTATCAGCGGGGTGAGGTCGAGCAGGTCTACCATGCTCTCCAACAGCAGTAAGTGCTAGTGCTGCCAAACCGCTGCACGGTTGCCGCGTCCCTGCTGATTGCATCCTGGGACACTTAACCCAATAGGCACTGCGAAACGCCATCGCAGAGAGCGTTCCGCGGCAGCTTGAGTAAAATGAGTCCAAAGTTCCGTTCATTGCCATGGCGCTGTATCTTGTCAAACGTTTGTTGATCGCAATTCCGACCATTGTTGCGATTAGTCTGGTGATTTTCGTGATCGTGGCCTTGGCACCAGGCGACCCCATGGCGGAGTTTGCGTTGAATCCCTCATTGACAGAAGAAGTACGAGAAAACATCCGGCGATCGCTCGGTCTTGACCAGCCCCTGCCTATCCGCTATGTGAAGTGGGTTTGGGCATTTTTCCGGGGAGACATGGGATATTCCTTTACTAGTCGCAGCCCGGTGAAGGAACTCATTGCCCAGCGGTTACCGACTACCCTCTGGGTCGTGGGGATGGCCTATGCATTATCGCTCTTGCTGGCGGTGCCGCTGGGAGTCTGGTCAGCCGTCAGGCGTAATACCTGGGGCGATCGCCTACTCACCACCTTGGCGCTAGTGGGCTATTCACTCCCCCCGTTTGTGCTTGGCTTGGTGCTAATCATTGTGTTTAGCGTTCAACTGGGCTGGCTGCCTTTCATCTACGACAGCACCCTGCAGGTGCAAGACTGGCCTAGCTTGGTGGCCCAACTCCAGCAGTCCACCCTGCCCATCCTGACGCTGGTCTTGCTCCAAGCAGCGATGCTCATGCGGTTAACCCGTTCTGCCATGCTAGAGGAGATGCCCCAGAACTATGTCCGCACGGCTCACGCCAAGGGGCTGTCTCACCTGCGTGTGATTCTGCATCACATCCTGCGAAACGCTTTGCTCCCCATTGTGACGATGATTGCCCTCGATGTCCCCAGCCTGTTTACAGGGGCCTTGGTGACGGAACAAATCTTCCGGGTGCCAGGCATTGGTGCCCTATTGATTGACTCTATCTTCCGCAATGACACCCCCGTTGTTCTGGCCATTACTCTGATGTATGGCATTTTAGTGGTGGTGTTCAACGTCGTGGCCGATTTGTTGTATCAAGTGCTTGACCCACGTATTCAGTTGGGCTGAGGCGTGCTGCGATCGCTCAAATTTTGGCAGCTCTAAATCTGAGTCGCATGAATTTGGGATAACGTGAATTCGGGATAAGCTGAAACCCTTGCTGTTCTGTGCGCGATGCGCACAGAACAGCAAGGGTTTTGGGGCACCGCGCCCGGCGCGGTGCCCCAAAACCCTCTTAACCTGAACTGGTGTTAATTTTCGTAGGGGCGATCGTTGGCAGGGCAATCTCGATTGTCAATCGTCCCACCAGGAAGAATGGTTTTACAGAAGATCGTACCGCTTTGATCGGTATCGCGGAGATTCGCTGCAAATAGGTCAGCCCCGGTTAGGTCAGCCCCCGCCAAATTCGCAAAACGCAGATTCGCCTGTCGCAAGGTTGCGTAGCGTAGGTTTGCCCCCTGGAGATTGGCTCGCCGCAGGATTGCTCGGGTCAACGAGGCTCCAACAAGCTGTGCCTGACTAAGATCGCTCCCCACCATGTCAGCGTCATTCAGTTTCACCCGTTGCAGGTTTGCTCCTTGCAGGACTGCCCTTGAAACATTAGCCCGCGACAGATTTGCATCTGCCATCTGAACTCCCGCCAGCCTTGCATCTCCTAAATAGGCCCGCCGTAAATCGGCCCGTTGTAAATTGGCACGATTGAGATTGGCTTCCCCCAAATTCGCGCCGTGCATGGCAGCTTCCCGCAGAGAAGCCCGCACCAAATCAGCCCGACTGAAAATCACATCGTTTAATAAAGCGCGATCGAGGTTGGCTTCTTCTAAGTTGACATCTCCCAAGTAGGCACGGTTCAGGTCTGCGCCTCGCAAGTTTGCTTTCCTCAAAAAGGCACTGTTGAGGAGTGCTTCCACTAGAATTGCGTCCTCCAAGTTTGCCCCTGCCAAGTCAGCATCGCTCAAGTCAGCACTGTACAGGTTCGATCGCTGTAATTGCGCCCCTCGAAAATTGACCTTACCCAGCTTCGCATCGTCTAGTTCCACATCCTGGAGATCACTCCTGGGTAGAGCTACTCCTTCCAAGTCGCACCCCTTGCAGATTCGCTCCTCTAAGAGTTGGCTAACGTGCTTGGCTTTTGCCGCACTTCCCAGCCGCACTAAGCTCACCAGCCCCAAAACCGTCAGCAGGAAAACGGCAATGGTTAGAAACGCCATGTAGTCCCGCTTATCCAGATGCCTTGTTAGAGATGAAAACATCACCATCAGACCTTTACACAATCCGCACCATCCCTGCATGATCGGGAGAAGAGTTTCATCAGATATCAGACTCAACTATCACACTCAACTGCACTGCACACTCATCCCTGAGGATAGCCGATGATCGGACCCAGCATGGATCTTGAGGACGATTTGCACCGTTGGGGTGGGCATTGGCAAGGAGTCTGGCGGCGGTTTCGGCGCGATCGCACTGCTCTCCTAGGGTTGACGCTATTGTCCACAATTGTCCTCCTGGTGACGGTGGGGCCAATTATTTACCAAGTGCCCATTAACCAGATAGACTTCGCCCAAGCTGCGGCCCCTCCCAGTTGGGCACACCCCTTTGGCACCAATGATTTAGGACAGGACCAATTGGCCCGCGTTTTGGTGGGGGGACGCATCTCCCTGCTGGTGGGGCTGGCCGCTATGGTAGTGGGGACAGGGCTGGGGGTAGGAGTTGGAGCGATCGCTGGGTTCTACGGTGGAGGCTTGGACAGTGCCCTGATGCGCCTGACAGACCTGTTTTTGGCATTGCCTCAGTTGCCAGTGCTGCTGCTGGTGGTCTACCTATTTCGAGAGCCGGTGCGGGCGATCGCTGGCCCTGAGGCTGGTGTATTTGTACTGGTCATCCTTGTCATCGGTGGCCTCACCTGGATGAGTGTGGCCCGTCTGGTGCGGGCTGGTTTTCTCTCTGTACGAGAACGGGACTTTGTCGCTGCCTCACGGGCGTTAGGCGCTGCTCCTTGGTGGCTGATCAGGAAGCACATTTTGCCGAATGTGATCAGCCCTATCATTATTGCGGCAGTGCTAGCCGTTGGTAATGCAATTCTCACCGAGTCTACCCTCAGCTTTTTAGGGCTGGGCTTCCCGCCTGATGTCCCCACCTGGGGACGTATGCTGAACGATGCCTACCCCCGCATTGAAACTGCTCCCCACATGGCAATTTTTCCAGGATTAATGCTCGTCCTGACTGTCCTCAGCCTAAACTATGTGGGAGATGGCTTGCGCGATGCCCTAGACCCCCGCAGCAGCACATAACACTATGGTTGTTTGAGTGAGGGGCGTACGGAGTGCGTCCCTCACTCAAACAACCATTGATAATGGAACGTGAATTCGGGATAAGCTGAAACCCTTGCTGTTCCGGGCGCGACGCGCCCGG
>DVEB01000163.1 GCA_015295905.1 Synechococcales cyanobacterium M55_K2018_004
AGGTTTTGGGGCACTGCGCCCGGCGCAGTGCCCCAAAACCGTTAAAACCCGAACCGACATTAACGTAAAGTCGGGATAAGCCGAACCTCTCTTAGTCCGAACTGATGCTTGAATAGTTGCGGGGAACGCAAATATTCAAAATTACAAAATCTTGTTATAGTCAGAATTTTGACGATCGCTCTCACGTCTTGGACTAAATTTGGACTAAAAATATGCTGCTAGTTTCACTAGATTTTTGGCTAGGTTTTGGCTAATTGCACTGAATGCCCTGCGAAGCATTCTCGACCAAGAGTGTTTCGTGCTGTTGATTGGTTTCAGTGCCCACACTCCAAACAGACAATATCTTACTGAGAGCATGAAGTCCGGATACATTGCAGCCTGTGATGGTCTGTGTGCGTCGTGCACAGACCATCCGCGTTTTGGGGCACTGCGCCCGGTGCAGTGCCCCAAAACCTGCTGAATCAGAACTGACGTTAATGGAAGTCTCTGCCTGTCTAAAGAATAGACTCTCCATCCAAAAATTAGTCTTAACTTAAGAAAGGCTATTTTTTCTGAGATGCCCTTCGTGAAGTCAGGGCCAAATGCGATCGCCCCGCTCACCCCTGCCACAAAAAACGCAGCACATCCGACCAATCAAAAGCGTGTGCAGCAACGATTTTGGGGCACCGCGCCCGGCGCAGTGCCCCAAAACCCTCTTCACCAGAACCGACGTTAACGTACTAGCCGCGACTTTTTCAGCCAGCGGATGAATAGTTTCTCCACTTCAATCCAGACAAAGATGATGGCACTGAAACCAATGCAAATCAGCAATTCCTGGACGCTGATGACGTGAGTCCCAAAGAAATTACGCAGCGGTTCAACGTAAATCAACAACAATTGCAGAATTGAAGTCAAAACCACAGACACCAAAATGAAGGGATTTGAGAAGGGATTGATTTCAAAAAACAAGCGTGTGTTAGAGCGAATTGCCAACGCATGACCCATTTGGGCCAGACAGAGGGTGGTAAAGACCATCGTTTTCCAACGGTCGGGCGCTAGATCCGCCGCCAGATCCGCCGTTGCCTGGGTGTAGTCGTAGGCCCAGGCCATCATCGCAATGGTGACGATCGCCAGCACCAGACCAATCCGGATCATATAGCTGCCCAGGCCCCGAGCAAAGATACTCTCTTGGGGATTTTTAGGGGGTTGTTGCATCACAATTGGGCGACCCGGTTCCACAGCGAGGGCCAGTGCCGGTACCCCATCCGTCACTAGGTTCATCCAAAGAATTTGCAGCGGCGACAGGGGAACACCCCCCAGCCCAATCAGGGGAGCGGCAGCAATCGTCAATACTTCTCCGATGTTGCTGCCCAGGATGTAGCGAATGAAGCGGCGGATATTGATATAGACCACTCGGCCTTCCTCCACCGCAGACACAATCGTGGCAAAGTTATCATCTAGCAACACCATGTCACTGGCTTCCTTGCTCACATCTGTGCCCGTGATGCCCATTGCCACGCCAATATCGGCTTGCTTTAGAGCTGGTGCATCATTCACACCATCGCCTGTCATGGCGACCACATGACCCTTATGTTGCAGCGCCTGCACAATCTTCAGCTTGTGTTCGGGTGAGACCCGCGCATAGACGCTGACGCGATCGACGTGCTGCTCCAACTCTTCCATGCTGAGTTGTTCGAGTTCGCGTCCCGTTAGAGTCTCATCGTCAGGATTAGCAATTCCTAAATCTTCGGCGATCGCCTTTGCCGTCAACTGGTGATCCCCTGTGATCATCACTGGCCGAATGCCCGCCGCCCGACAACGGGCCACTGCATCGCGCACCTCAGCCCGGGGAGCATCCATCATCCCCACCAAGCCCAACCACGTCAAATCGGTCTCAGAGGTCTCTTCCGACCCTTCAGGAGGAAGTTCGCTCAACCGCTTGTTAGCAAACCCCAGTACTCGCAACCCCTTGCTTGCCATCTGGTTGTTCTGCTCCAGAATGCGCGATCGCTGCTCGCTAGTAATCGGCTGAATTGTGTTGTCCACCTGAATGTGGGTACAACGCTCTAGCGTCAGTTCTGGTGAACCCTTGGTGACCATCAAATAACTGCACGGGTGCAGATGGTAAGCACTCAATCCGGCTCCGGCTCCCTCGACTTCCACCATGACACTCATGCGCTTACGCTCAGAGGAGAAGGGAAACTCCGCGACACGGGGGAAGCGATTGTCCACATCATCCTTGCGAAATCCTGCTTTGCCAGCCAAAGAGAGGAGTGCGCCTTCCGTCGGGTCACCTAAAATCACCCAGTCACCGTTTTCTTTTTGGAGGACGGCATCGTTACACAGCACACAGGCCAGCAACAGGGCTTGCTGTTCTGGGTAGACATGGGAAAGGTTGCTAGCTTTGCTCCACCGGAACTCACCAATAGGACTGTAGCCGTCACCCGTCACCTGGGCATCGCCCCCATCCGTACAAATCACCTGCACCACCATTTTGTTCTGGGTCAAGGTGCCCGTCTTATCAGAACAGATAGTAGTGACAGAACCCAGGGTTTCAACCGCAGGCAATTTCCGAATCAGGGCGTTGCGTCTGACCATGCGCTGAGTCCCCAGCGCCAAGGTAACAGTGATCACTGCCGGCAAACCTTCTGGCACCACGGCGACGGCCATGCTGAGGGAGACTTTCACCAGTTCCTCAAACAAGCTGGGGTTAACAATTGTTCCGCCGACGATCACCAGCGCCACTAAAACCAGTGCTCCCGTCACCAGAGCATTGCCCAGTTGGGTCATGCGTTTTTGCAGCGGAGTTGGTTCGGTCTCAACGTTTTGTAGTGCCGAGGCAATTTTCCCCAGCTCCGTGTTCATGCCCGTGCTGGTCACCAGCACCGTGCCTCGTCCTTGCACAACTTCTGTGCCGGAGAACACCAGATTGATGCGATCGCCCAAGGACACCTCTTCTGGCAATTCCACATCGGCCTGCTTGCTCACCGCGTGGGCTTCCCCGGTCAGGGCAGCCTCCCGCACTTGCAGGTTCACAGCCTCCAATAGGCGACCATCCGCAGCAATCTTGACACCCGCCTCCAACAGCATCACATCGCCCGGCACCAGTTCGTGCGACTCCACTTCCTGCAAATGGCCATTGCGGATGACACGTACCTTAGAAGTCGCCAAATTCTTTAGTGCTGCTAGGGCTTTTTCAGCACCACTTTCTTGGATATAGCCCAGAATGCCGTTCAGCAGGACGACGACAAAAATAGCAACCGCATCCTTGGGAAAGACAAACTGCCCACTCATCATCGACTCCCGCACATCAAGCACCGCAGAGATGATGGCAACAGCGATCAGCATCAGCAGCATGATGTTCTTGAACTGATCCCATAGAATCTCTAGGGGAGTGCGGGTGCCTGTTTCGACTAGTTCGTTAGGGCCATAGTGCCGCAAGTTTTCCTGCACCTGGGCTGTGGTTAAGCCCTGAGTGCGATCGCTATGCAGCAGAGCAATAGCCTTGTCTGATGCCAGAGTGTGCCACGCAGGGGCAGGGTCAGACTGAGATTTGGAAAAGTCTGACGCAGGAGTGGATGCCATAGAGTTCTGCAAGGATGGAGGTAGAGTTCTACAAGGATGGACAAGCGGAAGACGAGACCAGCGAACCAAGTGACAACCCAATTTAAGGGGCCTAAACGGTAATCAGTCAGTAACTACCGGTGATTCTTTTGATAAGGCGGTCAGTTTGACAAGACAGATCGAGTTCCCATCAATTTGCAACTGAACGAAAAATTAGAGTGGAGGGTGGGCGATCGCCACTCTCCAAAAATCTTGCAAATTCCCCAAGACTCAAATACTTTCACGGTTATACCATTAGAGAATAGTATCTTACCAGACCTTTGAGCACTATTTTATAGTGTTATCTATTAACACAAGTTTTAATCAATGGGGCAACCCTGCGAGTCGCCCAGATGCCTCTTTCCTCCCAGCCCTCCCCACCCATGCTCGGTCATTCGTTTCATCCCCCCCATCTCGTCGGCAGATCCGTAGAGTTGCAGCACATCAGCCAAATTCTGGCGGCAGATGGTGATTTGCTACTAGCGGGCATCCCCGGTAGTGGTCGTCATAGTCTGATTCGGGCTGCTGCTGATCAAGTCGGCGCCAGAGTTTTAGAAATCGACTGCTTACGGGCCACCAATGGCTCCCGCTTCCTAGAACTGCTGGCAGAAGGCTTGGTGGAGACCTTTTCAACGGCCTCAGAATTGCAACTGATTCAGCGCTGGAGCGCCAATCAACCCGTTGTGCTGGAACACTCCCTGACCCGGCGGGCACGGCTAGTCTGGCACGCTAGCCCCAGTCGCGACTGGGAGTTACTGCAAGCGTTGCTAGAACTGCCCCAGGTGATGGCGGAATGGTTAGATTGTCGCGTAGTTATCGTGTTTCAAAACTTTCCCCATCTTCGCTCTTGGGACCGGGGCAGTCGCTGGGAGGACTACCTACAAAAAAAGATCCAGCAGCACAGCCGGGTCAGCTATGTGCTGATCACAACGATCGTTGAAGAGTGGGCGTCTGAGATCCCGCTGCAAACCATCGCCTTGGGGCCAATTCCTAATCACGAGTTGCAACCATGGATCCAGACCGAGGCAGCATCCCACGGATTGCACTTTGAGCCTGGAAGCCACGCCCTTGATCTGTTTTGTAGCTACGTGCAGGGACATCCTGGTGGGGCGATCGCCCTCAACCGCCGCATCTGGCTAGACCACTGCACCTTTGAGCAAAACACCAACAGCCCTGCTGCCACCCTCATCCAACCCCACCATGTCCATCGCAGCACCCTGTCACTCGTGGAAGACTTGTCAATGACATTTGAGTCGTTGCTGCTGCTGTTACCTTCCACCCAAGTGCGCGTGCTAGAAAGTCTGGCGCTCGACCCAACCGATAGCCCCCATGCCCGCGACTACATCCAAAAACACCAACTCTCACGCGGAGGGGGACTCCAAGGCGCACTAGCAGCATTAGAACAAAAGGGACTGCTGTATGGGCCTCAATACGGCTATCAGATTGCCCTGCCATTTTTAGCATTCTGGCTGAAGCATCGTCTCGCCTAATTGTGACGTTGCCTTCCGAGCCTCACTCAGGTCTTGTATCGTTGCGAGGAGTGTGCAGCGCTCCTCGCAACGCCAATTCCAGCAATGGTGTAGTGCTACACGCATAGGTTAGGACAACACATTTTGTGGGCAACCCCGCCCAGCAGGATTGCCCACAAAACATTGCTTACATCATGGGCGCGTAGAACGATAAGAGTTACAGAAAGAGTTACAGAAGAGCTGCAGTGGTGTTTCGCGTCACTGCAACCCCCTTAACCCGAACTGACGTTAAGCCGCTCAGGTCAACTCAACAACCGCACAAGCGAAGCTAAACCGAGCAGACCAAGTGGTTCTGCAAAGCAGGCCACATGATAACCTCATCCAACAAGGTCTCATAGCCCAGCGTATTAGGATGCAAGCCATCCTCACTCAGTCTGGCTCGATACCATTCATCTCCGTGAGAGAGCCAACGAGAGAAAATATCAAGGTAAGGAACTTGGTGTTGTTCACAAGCCAGTCGGGTTGCTTCCTTATAACGGTATTGGTCCGTATGGTTGAAGTAGAAATAATTCAAAAACGGCATTTTTGCTTCATCAACTGGCACCATCCCAATAAACAAGACAGGACAGAGCCGTTTTGCGCACTCCAGCAAATTGACCAACTCGGCCTGAAACTCTTCAAAGGGCGTAAAATTTTTGCCATTGGGCCGTGCCAAGCGAGTTGAGTCGTTCACGCCTACTGACAGAATGATCAGATCAGGAACTTGATTTCTCAACTCCCCGCGCAAGCGAAACTCGTGAGTCAATCGACGAGAAACCTGTTTCACACAATCCCCTCGAATGCCCAAGTTATACAGCACAGGGCCAGGAGACTCGGGGTTCATCCAACTGCGGCGCAGGCGCTCTACCCATCCGCCCCCAATTGGATCCCCAAATCCGTAGACAAGACTATCTCCAAACGCAACGACTTTTAAGGGTGGGCGTTCTGCCCCTTGCACCAGATGGGGCTGAGAAATGACAAGAGTTTGCATGAGCACAACCTGAAAGATAGGTGTCGCTGATTGACAATATTAAAAAGTTAAATAGCTGCTCCCTACACCTGAAGCAAAGTTTATCAAGTCTATCATTAAATTTGTTGTTTAAATCGATACAAAGAGAGCAGTCTATGCATTGCCAAATGACTGCTCACGGGTAGCCGAGGGGGACTCGTTTGTAGGGGGCGTGTTCTGTCAAATTAGGACGCCTGAAATAAGTTGGCATTGAGATGAAGGCGTGTTGCTAGCCCCAACCGGACTAAAATCGCCTTTTCTTGCTCTGTCAAAAAGTACTGCTGCTTATAGAGTTCAATCAATTTTTCCATATCCCCTTGTTCATAGGCGGCTGAAAATTCCTGCAACTGCAAACGGCGAACAGGGCGCATATTGGCTGCAATAATCAACCCCTGATGTCGCCTTAACCACTTGAGCTTCCATCCCTCAAAACCGCAGGCATCGAAGTGAAGCACTCTCACGTCGCGGGCCACCATAGCTCGCAGGATGTCTCCCTCGTGGGGAATGGGTCGATGGCGCTCCACTTCTTTCACGTTTATGCCTACTCGTAGGATCGATTTGCCGATCAGGTGTCCATTAAAGTACTCCTTCCGAAAGGCACGGGCTGCTCCTAAACGACAGGCGATCGCCTGTTTTGCCTGAAACAAGTATTCCTCCAGCGTTAGCCTCAAGACATCTCCCCAGCCGACCTCGTACCGTCTGACGGGCTGCGCTTCAGGATCGCTGTTCGATACTTTTTGCCGCAGAAACGCGGAGCGCAGCCGCTTCAACTCCTTGGCCACACTTGTATAAGCCACTACCTTCATGCCGCCTCGCTGCTTAAATAGCGTCATTTCCTGAAATACGCAGTCGTAATCGAGGGCTTCTGGCACCGCCTCAAGCGGAGGCATGTGCACCACATCCACTGCCGCCGGGATTTGCCTGAGAAATGTCTTGAGTGGCCGGGTAGAGTATAGAAGCTCATCACTATCGATATGAGACAACCAAGTATAGCCCGCTGCCTCTGCCAGCTTCAGCGCGAGTTTAGAGTTCAGCAGTTGGCGTTGCCCAATACTGCCGTCTAAGCTAGGGGTTAGTTGCGCCCAATGGTCAGGAGTACAGGGAATACAAGTCACTTGGGCATTGCCTTGCAACGCTTCAATCGCAGGGTCGTTGGGGTCATCAAAAAAGAGATACATATGATCCACCCCAACATTGAGATGGTAGTTGACGAACATCAATGTTTCTTTCAGAGATGTTCTCAGCGTCGTGCAGGTGCAAAGGGTAGGAACCATGCCATTCAAGCGTGCCAAAACCACGATTATGATATCAGCTCATCTCCATGCGGCCTGCTAGTTTGGAGATGTTGACAGTAGGTTTCAGGACTGCTGCCTTCCAGCCTAGGACGGGGTAGTTCCTGCGGGGGACTCCTTGCCTGCGGCGAAGACGGCTCTCACACGGGCTAGATCCAGATCATGTAAATAATCCACAGCCCAGTTTGAGCAGCGTTGCATCATGTGGAAGGGGTAGGTGTTGGCCACGCCGACGACCTGCATTCCGGCTCGCTTACCCGCTTGCAGACCGGCAAATGTATCTTCAATCACCAGGCAGTTAGCGGCCTCCAGACCGAGATCGGGGTAGACTTGGTTGAGTTTTTCGACAGCGAGCAGGTAGCCATCGGGTTCTGGCTTACTAGCCTTGATGTCATCTCCAGCCACAATGACCGAGAAATAGGGAGTGAGTTGCAGTCTTTCCAGGACCAGTTCGATCTCCCGACGCACGGCTCCACTGACGATGCCCATTTTGAGTTGAGCCGCTCGAATTTGAAAAATGAGGTCTTGCAGCCCTGGATACGTGGGCAGTTTTTCAATCTCTTGTAGTTGTTGCTGGTAGTACCGGGATTTACGCGCCACCAGTTCATCCAACTGGGCATCGGTGAGAATTCGCCCCCGACGTTCAAACAGTTCTTTCAGACAGGCGCGATCGCTCCTTCCTACACACACCTCCCAATACTCGCCCGGCTTGGGACGCAGGTTCTCTTCCACCAAAATTTCGTCAATCAATTTTTGGTGGAGCGGTTCATCATTGATGATGACCCCATTGAAATCAAACAAAACAGCTTTCAAAACCATAGATAGACAGAACGATGAAGGAGGGCGATCGCATCAAAAAAAGACTCAGTTTTGACCTTCCACAACCCACAAGCATGAATCATTCCCCTGTCAATGGTATAGCGTTTCCCACGCCAGTAATGGCTCAGGATGAAAATCAGCAGTTGGAGGCTTGCACCCGTAGAGTACAAACCTCCGACTGCTGATGTGGTTTTATACCAATGCTTCCAGCCCTCACAACAGAACGTATGAAGGGGGGGAGCAGACTTCCTCCCTCTCAAGGGGCAACGTCCTCTTGCCCCCATTTGCCGCCCTAGTTGGTTGCCCCCCAGAATTTGCAATCATGGGAACTGTCACACGTTATTGGGAATTGAGTTGCCATGTCCGTTATCTACGAGATTGAGCACGTCACAACCTACAAGTACGCCAATCCCGTCACCTTGGGAGAACACCGAGCCATGTTTCTGCCCAAAATTGGGCGCATCTTTAGCTACTCGATCAAAACGAACGTGCCTTCGAAGATGCACTGGATCAGCGACACTCTTTCCAATAATGTGGCCGTGTTTGAATTTCATGAACCGACACAGGAGTTGACGTTTACCAGTCGTTTTCGGGGGGAACACATCGGCAAAGAAGGGATTGAAGCGTTTCCCTTGGAACCTCGAGCGGAAGAAGTGCCTGTGCAATACACCCCAGATGAGTGGATTGACCTTTCGGTTTATCTGCGCCCCCATGCAGAAGACCCGGACGGTAGCGTAGCCGCTTGGTCAAAACGCTTTGTGGCAGGCGATCAGGATGCCACCAGTGATGTGCTAAAGCGGATGATGGATACAATTCGCGACACCTTCACCTACGAGGCTCGCGACGAAGAGGGCACCCAGCCTCCTGGCCAAACCTTGCAGACAAGATCAGGCACCTGTCGCGACTATGCCTGGTTGATGATTGAGGCATTGCGGCGGCTCGGTTTTGCCTGTCGCTTTGTCAGTGGTTACATCTACGACTCAGCGCTAGATGGGGGCGATGTTGGCATGACTGGTTCGGGAGCAACCCATGCATGGCTCCAGGTCTACCTGCCCGGAGCAGGTTGGTTGCCCTACGATCCCACCAATCGGATTACCGCTGGGTTTGACTTGATTCCCGTGGCGATCGCCCGTCATCCTGGTCAGGCGGTTCCCTTGGCGGGGTCCTGGTTTGGCAATCCAGGCGACTACCTGGGCATGAAGGTAGATGTCTCAGTCCGCAAACTTGGTTTTATTCCTGCATTTGAGCCTTAAATGCCGTAAGGCTCCTAACAAAACTACTGAACCAACTTTTGTGTGAGTGGGCGGCAAAGCCGCCCACTCACACAAAAGTCAATATAGCGGCATGCAGTCGTGTGGTCTGTGACTACACCACTTAACCCCCTAACCAGCCGGATCGGGTGCTACCTGACTGTCTCTCATCTGGTGCTCCGCGCTCATGATGTAAACCGCGTTTTGTGGGCAACCCCGCGCCGGGGGGTTGCCCACAAAACGCATTGTCCTACCCTAAGTTTGGTAAGAATCCTAAATTGCCCCCCTCTCAAACCATAGCCTCAAGCCTCAAACAATTGTTTTTCATGGCAACCGACGAAGCCCTTTGCCGCGAAAAACCACTTGCCGGATTTGCGTTCGCTAAAATATCAGAGTAGCGGCAAGTTTGGTTCACCCTTAATTTGAATTTGATCCGGCAGGTAGAGACATGGGATCACTATACACAGCACTTTTTGTCGCCCTGCTCATCCTTGGCAGTATGGGATTAAAGCTCGACCGAGAATATCAGCGGGGGGTCATTTTTCGACTAGGGCGATTAAAAGGAGTGCGGGGGCCAGGAATGTATTGGATCGTGCCCTTTGTGGATCAAAAAATCCAGGTGGACGTGCGGA
Source organism: Synechococcales cyanobacterium M55_K2018_004 (assembly GCA_015295905.1). Classification (GTDB taxonomy): domain Bacteria; phylum Cyanobacteriota; class Cyanobacteriia; order Elainellales; family Elainellaceae; genus DVEB01. Next base: position 10,093 of record DVEB01000163.1, read on the forward strand.
CTAAGACCGTCAACATTGAACCTCAGGAAACCGTCACCGCTGATAGCGTGACTATTCGAGTCAATGCAGTGCTGTACTATCGCATTCTTGACCCAGATAAAGCAATTAATCGCGTTGAGAACTATCAGATGGCAGTTTATCAAATTGCCTTAACCACCCTCCGCAACGTGGTTGGACAAAATAATTTAGATGATGTTCTACAAAATCGAGATAAGATCAATCACAAAGTACAAGAAATTGTAGATGAAATTACTGAACCTTGGGGAATTGTAATTGAACGAGTTGAAATGAAAGATGTGGAGATTCCCCCTGGAATGCAACGAGCCATGGCTAAGGAGGCAGAAGCATTACGCGAAAAACGTGCCCGGTTGATCAAAGCCTCTGCTGAACAGGAGTCTTCCATCAAGCTTTCGGAGGCATCGAAAAATATTATGCAAAACCCTGCTGCGCTGGAACTGCGACGGTTGCAAATGTTGACCGAGATTGGTGCAGAAAATAACACCACCACCCTAGTGATGATGCCTTCCGATTTCATCATGATGGCCAAAAACTGGTCTGATGCCCTCCAAAATGCCAGTCAGCATCGCTCCGATGGATCACAGCCCCCGCAGGCTAGCAACGATGCAGCCCCACTCCCCTTTCAACCCGAGTTTTCACTCACAGAACATCCAAACCAGGAAGAGCGATAATGAGGGCGCGCAAGTCTTCATGCCAGCCGCGCTACAACCTGTACGCTCCCAATCTATCCCATGTTCGATCGACTGCAACTAGAAGAGAAGCAGAGGCGATCCCTTATCATGGCAGAGGAGCAGTTGCATTCCCCCGCTATTTTCTTCTGCCATGAAATCGACGCTGACAACCCTCAAGACCCGCTTTAATCAGGCGCTGGTGGCGGCCTTCGGAGCCGAGCTAGAGGGCACTGACCCCATGCTGGTGCCCGCTAGCAACCCCAAGTTTGCCGACTATCAGTCAAACGTGGCGATGTCGTTGTCGAAGCGGTTGGGGCAAAACCCACGAGCGATCGCTGACCAGATTGTCGCGCATCTAGAGGTGGCAGACCTGTGCGAACCCCCGACCGTGGCAGGGCCAGGGTTTATCAACCTGTTTGTCCAGCCCAGCTATCTGGCTGCCCAACTGCGGGCCATGCAGACGAGCGATCGCCTCGGCCTGCCCCAGGCAAAGCATCCCCAGAAGATAATTGTGGATTTCTCCAGCCCCAACATTGCCAAGGAAATGCACGTTGGGCACCTGCGCTCCACCATTATTGGAGATTCCATTGCACGAGTCCTAGAATTTCAAGGCCATGACGTGCTGCGGCTCAACCATGTGGGCGACTGGGGAACGCAGTTTGGGATGCTGATCACCTACCTGCGTGAAGCCTACCCCGAAGCTCTGACCACTGCGAATGCGCTGGCGCTGGGCGACCTTACCACCTTCTACAAACAGGCCAAAGCGCGGTTCGATGAGGATGAAGATTTCCGGGAGCGATCGCGCCTCGAAGTGGTGGCCTTGCAATCGGGCAATGAAGACACCCTGAAAGCCTGGAGCCTACTCTGCGAGCAGTCGCGCATTGCCTTTCAAGAAATTTATGACCTGCTGGACATTCGCATCACAGAGCGGGGGGAATCCTTCTACAATCCCCTGTTGCCAAGCGTGGTGACCGACCTGGAAGCGGCAGGTCTGCTGGTGGAAGATAACGGGGCTAAGGTTGTCTTCCTGGAGGGCTTTACCAACAAAGAAGGCAACCCCCTGCCGCTCATCGTCCAGAAGTCAGACGGCGGCTATAACTACGCCACCACTGACCTAGCGGCGGTGCGTTACCGGATCCAGCAAGACCACTGCGATCGCATCATCTACGTCACCGATGCAGGACAGGCTAACCACTTCGCCCAAGTGTGGCAGGTGGCGCGGCGGGCTGGGTGGGTTCCCGATCACGTTGAACTCGTCCATGTCCCCTTTGGGGTGGTGCAGGGAGAGGACGGCAAAAAATTCAAAACGCGCTCAGGCGACACCGTGCGGCTGCGAGATTTGTTGGATGAGGCAATCGCCCGTGCTCGTGCCGATCTGGAAGCCCGTTTAAAGGAAGAAGGTCGGACGGAATCGGAGGAGTTTATTCAGCAGGTCTCTCGGGTTGTGGGGCTAGCTGCTGTGAAGTATGCTGACCTCAGCCAGAACCGCACCAGCAACTACATCTTCAGCTATGACAAGATGCTGGCCTTGCAGGGCAACACCGCCCCCTACATGCTCTATGCCTACGTGCGGGTGCAGGGCATCAGCCGCAAGGGGGGAATTGATTTTGAACACCTTGGTGCGGACAGTCCTCTGGTGTTGGAGGATGAAACTGAGTTAACTCTGGCAAAATCGCTACTGCAATTCGATGAAATTCTTGCCGCTGTAGAGGCTGATCTCTTTCCCAACCGCCTCTGCCAATACCTGTTTGAACTCAGCCAGAAATTTAACCAGTTCTACGATCGCTGTCCCGTCCTGCAAGCCGAAGAACCACTCCGTACCAGTCGCCTCGTCCTCGCCGATCTGACGGCCCGTACCCTCAAGCTTGGCCTCTCGCTGTTGGGCATCCCAGTGCTAGAGCGAATGTAATCAAACGTCAGTTCGGGTTAAGCAGGTTGTGGAGCACTGAGCAGTGCGTGGTCCCCCACAACCTGCTTAACCCGAACTGACATTAGTTTTACCCGTCAAGCGCCCTGGCCAAATCAGCAATCAAATCCTCTGGATGCTCCAGCCCGACAGAAACACGCAACAAGTTTTCTGGAGTCAATGTCCCTGCACCTTCAATCGAAGCACGGTGTTCGATCAGGCTTTCAACCCCACCCAAGCTAGTAGCTCGATGAAAAAGCTGGACGGCTGCTGCGACTGTAAAGGCAGCGGCTTGCCCCCCCTTCACCTGGAAAGAGAGCATACCGCCAAATTGACTCATCTGCCGTTGCGCGATCGCATAGCCGGGATGCTCTGCCAGTCCTGGATAGTGGACGGCCTCAACCTGCGGATGTTGGTTGAGCCACTGTGCAATTTTTAAGGCATTCTCGGAGTGGGCACGCATCCGATAAGGCAGGGTTTGAATGCCCCGCATCACTAGCCAGCAATCGAAGGGAGCTGCAACGCCACCGCCCGTTTTTTGGATGTGGCGGACTCGCTGGAAAAACTCACAGTCTGCACGGGCAATCGCCGCTCCTCCCAACACATCACTATGGCCCCCCAGATATTTGGTGGTTGAGTGAACAATGATATCCGCACCCAGTTGAAACGGTCGTTGCAGCATTGGGGTGGCCCAAGTGTTATCCACCACACACAATGCCCCTGCACTATGGGCAAGTTCTGCCACCTTCACAATATCGGTCACTTTCAACATGGGATTAGACGGCGTTTCTAACCACACCAAGCGGGTATTGGGTTGGAGCGATCGCTCCACTGCCGCCACATCCGTCATATCGACAAAACTGACCACCAATCCCCAGGGAACCAGTACCGTCTTCAGCAGCGTTGTTGTGCCCGCATAGGCATCTTGTGGAGCCAACACATGGTCCCCTGGTCGTAGTGCTTGCAAGACGGCCAGAGTTGCAGCCGAACCGGAGGCAAACGCCGCCGCTGCCGTTCCACCTTCGAGCGTTGCTAAACAGGTTTCCAGGGCTTCCCGGTTGGGGTTGTCTGTGCGGCTATAGAGGTAGCCATGGGGATAGCTGCCGTCTGGAGCGCGTTCAAACGTAGTAGAGAGATGAATGGGCAGGGCGATCGCACCCGTTGTCGGATCAATGCGTCGTCCTGCGTGAATGGCCAAGGTTTCAGGGCGGAGGGAAGACATAGGAAGTAGCCGCAGGCGTTGGTGATTAAACTGACTGACCTAAGCTTAATGATGGTTTAGGGGCGTTGCTGAATCCAACTATGATGTTTTGATGGGGAGGCTTGCAGAGCACGCCTCCCCATCAAAACATCATTGGCCAAATCAGCAATGCCATGTTTCTTTTTCTTTCCAAACTCCTCCCCCTGTTTATCTACCCACTTGGGTTGGCCTGCTTACTCCTAATCCTCGCGTTCATAAGTGTGTGGAAGTGGCCCAGAAGGGCGGCATTGAGCCTCTTTCTGGCCTTTGCAATACTAGTTGCTGCTAGTAATGGCTGGGTCGCGAATGCGTTAGTGAAGTCCTTGGAATGGCAGCACTTACCGCCAGACCCAATGCCCACAGCTCAGGCGATTGTTGTTTTAGGAGGGGGGATGCGACCGCAGGTGCCACCGCGCCCTTGGGTCGAGGTGGCGGAGGGGGGCGATCGCGTCCTCTACGGAGCAAAGCTGTTCCGCGAGGGCAAAGCACCCCTACTCATCTTCAGCGGCGGGCGGATTGACTGGAAAGGCGGTGGCCCACCGGAGTCGGAAGCCATGGCCACACTGGCACAGGCGCTGGGGGTGCCAGAGACGGCAATTTTGCAGGATCGCACCTCACTGAACACCTACGAAAATGCAGTGAATGTTAAAGAGATCCTGCAAGCACGCAACCTGCAGCGAGTTCTGCTAGTGACCTCAGCCATGCACATGCCGCGATCGCTCGCCATCTTTCAGAAGCAAGGCATTGACGCAATTCCCGCTCCCACCGATTTCCTGGTGACAGAGTTGGACTTGCAGGAACCGAACAGTTCCACCCAAGCAAGGATGCTCAACGCCATCCCTGATGCAGAGCGGCTTCAGCAAACCACCCGCGCCCTCAAGGAATATATTGGGCTAATGGTCTATCGACTACGGGGCTGGCTGTAGGATGGAGGAAAGCACCCCTCCCCCCAGCCCATGTCTGACCCAATATTCCACAGACAGATTGTTCCCCTGCCGCAGCCCACGGTTGACGAACTGCTGATGACCTACGTGGTGACGTTTGAGTTTCACCAGGAAGTGCGATATCGCCAAGCATTTGAGGAGTATTGCCAGTGGTGCTATCGTATGGCCGAGCAGCACCAACAGGAAGTTGAGGCAATGCGGTCAGATATTAATCTGTTGGCGTGGTTTAACCGTACGGCACAAAAATAGAAGCATTGGCGCTCTGGTGTAGCACCATAATCTCCAAAATAGATATCCTGCAGTACGCTTCTCTCGACTAGAAGTAGACGGTTCTTTCACCCTTCTACCCCAGCATTTTTGTCACAATAAAACTATTGCCAGTGAAAGACGACGACGTTTTGAACACTGCTGCTTCCTAAATGAGCTGATGAGGACACGAGAATGAGCTTTTCCCTTGAAGAAATTTACAACTGGTATCGTTCCACAATTCGTAACCCCAAGTATCGCTGGTGGATCATCCTGGGTACCCTCGCTTACCTAATCTCGCCAATTGATATTGCACCTGATTTCATTCCCCTAATCGGTCAACTTGATGATGCTTTGATGATCACCATTCTGTTTACCGAGCTGTCACAAATGTTGATTGAGCGGGTGAAATCGAAGAAGGTCAGAACGGCTCAGGTAAATCGCGTGTCTTCGCCAGAGGCTAACACCGACGTTGATGTCAAAGCAGTGCCGATTGAGTAGTGCGATCGGGCATTGCCTAATCTCAAAAATGTGATTTTGTGATCTTTTGGGTGAGAGACGCCCTTCATGCGTTTCTCACCCAAAAAATTATGCGTTCAATCAGCAACGCCAACCATTCAATTTACCCGGATTTGCCTTTCGACGACGGGAATCAGTGATTAGTCATGCAGTCCCACAATGTTCTTCTGGAGCCTCCTCTCGTCTGAAACCGATGGCAAATCACGATATGTTGGCAGTGCTGCAACAGGGTGTAGACACCTGGAACGAGTGGCGGCAGACCCACCTGATTAAATCGGGAGTCAGACCTGATTTTCAGGAGGTTGACTTATCTGCGATGCGTCTTGACGGTGTTGTTTTGCATCGAGCCATTTTGACACAAGCCAATTTACACAATGCAAGCTTGACACAGGCTGATTTAGGACAAGCAGATCTGCGTCGAGCAGTTTTGACCCGAGCCCAACTTAAAGCCGCCAATCTTGAAGCGGCTGACCTGACCGCTGCCAGCCTGCAGGAAGCAGATCTGGCGTCAGCGAATTTAGCAACTGCCATCCTTCAACAGGCAGACTTGGCTAGAGTACGCTTGCAACAGGCTACATTAACTGGTGCCTCCCTTCAGGCGGCCAACTTGCAACAGGCCAACCTGTTTCGAGCCGACCTCAGTCATAGTGATTTAAGTGGAGCCGACCTACGCGGGGCTGATCTACGCGGGGCCGACCTGAGCGGGGCGATCCTGCAGGGAGCCAATCTTTACCTGGCGGACTTGAACCAGTCTACCCTCACCCGCGCAAATTTGACGGGAGCCAACCTCTGTGGTGCGGATCTAAACCATGCCCAGGCTGACTTTGCTGACCTGCACGGGGCTAACCTGACTCACGCTTACCTAGCCAGTGCAACGCTTCGCAATGCGGATTTGCAGTGGGCAGTTTTGCACCACGCGGAACTTTGGCAGGTTGACCTGAAAGATGCCAAGCTTGGCGATGCAGACTTTCGTGGCGCAAACCTGGAAAGGATTCGACGTTAACGTCAGTTCAACTGGGCACGAGGGTCATTTGTCCGAGGTTAGTCGGCGCTAGGTGATCATGAATTACCTGGCCATCGCGGAACCAAACAATCCGTTTAGTTTGACGGGCCACTTCAGGTTCGTGGGTCACCATGACTACGGTGATGCCACTGGCATTTAGTTCCCTAAAAATATCCAGGACTTCTTGAGTCGTATGGGAGTCTAACGCTCCCGTTGGTTCGTCGGCCAGCAGCAACACAGGACGGTTGACAATGGCACGGGCGATCGCCACCCGTTGTTGTTGGCCGCCCGAAAGTTGGTTGGGGCGGTTGTTGAGGCGGTTTGCCAGTCCCACCCGTGTGAGCGCTTCGGCAGCCCGTTCCTGACGCTCTTTGTGAGGGATGCCAGCATAGATCATGGGTAGCATGACATTTTCGATAGCCGAAAGTTGGGGGAGCAAATGAAATTGTTGAAACACAAACCCAATTTTGCGGTTGCGAATTTGGGCCAGTTCATTGTCCCCTAGGCGGGCCACATCCATACCATCCAGGTAGTAGCTGCCCTCAGTGGGGCGATCGAGACAGCCGATGATATTCATCGCGGTAGATTTACCAGAACCGGATGGCCCCATGATGGCGCAGTACTCACCTGCGTTGACGGTGAGACTGACATCATGAAGCGCCCACACTTCCGTATTCCCGGAGCCGTAGACTTTAGAAATATGTTCGAGGCGAATGATGGTCTGCATGAACAAGAAACCTCAATAAAACCGACTGCTGTGGTTCTGAGTCATAACCACCGATCGCTATGCACTGCGGAGGGCCACGATCGGATCCAGTTTGGCGGCCTGACGAGCGGGCACAACGCCGAAGAACAGACCAATCCCACCAGAAACGCAGACTGCCAGCGCAACCGCCGTAGGAGAAACTCCCGCCTTGAGCGGCGTGACCGCAGAGACCAGAGTGACTCCACCGATCCCGATCGCAGTCCCAACAATGCCGCCGATCGCCGCTAGGATGACCGCCTCGATCATGAACTGCACCAGGATGTCTTGCTGGGAAGCGCCAATCGCCTTACGCAGACCAATTTCCTGAGTCCGCTCGCGCACCGACACCAGCATGATGTTCATGATGCCGATGCCCCCAACGAATAGCGAGATCCCGGCGATCGCAGCCAGCATCAGTGTCAGGGCGTTCGTCACATTGCCGACAATCTCCAGCGCATCTTTCTGACTGCGGACAGCGAAGTCATCTACATCGGTGACCTTATGGCGTAGCCGCAGCAGGTTGCGGATTTGGAACTGGGCGGCGTTGATGGACGCTTCATCGCGGGCCATGACAGAGATAAAGCTGACCTCTGTGCCATAGGGAGAAGTGTTGCCCGTAATGCGGCTCGACATCGTGGTGATGGGAATATAGGCCACATCGTCCTGGTTGTTACCCAGAAACGCTCCCTTCGGCTCCATCACCCCGATCACCTGAAAGGAAATGTTTTTGATGCGGATCTCCTGTCCTAGTGGGTCTTGTGAGCCAAACAGGGACTTAGCCAGGTCGGAACCCAGCGCCACCACGCGGTTAGCCCGTTGCACATCCAGCGCGCTAAAAAAGCGTCCCCGTTCCACTGCAAAATCGCGCACCACCGTAAATTCCGGTGTTGTCCCCAGCACCAGCGCATTGGTGTTGCGGTTGCGATAAACAATCCGCTGCTGGGTTTGCAGTTGCGGTGCAACCCCCGTCACCGTAGGAACTTGAGACGCAATCGCCTGGGCATCCTCCAGAGTGAGTGTGCGAGGCAAGTCAATCGTGCGATTGCGGGCTTCCTCACTACCAGGGATGATAAACAAAACATTGGGGCCAAGCGACTCAAACTGTTCCGATGCGTAGCGTTGTGCCCCCTGGCCGACCCCCACCATCGTGATTACAGAGGCATTTCCAATAATGATGCCCAGCATGGTGAGGGCACTGCGGAGCTTATTCGCGGTCAGGGTTTTGACCGCCATATTCAAACTTTCACCAAGATTCATGCGCCGTCTCCTTCATGGCTATTCCTCATTGGCCCGCATCCATCGGTTGCGTTCCTCGGCAGGGAGGTCAATGAAAACGCGATCGCCCGCCTTCAGTCCTTCCAACACCTGGGTCTGGTCTCCCAGTCCTGTGCCCAGGGTAATTGGGCGAAATTCTGGACGGTTCCTAGCATCGGGCACCAGCACACCGGGCTGTCCGTCCTGCGTCACGATCGCCACTGTTGGTACAACCAGTGCTTGGGGGAGGCGATCGCCCAAAAAGGTGAGGTTGACGTTCATCCCCGACAACAGTTTGTCTTGACCGCTGATTAGCTCTACCCGTACCTGAAAGGTGGTGACATTCTGACGCACCACTGCTTCCGGGGCAACCACTTTGACCCGCCCCTGAAAGATCTGCTCTGGCAGGGCATCGGCACGGATCTCGACCATCTGACCGACTTGGATCTGGCCAATATCCACTTCCGGAACCTCCGCCAGCACCTCTAGCCCCTGGGCTAAGGCAACGATTGCGGTTGAAGTGGCCGATGTTGCTTCTGAAGCCGAAGTGGTAGGCGTGACAAAGGCTCCCTCCGTCGCATACTTTTGGGTGATGATGCCACTGAAGGGTGCCCGGATAAAGGTCTCGTCCTCTCGCACCTGGACTGACTCTAGGTTTGCGATCGCTTCGGCCAGTTGTGCCTCTGCTTCGCGGATGTCCTCAGTCCGGCTGCCGCTCTGGGAGAGTTCAAGCCGCTGCTGGGCTTCCCGCAGGCTGGCCTGGGCCTGCTCAAAGTTAGCCTGGGCAGTGCGAGCCTCGTTCAACACTTCATCCAGGCGATCGCGCGAGATTGCCCCTTCATTTGCCAGCAACTGGTTGCGCTCAACCCGCTCATTGGCCAGCATCAAGCGCGATCGCGCCTGTTCCACCGTTGCCCGCGCCTGCTCCACATTGGCTCTAGCCTGAGCAATTTCCTGGGGGCGGTTGCCGCTTCTCAGCCGCTCCAGCCTGGCCCGTGCTTGCGCCACGCGGGCGCGGGCCTGGTTCAACTGAGGGGAAATATCGTTCGACCGCATCCGGGCAATCACCTGCCCCGCTTCGACGCGATCGCCCTGTTCCACAAATAACTCTTCTAGAATGCCTGCCGCTTGAGGACTCAGGTTAACCGTCTGCACAGGCTGCACCTTACCACTGGCAGTAATTCGCACCGTCAAGTCTTGCGCCTCAACCGTCACCGTCATCCCGGCAATATCAGGCACCCGAGACTGAGAGCGCAGGTACAAGGCTCCCGCTGTCCCAGTACCCACCAGGCCAGCCGCCAGCAGACCAATGAGCCAGGGCGAAGATTTTTGAACGTTTCCAATCAAGGGGAGTTGCATAGTCATGGTGGGGTGGGGTTAAGGAGTGGGTGGGGTGAGTCAATCTAAAATCTGCAATCGTGAATCCACAATTGCTGGAGATCAGGAGTGTTCAGGGTGCATTGCTTTGGCCTGCTCTTGTTCCCAGCGTTGATTCAGTTGGGGCAGCTCGCGCTCCCAAAAGGCGTGGATGTCTCGCATTTCTCGGAGACGGCGCTGTAGGAAGGGAGGGTCGTCTTTGAGCAAATCCAGCCCCTTTTCCGCAAGTTGACGAAAGGCAGCGATTTGCGCCAGCCGTTGTTCGGTCATGTGGCTCCAGGCGTGCGGTTTGACCTGGAAATAGTCACGGCGATCGCCCGGAACACTAGTTCGCTCAATCAAACCAAGCTGAATCAGCAGGCGGGTCATCGAGCTAATAGACCCCTTGCTGGCCTGGAGGACTGCTGCAAGGTCGGCGCTGGACTGTTGAGCCGGGTCAGAGATCAGCAACCAGCCAAAGATGCGCCCGGCCATGCGGGGCAGCCCGACAGACTCAAACATCAGCCCCATCTCTTCGACGAAATGCGTCTTCTTGAAGGTCGGCTCCTGTGTCAATGCATCCCATTCCGTTGAAATAATTCTTAACATCGATTCTAACACATTCAGAAAGTTCAGTAAGCATTGAACTTTCTGAACAAAAAAGAACGCCTCTTTTAAGATAAATAGGCGGCCAGGAAATTACTTCACCCAACTGGTTAGCTTTGTCCTCACCCATTAGGCAGGTGCCTTAACCTCAGTTCCAGTAAAGCGGGCTTTGGGGCGCGTCGCGCCCGGAAAAGCAAGGGCTTCAGCTTATCCCAAATTCACGTTTAACTGAGCCAGTCGGCGATCGCAAACAACAGAGGAGCCACTAGCAACGCCGGCAAAAATGAGGCGACCCGCACCTTGCCAATGTCCAACAGCATCAGGCCAATGCCCAAGATCATCAAGCCGCCTACTCCCGTGACCAGGAGAACCACCGGGGATGTGGCCGGATCGGGGATGGACTGAGCCAGCAAGCCCGCTGCCAGGGAAATCGTCCCCTGATAGACCAGCACACTCAGGGCCGAAAACCCAACGCCAATGCCGTAGCTGCCAGTAAGGGCGATCGAGGCCAGCCCATCCATCACGGCCTTCAGGGTCAGCAGGGTATGGTCTCCCGTCAGGCCATTGTTAATGCTACCGATCAACGCCATCGGCCCAATGCAAAACAGCAGACTGGCAGCCACAAAACCCTCCGTAAAACGGCCTTTGCCCTTGAAACGATATTTCAGCCAATCCCCCAGCTTGGTCAGCCTGGGTTCAATGCCCCACCATTCGCCTAGCAACCCACCGATGACAAGCGCCAGCAGTCCCAGGATCACCCCATCCACCTGCCCTGCTTGAGCGTTGGTTAAACTGCCTGCCAAGTGGAACCCAATGAAGAGGGTGATCAGTCCTAACCCTTGGGGAATAATGTGTTGCATCCGCTGTGGTAATCGGCCTGCAAACAGTAGCCCCAGAAGAGTCCCCAAAATCACTGTGGCAACATTGATCCAGGTGCCACTGGTGCGAATCAACAGGTCGAAAACCAGCATGAGTGAGAAGAAGAAATTGTCAGAACCGGCAAGCCAGCTACATCTTACGTTCTACCCGGTCAACCCTCTTCCCCCGATCAGGTCAAAACCTGCTGTGAAGCATCGGTCGCAGCAGCGATCCGCAACTTCCCCACGCCTTTCCACAAATGATTGGTATCACAAACGATTGGTATCAGGAGCATAGGGCGCTACGCGCTCATGATGTAAAACGCGTTTTGTAGGAAACCCTGCGCCGGGGGGGCCGACAAAACGCTTGGTTCTAACCTATGGGTGTAGCGCCATATCACACAGCTTCGTATCACAATAGAGAACGGACGCCACCCGGCAAAAGACAAAGACTGCGATTTTGAATTCACCCCCCTCACGTATCCCACTCCTTTCCCCCATGCACTATCTCCACGTCAACTGCGACTGCCGCCCCGAACTCCCCGACACTCAGGTCAAACTCCGCCTGCTGTGGACTGCGCTGGTACTCATTGCTGCCTTTTCGCTTGTGGCCTGGGCAGTGGGGCACTATAGCCAGAGCCTGGCTCTGATGGCGGAGGCGGGGCACATGCTGTCGGACTGCGGGGCACTGGGGTTGGCACTACTGGCGACGTGGATCGGACGGTGGCCTGCTTCGCCCAAGGCTCCCTTTGGCTATCGGCGCGTCGAAATTTTGGCGGCCCTGGTGAATGGCTGGGGCTTGGTGGCGATCGCCCTTTGGGTTGGTCACGAAGCCATCGAACGGTTGCAGCACCCGGCGCGTGAAATTTTGGGAGTGCCCATGCTGGTGACGGCAGCGGTTGGGCTAGGGGTCAACCTGGTGAATGCCTCGTTATTGCATGACCACAGCCACCACGACCTGAACCTGAAAGGAGCATTCCTACACGTTGTTGCCGATGCCCTGAGTTCGGTGGGGGTAATTCTGGCGGCGATTGCCATCTGGTGGTTGGGCTGGGACTGGATGGATGGCGTGGTTAGCCTAGGCGTGGCAGGGCTGGTGTTGGCGGGGGCAGTGCCGCTGATCCGTCAAAGCCTAGAAGTGCTGCTGGAGAAAACACCTGCCTATCTGGATGCCGCTGCCATCCAGACGCATCTAGAGCAATTTGAAGAAGTGTTGGAGGTTAACCAGTTGCGTCTGTGGGCGATCGCTCCCGGCCAGGAGGCGCTGGCGGCGCATCTCACCGTGGCCCTTCAGGATGGAGCAGGGCGCGATCGACTGTTGCAACGGATGCAGCAGTCACTCCAGGCAACCTTTGGCCTACGAGACACTGTTTTGCAGATGTCTTCTCCCCGTCCGGCCCCCTCCTTCAATCTGTCCATTCCTGAACGGTTGGAGATGATTCAAACGCTCAGTTCAGAGCTACAGCAGCATTCAGCCTGACCGCAACTCAGCCTGCGAAACGAGAATTTGCTACAGCGCGGTTAAGCCGAAATTGGCCTTTTACAATAAAGAGCGAATACCCCACGTAGGATGTTGAAAAGGTCATGCCTCCCGCAGTTCTGATTGAGAAGCTCCAGAAGCGCTATGGCAACGTTGAGGCGGTTAAGAATGTCAGCCTCCAGATTGAACCAGCCGAAATTTTTGGGTTATTAGGCCCGAACGGCGCTGGAAAAACAACCACACTGCGCTGCTTGTGTACCCTGGCAATCCCCGATAGTGGGCGGATTGAAGTGTCCGGCGACTCAGTGTTGGCAAATCCTCGCTTAGCCCGTCAACGGCTCGGCTATGTGGCCCAGGAAGTCGCCCTCGACAAGGTTTTGACTGGACGGGAACTGCTGGAACTGCAAGCCGCGCTCTACCACATTCCCCGCGCTGCCATCAAACATCGAATTGAGCAGGTAATTGACCTGCTGGGACTGGAGGAATGGGCCGACAAGAAGACCGGCACCTACTCCGGCGGGATTCGTAAACGGCTCGACTTGGCAGCGGGTCTGCTGCACCAACCCGATGTGCTGGTGCTGGATGAACCCACGGTGGGTCTTGATATCGAGAGCCGGGTGGCCGTGTGGGACTTTTTGCGTCAGTTGCGGGCCAGCGGGACAACAGTGCTAATCACTAGCCACTATTTAGAAGAGGTAGATGCTCTGGCAGATCGAGTGGCGATTATCGACAAGGGTGTGGTGATTGCAACGGGCACCCCTTCGGAACTGAAGGATGGGCTGGGGGGCGATCGCGTCACCCTCCGCATCCGCGAATTTACGCCGCTAGAAGAAGTCGAACGGGCAAAATCTCTGCTGGAACCCCTGCCTCACGTCCAAGAAATCATCGTTAACACCGCCCAGGGCAATTCCTTAAATCTGGTGGTCACCCCCCAGAGTGACGCCTTGTTGACTATCCAACAAGCGTTGAAAGATGCAGGTTTGCCTATCTTTGGCATTTCCCAGTCGCGCCCCAGCCTGGACGACGTATATCTGGCCGCAACGGGGCAAACCCTGCTCGATGCCGAACTTGCTGCCGTCGCGACCCGCGACCCCAAAAAAGAGAAAAAGCAAAATATGCGCTAGGAACATCAGTTTCGATGAAGCGGGTTTTGGGGCATCGCGCACAGCGTGGTGCCCCAAAACTGTTGTGTCTCCGGATGCATCGCGCCCGAAAAAGCAACGGTTTCAGCCCATCCCGAAGTGACGTTTTCATACCATCGTGGAATGAAAGTTATTAGGTAAACAAATGAATCAAGTCTTCACATATAAGCTTGGCTGAAGTTAAGCTGGAACTCATCGCGCGAAGGACGCACTAAGGAGAGTGTTATGCAAGATGCTGGGAAAAGTTCGCTGAGTGGGTGGGGGTTAAACCGCGATCGCCTGGTGCGGTCTTTGGAAACAATTCAGGACTTGATTGTAGTGTCGCTCTGCATTGGCCTGTTTTGCTTCATGGTGATCCAATTACGAGAGATGTTTATTTCTCTCTTGCCACCCTTGAATTTTCGAGTGGTGACCGCCGACATCTTGTTTTTGTTGATTCTTGTTGAGCTATTTCGCCTGTTAATTATCTATCTCCAGGAACAGCGAGTTTCAATTGGTGTCGCTGTTGAGGTTTCTATTGTGTCTGTTCTGCGCGAAATCATTGTGCGGGGTGTACTCGAAGCATCTCCCAGCCAAGTCTTGTCTGCCTGTGCTTTTCTGTTGGTGATGGCAATTTTGCTGGTGGTGCGGGTATGGTTGCCCCCCACGTTTAACGGCATCGACCCCGAAAAGCAAATTTCACTGCGGGCCAGGGCGATCGCCCACGAACCCTTTGCCACCCCACTAACCGAACCCATGAATGGCAAAGCCACTACGCGCAAAGTCGAAGTTTAGCAACGAATCCCGATCTGGTCTTGGGTATACAGTCCATTGGAGCGTAAACTAAAGATGCATTCTCTCAAACCTGACTCCCAAACTAACCCTGTCCTCTCTGATTGGCTATCGCCAACTCTGGGCAGCCGTTTTCCTGAGAATGACCGACCCGTCTTTACCCCCACCCCTGTCCCTGCTATGGCTGAAGTGAAACCCCGCGACGTTCAGGTTGCAGAAATTGCACCGCATACCCTAGTGTTGCGATCGCGCACGTTCGATCGACTTAAGTTTGAGATCGAATATGCCCGCCAGAAGGGAACCACCGCCAACTCCTACCTGATCCAAGCGGACAAGACAGCCTTGATAGATCCACCAGGGGAGTCCTTCAGCCAAATTTTCATCGAACAACTTGCTGAGCACGTCTACCTGCAGCGCATCCACTACGTCATTCTAGGGCACGTCAACCCCAACCGTGTTGCCACGCTGCGAGCACTGCTCAACCTAGAGGTGGCTCCCCAAATTACCTTCGTCTGCACACGGGCAGCGGAGGTTGCCCTGAGAGCTGCTTTCCCTGACGAAAATCTGCGGATTATTGTCGCCAACCTAGAGGAAACCCTCGATTTGGGGCAAGGCCACGTCCTGCAACTGATACCCACCCCCACCCCCCGCCACCCTGACGCACTGTGTACCTACGACCCTGCTAGCCGGGCGCTGTATACCGATAAGTTGTTTGGTGCCCACATCTGTGGAGACACGGTGTTTGACGAGAAATGGCGAGACTTGGAGGAAGACCGCCGCTACTACTTCGACTGCATCCACGCAGCCCAGGCTCGCCAGGTAGAAGTCGCCCTCGATCGCCTCTCGCCCTACGCCGACACCGCTCGCATAATTGCTCCTGGTCATGGGCCGCTGGTGCGCTACAGCACCAATCGCTTCTTCTTTGACTACCGCTACTGGTGCGAGCGGCAACAATCGCAGGATTTTACTGTCGCATTGCTGTTCACGTCAGCCTACGGTAACACAGCCGCCATGGGAAATGCGATCGCTCGTGGGCTGACCCAGGCTGGAGTCACCGTGGACTCGATCAACTGCGAGTTCACAGACCCCGCAGACATTACCGCCGCAATTGAGAAGTGCGATGGCTTCATCATCGGTTCGCCTACCCTAGCAGGGCACGCCCCCACCCAGATCCAAACGGCATTGGGAATTGTCCTTTCAACCGCTCCCAAAACCAAGCTAGCAGGAGTGTTTGGCTCCTACGGTTGGAGTGGCGAGGCCGTGGATATCTTGGAAAGCAAACTCCAGGATGCTGGCTATCCCTTTGGGTTTGAAGCGTTGCGCTGTAAGTTTGCGCCCACGGAAGCAACCCTACAACGCTGCGAAGCCGCTGGCCTAGAGTTTGCCCAGGCGTTGAAGAAGGCTAAGAAAAACCGTGCCCCCCGACAACCCATCACCGATGCCCAGACCGACCGCACCGAGCAGGCGGTAGGCCGGATCACCGGATCGCTCTGTGTAATAACCGCTAAACAGGGCAACGAGGATGTCGGTTTGCTGACCTCTTGGGTCTCGCAGGCGACCTTTAATCCCCCCGGTATCACGGTTGCCATCTCCAAAGATCGCGCCTCTGAACTGCTGGCCCACCAAGATGATGTGTTTGTCCTAAATATCCTGAAGGAAGGCCGCAACCTGCGTCGCCACTTCCTGAAGCCAATGGCCCCCGGCGAGAATCGATTCGCAGAAGTAGACCACCACCCCGCTGCTAACGGTTGCTTGGTGCTAGATGAAGCACTGGCCTACCTAGAGTGTCGTGTCCACGACCGCATGGAGTGCGGTGACCACTGGTTAATCTACGCCATAGTCGAAAGCGGTAAGGTGTTAGAAACCGTCGGAGTAACCGCTGTACAACACCGCAAATCGGGTAGCCATTATTAGCGTGAGTCGCTCATGGAGTGGCTAAGGGGGATGGCGTATCGTGCGACACCCCCTTACAGTAGCGTCAGTTCTAGTTAAGAGGGTTTTAGGGCACCACGCCGCGCGGTGCCCTAGAACCCTTGCTGTTCCATGCGCAATGCAGCCCTTCTGTGAAGAGTTTGTGTAGTTGAGCAGTTTCCGTAAGACTACGATGGTTCCCAGTATTTTGGGTTGAGTATCGTTTTTGTTGTCGGAAAGAAAGTGAATTTACTGTGATGCAAGCCGTTGAACCCTCCAAACTCGCAGAAACTAAAACGATGTCTCCCTTTGCGTCGGTCACTTCTGCTGCTGCGGTTGGGTACGCTGCCCCTCTGAGTCTGCAACTCAATCAGTCTCGCTTTAGTAGCAACCCATCTTCAGAGAACCGCTTACCGCTAGCAAAGGCTGCTGCCCAGGTCTTGCGGGATCCTATCCTGCAACAACGCCTCATTGACCGCGTCTGCAACCTGCTGATGGAAGACGTGCGCATGCAAAGAGAGCGCAACTGCTTCAAACCTGAAGGCAACGCGCAAACGTTGGAAGTGGCATAGAATCACCATGGGGTAACCTGCTACCCCCAGAAGACAACTGCTTTATCGGTTGCTTGTGTGATTACTATCGGCATTGGGCTGCTGTAGAGATCTGTTCACGCAAGTAATCTTAATGACCTGGGTCAGGTCGTCGATCAACTCCCGATTGGGCTGCTGTAGAGATCTGTTCACGCAAGTAATGCGTATACCAGTTCAGTGCCATCAATTGCAGCAAACGCTGTCTTGATGCAAGGGTTCACACAATTACAAAATTTACTGTTCTTGTTATTCATCTCAGCGCCTTTATCCAGTTTCTAATGGATTGCAATCAACGTCACAGATGCGTTTCAAGTTGTGTAAATGTCATCATTGTGTTGTCTGATGATTACTAACCACTGAAAGATGCAGGAGACTTGTCATGAATCGTGTATTAACCGCGATCGCCTCTACCGCAGTTTGGAGTAGTCTGCTTGCTATGGCGGCCTTTGCGCTTCTCCCCTCTGGCGATTCAAACCCCAATGCAGTTCTCACTTAAAAAATCACATTTGCATCTGTGAGATACCCCAGGTCAAAGCGTCAGAACCATCGAGGTGGGCGGGCTATTATTGAGCGTTTCTATCGGTAGAGATAATGTGGACATCAATATTCTTGAGCAATCGCAGTAGTTTATGCGTCAAAGACCCCTTGAGCAAAAGTTGCCAGCGCGATCGCTGACTTTCCCCAATCACAATTTCCGTGATGTGGTAATTTTTGGCGACTTCGGCGATCGCGCTCGCTTTGTCGTATCCTTTGACCCGTAAGAATTCCCCACCGAATTCTTTGCAGAGATGTTCACAGTTTTCAATATGCAGGCTTTCGGCTTTTGTCAGGAAGCGATCAGGGTCATCCACAAACAAGCAATACAGCCGGGCGTGCATATATCCAGCAATTCGACTCCCTCGACGAATCAATTGAATTGCATTGGGGTAAGTCGAGACACAGACCAATACCCGTTCATGGATATTACAGTAGGGGACGGTGCGCCTCGTTGGGCTAGCCTCTTCTGCCAAGGCGTCTTCTTCAATGTTGTCTGCCACCTCTCGCAGGGCTAATTCTCGCAAAGCCAAGAGATTTCGCCGCTGGAAAAAGTTTTGTAGGGACTGTTCTATTTTTTCGGGGGCATAAATCTTGCCTTCTCGCAACCGCTCCTCCAGGGTTTCGGGGGTAACATCCACCACCACCACCTCATCAGCCTCTTCTAGTAGCCGATCGGGCACCCGTTCTTGCACCACGACTCCAGTAATGCGGGCAACCAGATCATTCAAACTTTCGATGTGTTGAATATTCATCGTGGAATAAACATCAATGCCCGCCGCTAATAAAACCTCAACATCTTGATATCGTTTTTCGCGTTCAGAACCCGGCACATTGGTGTGGGCTAACTCATCTACCAGCACTAACTGAGGGCGGCGTGCCAGAATTGCTGACGTGTCCATCTCCGTCAGGGTCACGCCGTGATAATTGACCTGTTGACGGGGGATAATTTCTAGTCCCTCGGCTCGCTCTGCGGTTTCTTTGCGTCCATGAGTTTCCAGCAAGCCAATCACGACATCAACCCCCTCTTGTTTAAGTTGATGGGCTTCCTCTAGCATTCTGAAGGTTTTCCCGACCCCCGGAGCCATCCCAATAAAAATTTTGTGCTTGCCAGGTTGGGTAAGCTGCTCGTCGGTGCCGTCTAGCGAAGGATGGTACATCAGCGCCCTTAATTGTTGATTGCATCTAGTGTTTAATGGCATCGAGTGCCAGATTGAGCCTCAAAACATTCACGCCAGGTTCTCCAAATATCCCTAAAAAACGTCCCTCAGTATTTTGTGCCATCAGAATCTCGACTTGATTGGCAGGTAGACCTCTCGCCGCTGCAACTCGCGCAATTTGTGCCCTAGCCGCCTCTGGTGTGATGTGGGGATCGAGGCTAGAACCAGAACGATAGAGCAAATCAGCCGTGGGCTGAATGCCGACCCGCTGTAGCTCAGCCGCCGTGTCTCGCACTCGCCGTCGCAGTTCGGGATTGGTAGGAGCCCAGTTGCTGGCACCTGAAACCCCCGTGTTGAGAATTCCTGCGGCATCGTGGCTGGGGTCAGCGGTGCTGTAGCGAGTGGTGCTGGGGCGGCTATGGAAGTAGCGATCGCTCGTAAACGGTTGTCCGATCAATGCAGAACCAACCACTTGCCCCTGGGCGTTGCTCAGCAAACTTCCATTGGCCTGGAAGGGAAATACAATTTGCCCGATGGCAACCATCACCAACGGATAGACTAACGCCGTCAAAACCCACAAAACCAGAGTAAATCGAACGGCTCTACCAACCTCGCGTGCAAAACTCATGAGAATTTCTCCGGTGCAACCATGACAACAAAGAGATAGACCGAAAGAGCAACCGTCGCCAAGCCCAGCAGCCCCAGTGCCCACGCCTGACCGCGAGTGAGTTCGTGGGTGCTGGCAGCGTAGACGATCGGCGCGAGGACGAGGTTAAAGCAGAGCGCCAAAAACAGGTACAGAGGCATTTTTCGCCTGTGCCAGACTGACTCAGGGGGAAGACGGCCAGGCCAAGGTGGGGTGGCACGTTTAGAGAGGCGATGATCAGAGGGTAAGCGATGGGATTTCATATCATTACGCTCGATTTTGCATGTTATGGCGCTACAAGCATAGGTTAGGACAAGGCGTTTTGTGCGGGGTTGCCCACAAAACGTGTTTGACAGCATGAGCGCGTAGTGTCATATCGCAGTTTTCATGGTTATGAGAGACAGTCACGTCGCCCAAGATCCTGCTAGTTCAGGAGTTGAGTGGTATGGTCTGTGACCACAGCACTGCAAGCAGATCTATAGCCCTAGCCACGCTGATTAGAACAGTGGCAGGGTGAGAGCGTCGCTCCCCGTGGGGCGATGACGCCCTTAACCCCCTTGCCCTAGGCGGTGCATCGAGCACTATAGATTGTGGCAGGAGGCGTTGCTTAATCCACATATGATTTTTTGATGGGGAGGCGTGTTCCGCACACCTCTCCATCAAAAAATCATTGGCTAAATCCGCAATGCCTAGCAGGAGATTACGGCAGGGGAAGGAGGATGTCAATGACTTTAATGGCAATGAAAGGAGTAATCATTCCACCCAGACCATAAATGAAGATATTCCGACGTAAGAGTTGATCAGCGGTTAACGGACGAAAGCGAACTCCCTTTAAGGCTAGAGGAATCAGCGCGGGAATAATCAAAGCATTGTAGATCAGTGCAGAGACGATAGCAGACTCCGCGCTCTTCAGGCCCATAATATTCAGGGAACCAATGCCCGCAGCAGCAAAGATTGTGGGAATAATCGCAAAATATTTGGCGATGTCATTGGCGACCGAAAACGTAGTCAGTGCGCCCCGCGTGATCAACAGTTGTTTGCCAATCGTCACCAAGTCAATCAGTTTGGTCGGGTCAGAATCGAGATCCACCATGTTGGCAGCCTCTTTCGCAGCTTGTGTCCCTGAATTCATGGCTAAGCCAACGTTGGCTTGGGCAAGGGCGGGGGCATCATTGGTGCCGTCTCCCGTCATGGCCACTAACTTGCCTTCCGCCTGTTCCCGTCGAATCACGTCAATTTTGTCTTCGGGGGTTGCCTCTGCAATAAAATCATCGACTCCCGCTTCCTGCGCGATGACGGATGCAGTAATCCGGTTGTCACCTGTCAGCATGACTGTTTTCACACCCATGCGCCGCAGTTGGTCGAACCGTTCTCGCAGTCCTGGTTTAATGATGTCTTTGAGGTGAATAATACCGTATACGTCACTGCCTTTACAGACAGCCAGGGGTGTTCCCCCGCGACGGGAGACGTGTTCATAGGCAGCGTCGAGGGTGTCTGGCACCGTCCCCCCACGGGAGCGGACAAATCCCTTAATCGAGTCCACTGCTCCTTTGCGATACTCTTGTCCTGCCACATCTGTCCCGCTCATGCGAGTCCGTGCGGAAAACTCGACTCCCTTTCCCATGGTGCGATCGAAGTCTAGCGTTGCCCCTAACTTTTCCGCCAGCGCCACAATCGATCGCCCTTCTGGGGTTTCATCAAACACGCTCGCCGCTAGACAGACATTTGCCATCTCCTCAACCGTATGACCATTCACCGGGATTAACTCATCTGCTAGGCGATTGCCTAAGGTAATGGTCCCAGTTTTATCGAGGACGAGTGTATTCACATCGCCGCAGGCTTCCACGGCCCGGCCTGAGGTGGCAATGACATTAAATTGTGCGACTCGATCCATCCCTGCAATCCCGATCGCACTCAACAATCCTCCAATAGTCGTTGGGATTAACGCTACGAGTAGCGAGATCAAGACGGCAACACTGACGCCAGCCCGAAATTCATTGGCAACCGTTGCACCACTCGTGTTTGCTAGGACATTAGCGATGTAGTTGGCGATCGGTGAGAGGGTTGCAATCACAATCAAAAACACTTGGGTTAACACGGCCAACAAAACTGTCAGCGCAATTTCGTTGGGGGTCTTGGTGCGGGCAGCCCCTTCCACAAGAGCAATCATCCGATCGATAAAGCCTTGGCCGGGGTCGTGGGTGATTCTCAGCAGCAGTTCATCTGAAAGAATGCGTGTACCTGCCATCACAGAACTCATAATGTCTGTCCCGGGCTGTTTCAACACAGGAGCCGATTCCCCAGTAATCGCAGATTCATCTACGGAGGCAATCCCCTGAATCACCTCGCCATCGGCTGGGATCATGTCACCTGCAATCACTTTTACGTGGTCGCCGCGCCGCAGGTCAGTGGAGCTGACTTCCTGAATGCTGCCGTCAGCCATGACTTTGCGAGCCATTGTGTCTGAGCGTGTGGTTCGCAGCGAGTCTGCCTGGGCTTTGCCTCGTCCTTCTGCGATCGCTTCCGCAAAATTTGCAAACACAACTGTAAAAAATAAGACGAATGTAATTGTGCCGTTGAGTATTCTTTGCTGGCTGATATCTGCCTGAATGGTGCCAAACAAGTTAGGGTTAATTGTAACGAGGAAGGTAATAATTGTACCCAACCACACGACAAACATGACGGGATGCTTAACTGCAACCCGAGGATCGAGCTTAAGAAAGGCTGCTTTGATGGCTCGTGGATAGAGCCCCCTGAAATCGGTTTTGGGGGTGTGGCGACGGGTATCACGCGGTCCCTGAGGCACCCTACGAGGGACTCTAAATGGAGGTTTTGAGGAAAGATCTACTGACATAGGGGGGTGAAAGTTTGGGGAAAGCAGTCTAAGCGCCAGCACCGACACAATCTGGGAGAGCGATCGCCCTGCTGCGACCTTGAGTGATCAGCACAAATCAGCCAAACGATGAACATTAGCCGCCTCCGGCAATTTGGAATGCCTCTGCGATTGGCCCCAAAGCTAACGCAGGGAAAAAGGTGAGTGCGCCGAGGATGAGGATGACCCCAGCAGTTACCCCTACGAATAGCCCGGTATCCGTTCGCAGCGTCCCCGCTGTTAGGGGGACAGGTTGTTTATGTGACAGGCTATCCGCCAGCAACAATAGCGCCACAATCGGGATGTAACGACCGGCCAGCAAACTGACTGATGTACTCAGGTTCCACCAGAGGGTGGTACTGTCCAGTCCTTCAAAGCCTGAGCCGTTGTTGGCAGCGGCAGAGGCGTATTCATAGATCACCTGAGACAGCCCGTGAAAGCCAGGATTGCTAATGCCTGCCAGTTGTGTGGAGAAGGCAAGCGTGATGCCAGCAGGAATCAGAATGGCGATCGGGTGAACCAGCAGAATCAGAAGGCTGGCCAGAACCACTTCTCGTTTTTCTATTTTGCGTCCCAAGAATTCAGGCGTGCGCCCAACCATCAACCCGGTCACAAAGACTGCCAGAATGAGGTAAGCAAACAGGTAGGCAGTCCCCGTTCCCTGGCCGCCGAACACAATTTGCAAAAACATGTTGAATAACATGGCAAACCCTCCAGAGGGTAGGAACGAATCATGCATACTGTTCACTGCACCGCACATACTTGCTGTAGTAAACACTGCATAGAGAGCAGACTGTGCCCACCCAAATCGGACTTCTTTGCCTTCTAGATTGGGAGCCTGCCCCCCCAGCAAAGCGTTGACCTCAGGGTTGCCCTGATACTCGCCAGTCGCAGTAATCACCAGCAATCCGATCAGAATTGTGAGCGGAATCGTGTAGACTAACCAGGCTTGTCTCAGGTTATTTGCAAAGAACCCGTAGGTCATAATCAACGAGCTGGGAATAGAGAGAATGGCGACCAGTTGAATCAGATTTGTCCAGCCGTTGGGGTTTTCAAACGGATGAGCGGAGTTCGTGCTGAAGAAGCCGCCGCCGTTTTCGCCGAGTACTTTGATGATCTCAAAGTGGGCCACTGGCCCGCGGGCGATCGCCTGACTCAGGCTAGGGTCTTCCAAGCTGGGAAACACGACTGGCCCTGCCAGAGTTTCGGGAACTCCCGCTGCCATCAAGACGACCGCCCCCACCACACTCAGCGGCAGCAAGATGCGCGTGATCGCCTGCACCATATCGCTGTAGAAGTTCCCCAACGGCCTGCCCGTCAACCCTCGAATAAAAGCGATCGCCACAGCAATGCCCGTTGCCGCTGAAGTAAACATGGTGAATCCCAGAGCAGCAAATTGGCTGAAATAACTGAACGTCGTTTCGCCTGCATAGTGTTGCTGATTCGTATTCGTCACAAACGAAATTGCGGTGTGCAACGCCAAATGCCAAGAGGGTGTCCCCCGCTCAGTCGGATTGAATGGCAGCACCCCCTGCAACATCAAGATCAAGTAGACCACTATTAACATTGCGAAGTTGCTAGCCAACACTGCTCTGGCATATTGCCACCCGCTCATGGGCCCTGGTGTGTTCATCCCCCCCCACCGCAAAATGACCCGTTCTAAGGGATGAAGAACCGCGTCTAGAATCGTAGGACGTGCCAAGAACACATCCGCGATGTAGCTACCCAAAACAGGAGAGATCACTACGACGATGAGGAGTGTGAATGCAATTTGAATCCATCCTTGCAACATAGTGTTCGTTGTTGTTGGTTGAAGCCTTTACCAATGGATTAAACCAATTTAGCGTCAACAGCAAGCAATCATGCCCTGCCTAAGCGCAACACACATTGGTCTATCGTATTTCTTCGTGATTGTTTATCGCGCTACCTGCATAGGTTAGGACAACGCGTTTTGTGGGAAACCCCGCTGCGTTTTACATCATGAGTGCGTAGCGCCATAGTGACAAAAGGTGAGGCCGGCTAGACGTTATGCCCAAACCGATGAGAGGCACACAGAGCGCCCCTCATGCTACCATTCATCCTTCCCATCCACCATGCTTTATACCCATTTGCACACGCCACAGGCTAGCATAGACGCCGTTTTGTTCTAACAATTCTTCGTGTCGTCCGGCTTCGATCAACTCGCCAGCCTCCATCACGTAAATGTGGTCGGCATTACGGATGGTGGATAGGCGATGGGCGATCGCAATAGTGGTGCGATTTTGGGTGATGCGTTCCAGAGATCGCTGGATGGCTGCTTCCGTTTCATTGTCCACTGCGGAAGTTGCTTCATCGAGGATGAGAATAGGGGGATTTTTAAGCACGGCACGGGCGATCGCCAACCGTTGCCGTTGTCCGCCAGAGAGTTTTTGGCCTCGTTCACCCACGATGGTGTCGTAGCCCTGGGGCAGTGCTTCAATAAATTCGTGCGCTTCAGCAATTTTGGCGGCTGCCACAACCTCTTGGAAAGTGGCCTCTGGCGTACCGTAGGTAATATTTTCCCAGACCGTTCCGTGGAACAGAAAGACATCCTGACTCACTAAACCGATGGCTCGGCGCAGGTCTCGCAGTTGAATGTCCTGTAGGTTGATGCCATCTAGAGTGATGCAGCCGGAGTCAATTTCGTAAAGTCGCAACAGCAGTTTGACCAGTGTGCTTTTGCCGGAACCCGTGGAACCAACAATGGCGATGGTCTTGCCAGCAGGGATAGTGAGGGAAAGATTTTTAACAACGGGCGATCGCCCCTGGTAGGCAAAGCTGACGTTTTGCAACACAATCTCGCCCTGAACGGTATGGAGGGGGAGGGGCGTGCGACCAGAGTGAATGGCGATCGGGGTGTCTAGCAGGTCCATGACTCGGTTGGTGGAGGCCATTGCCCGCTGATACTGATCCAGCGTTTCACCCAACCGCGTCAGCGGCCATAGCAACCGCTGGATCAGGTATACCAAAACGCTGTAATTGCCTACCGAAAGTGTGCCCCGAACAACGGCAATCCCGCCAAAAAAGAGGGTTGTGGTGAAGCCGATCAGGATCAAAATGCGGATTAGGGGAGTGAATGCAGAACTGAGGGCGATCGCCCGTTGATTGCTCTTGCGGTAGGCTTCACTTTCACGACGGATGCGTTCGATTTCGTAAGCTTCGGTGACAAAGCTTTTGATCGTCATGATGCCGCTGAAGTTATTAGAAAGACGGCTATTCAGCAGACTGGCCTGCTCACGCACATCAGCATAGCGAGGGGCCAACAGTTTTTGGAAGGCAATCGATCCCCACAGAATGAATGGCATGGGTAACATCGCTATCCAAGCAACAGTTGGGGCTAAGTAGAAGAAAATGCCACCAATAATCACAACCGTTGCAGTGACTTGTAAGACTTCATTGGCACCATAGTCGAGAAAACGTTCCAGTTGATTAATATCATCATTCACAATTGACATTAATCGCCCGGTACTTCTGGTTTCAAAATACTCCATCTCTAGTTCCTGCACATGGGCATAGACATCCAGCCGCAGATCATGTTGGATGCGCTGGGCCAAATTGCGCCACAGTCGTGCATAGGCATACTCAAACAAGGACTCCAGTCCCCAAATTATAAAACTCAGCAAGGTCAGCAGCCCCAACTGTCCCACCACTCCCGTCACCCCCAACCGGGCAATCCAAGAGTCCTGTTTTTGCACCACCACATCCACCGCAGCACCGATCAGCAGGGGGGGAGCCAAGTCAAAAATTTTGTTGAGGATAGAACAGAGGGTGGCCTGCCAGACCTGGACGCGGTAGGCACGGCCGTAGTGGATCAGGCGTTGGAGCGGATGTCGGGAAGTGTGGGCCATGATGATAGAGGGCGATCGCACGCTAACGGGAACAGACGACGCAGAAATTCGCGGTCTCAACATTTTCGCTTCACCACTGCCTCCTGACATCGCACAATCGGGGGGGATGCTTGATGTACAGCGCTACACGCATAGGTTAGGACAAGGAAAATTTGAGCACCTGCGGATTTTCTGAAGAAATGTTAACGTCTAAAGAGTACGTGTCCTTCATCGCAATGGTCTCTACGAAGCCTGTCTCTCAACCCCTCTCCCCTTCAAAACCCCCTGCTTGGAAGATCAAACTGCTGTACGACGGCGACTGTCCGCTCTGCCTGCGAGAGGTCAATTTTTTGAAAAAACGGGATGCCGGTCGTGGCCTAGTCGCGTTTGTGGATATTGCTCAGGACGATTACAACGCGCAGGAAAACGGCGGTGTGGACTACGAGACTGCCATGGGGCGCATTCACGCTGTGCGTGCCGATGGCACAGTAGTCAAAAATGTAGAGGTGTTTCGCCAGGTCTACGAGGTGCTGGGCATGGGCTGGGTCTATGCCATCACACGCATTCCCCTGATCGGTGCCCTGGCAGACTGGCTGTATGGCATCTGGGCAGACTGGCGACTGCCCCTAACCGGACGCCCCAACCTAAAAACACTCGTGAGCGATCGCCAGCAACGCTTGGGTTGTGAGACGAGCGATCGCTGCCGCCTGAATTCGCCTGAAGCATCAACTATCGCCGATTGAAGTGCCGATTATAGTTTGTCCTGATCCCAGCAGGCTATTGGGGGGACAGTGATGCCTTAGTTGTCGGAGGTTCAGCGTCTACTGCTCGCGCCTGTACTCACAGGGATCTGTCTGCTGCTGGCAACCATGCGGCCCAACCATCCTTCCGCTCGGTCTCACCTATCTAACGTGAATTCGGGATAAGCTGAAATCCTTGCTGTTCCGTGCGCGACGCGCACGGAACAGCAAGGATTTTGGGGCACCGCGCCAGTCGCGGTGCCCCAAAATCCTCTTAACCCGAACTAACGTTATCTACCTCAAACCCTCATAAATTCAGGCCTTGAAGCTTAACGAAGGCTTCCTATTAGTTCTATATTTTCCCAAACTATAATCATCTACATTGGAAGCTCGACCCTCCAAAACTTTTCCACAACTTTGTAGGGCACACGCAGTGTATCCCTACAGACTCTAAGGTGTTAGACATCACTGGCATGGATTTTTACCCAAAGCCGCAATCACACAAGTCGTGATTACACAAGTCGTAATTATACTAAAGTCGCGGAGAGTCAAGCGCTTCATCGATCGAGTGTTGTTCAGGCTTGTAGCTGATCCCCGGAAAGTCACGGTCCGATTCCTAAAACTCTAGGTTTTATCGTTCAAAATTCACACCCTTCAGCAAGCGGCCCACCTAATTAACGTTGCCTGATTGATGGGGCACTTCTCGCGTCCCATCAACCAGATCAAGCCCTACTTACTCAAGATTTACATTGCCATCATTCAATCCATTGATTGAACTCAACTGATTGAACTGTCTCAGACTCTTGCTTGACAATGTCCGACTTGACGATGTCCGGGTGCATATCACGTTTGCAGGCCCTCATCCCCCAGCCCCTTCTCCCAACGTGGGAGAAGGGGAGCCGAGCCTCTCAACGTCCCTCTTCCAGCTTGGGAGAGGGATTTAGGGTGAGGGCAAACGTGACATTCACCCCCATGTCCTAAAGTCATCAGCCGATGTACCCTTTTGCTTCGTCAATAACTCTCACCGATTCTATTGGGATTTTTCTATGAAAACCAGAATTGCAATCGCTTGCCAGGGAGGCGGTAGCCATGCTGCATTTACGGCAGGGGCACTACAAGCCCTGTTTGCAAACGGCATTCAGGACAAGTTTGAAATTGTGGGACTCAGTGGAACGTCAGGTGGGGCGCTGGGGGCGGCACTCACTTGGTACGCCATGAAGAAGGGCGAAACTCCAGTCTCCCAGAGATTGGTTGATTTCTGGCAGGACAACACGGCCCAGACCTACCAGGAGCGCCTGTTCAACGATTTTGCGATTAAAACCCTGGAATATACCAGTAAAGGACTGCTGCCCCAGTTTAATATGGCGCCAACTTCGCCTGCCCTTAAAAATTGGATGTCCTTTGCGACACTGGGTCTGCGCAGTCGCTTCACCAACTTCCAGGAGCTACTGGAAGCCCACATCGATTTTGACGAAATAGCTGCTTGGGGGCCGCAACCCGAACCACCCATTCTGCTGTTGGGAGCCAGCAATATCCTGACTGGTAAGTTATGGATGTTTAATTCGGCGCGGGAAGCCATTCAGGTCGAACACATCTTGGCCTCCTGCGCGATCCCTAATCTTTTCCCTGCCGTTCAGATTGGTAAAGATGCCTACTGGGATGGCATCTTCTCTGACAATCCACCAATCACGGAGTTAATCGACCCCAACTACATGGGATCAGTCCCTCTGCCGCAAGAAATTTGGGTGATTAAACTCAATCCCACCCGTCGAGACTCTATCCCCGTCGAACCGGATGATATTCTTGACCGCCGCAATGAATTGGAGGGCAATATTTCGCTGTTTCAAAGTTTACAGGTGATCGAAAAGCTCAATGACCTGCTGCTTAGGGGAGCCTACAAAGAAGAGTTTCTTCAGGAGATGGGCATCCATGAGCCGGTCAAAATTCCCCGGTCGTTTATTGACTTAGACGATAAACCCTATTACATCCCCTTCATTGAGATGTCGGAATACCTGCAAAAAAGCCTCAACTACGAAAGCAAGCTCGATCGCAGTCCAGAACGGATTCAACAACTGATGGAGGATGGACGGCAACAGGCCACATCGTTTTTGCAGGCAAGATTGGCTGCTGTGTAAAACGCTTGTGCGTTGACAGCCTATGCTCGGATGAATCAGGTGACCTCCTATCCTACGTGAATTCGGGATAGGTTGAAACCCTTGCTGTTCCGTGCGTGCCGCGCACGGAACAGCAAGGGTTTTGGGGCACCGCGCCAGTCGCGGTGCCCCAAAACCCTCTTAATCCGAACTGACGTTATCCTCGACTCCGTTGCACGGTTACTGATGGATCGATCCATCATCTTCTACCCCGACCTGTAAGATGGTCTACAGATGCAATACGGATGCAACAGAGAGAGCAAAGAAATAGTTGCTGATGGATCTGCCCATCGTCTTCCACCCCGACTACGTTGCTCCCCTGCCACCGGGGCACCGCTTCCCGATGCAAAAATTTCGGCGATTGCAAGAGGTTCTAGTGGCAGATGGAGTTGCCCACCCCTGCCAGTTTCATCAGCCTGAACTCCCCCCCTTAGCCTGGCTTGAGGCAGTCCATACGCCGGAGTACGTCCGCGCCTATCGAGAGGGCACTCTTGATCCCCGCGCTCAGCGCCGCATTGGTCTTCCCTGGAGTGCGGCACTGGCAAACCGGACTCAAATTGCAGTCAGCGGTTCTGTATTAACCGCCCGCCTTGCCCTGCGGCATGGCCTTGCCTGCAACACGGCTGGGGGCACGCACCATGCCTTCCCTAGCTATGGGTCAGGCTTCTGTATCTTTAATGACTTGGCGATCGCCTCACGGGTGTTGCTTGCGGAAGGTCTGGTCAGCCGGATTTTGATTGTGGATCTGGATGTGCACCAAGGTGATGGAACCGCAGTCATCTTTCAGGACGATCCCAGGGTCTTTACCTTCTCGATGCACTGTGAGGTCAATTTCCCTGGCACTAAGCAGAAAAGCGACCTGGATGTGCCCCTGCGGGAAGGTATGGAAGATGACGAGTACCTCCGCACGTTGGCTGCCTATCTGCCAGACTTGCTCTCGCAGGTGAAACCCGACTTGGTGCTGTATGACGCGGGGGTGGATGTGCATCTGGGCGATCGCCTCGGCAAACTTGCCCTCACCGATAGTGGTCTCTATCGCCGCGAAATGCAGGTCTTAACCACCTGTGTGCAGCACGGCTATCCTGTTGCCTGTGTGATTGGTGGTGGTTACTGCGAAGATATGGAATCGCTAGTCTATCGTCACTCTTTAGTGCATCGTGCAGCGAGCGAAGTCTTTCGGCACTATCAGGGCTAATATCACCATGATTTTTTTAACACCCTTAATTCCTGATTAAGTTTGGCTCTGGATGCCCCGGTAGAGGATTGAATTCTCTCAGGTAGACTTCTTTACTTAAGAACAAAACAAATTTCTTGTCATGCCCTAAGGATCCTTACAAAAATACAAAAATAGCTTGACTCACTTTTTTGGGAGTGGGCATTTGTGAGTGGACAGCTCTGCTGCTCACTCACAAAAAAGTGAATAACGTTCATTTTGTAAGAATTCTCAATTGTGAGGGAGTCCTATCTGTTCTGCCTTACCCCCAACTATGTTGAATTTTTTTGCCACTCCTCTGTTTGCATTGGGTCTGTACGACGGGTTTCCCTTTGTCCTGGGAATGCACATTCCCGATGGGTTTCTCAGTCTTCCGGTCAGCCTCTTGACCTGGGTTGCATCGATTGTTCTAATTGTCCTAGCACTCGGTCAGGTCAAGGGTGAGTATCAGGAGCGCACCGTGCCTCTCATGGGGGTGTGTGCAGCGTTTATCTTTGCTGCTCAAATGATCAACTTCCCGATTCCGGGGGGCACTTCTGGCCACCTCCTGGGTGGAACGCTGGCTGGTGTACTCCTTGGCCCTTGGGCGGGTTCTCTCGTGATGGCAGTGGTTTTCATTGTGCAGGCTGTCCTGTTTCAAGATGGTGGACTGACCGTACTAGGAGCCAATATTTTCAATATGGGATTGGTTGGAACATTTGGTGGTTACTACCTCTATCGCGTGGTGCGATCGGCGGTGGGGTTCAATCGCTGGCGGGGGATGGCGGCGGGGGTGGTCGTTGCGGCCTGGTCGAGTGTGGTGGTTGCTGCGATTCTAGTTGCGGTTCAGTTAGCACTGTCGGGCACCATTCCCCTCAACGTTGCTCTGCCGGCAATGGTGTTCTGGCACGTTGTGATTGGCATCGGCGAAGCTCTTATCACGCTGATTGCGATTCACTTTATTTGGCGCACCCGCCCCGACCTGCTGTTCGATCCGCCCAATCGCCGGTCAGCCGTCTCGGCACGATCGTCAGTGCTGCAGCGCTAACGGGTCAAACCGTCGTTAGGAAGTCCCTAGCTTAGAGAGTTGCCATCTCCATCATGTACTTGCCGTAGGCTGTGTGAAGCGGTAGCCGCAACCCATTGTCGGAATGGTCTGTAGGAATCGTCTTGTTACACAAGTCTCTTAGCGCCCTGCACAGTCGAATTGCTGATGTTGCCTCGCGCTTGCTAGATATGTTTACGGTGCTCGTCCTCCCTGTTCTTATCTCCCACGCATTAGCTCTATGTCTCGATCGTCTCAAGCATCTCATCGCACGTTTTTGTGGTTTGCTCTAGGCATTTCTCTGTTTGTTGCTGCCCTGCTCTCACCCTTTGCAAGCCCCAACCCCGATGGTCTCGATCGCGTTGCTCAGGACCACAAATTTGATACCAAAGCAGTCGAGAATCCGCCTGCTCACCAACTGCCCTTCTACAACATTTTTGATGAATACGCTCTGCGCGGTGTCCCCGAACAAGTGGCGACGCCGCTGGCAGGTCTGGTTGGCACCTTGGTGACCTTTGGTTTAGCCTGGGGGGTGGGCAAGCTGGTGGTGCGCGGGAAGCAGCCAGAGCAAGCGTTGCCGTCTGACCCTCCCGACGCTTCCCGATAGGGCACGGGTTGCTTCATGCTATTCCATATCGGCACGTTTCATCTGGATGTTGACAGCCAGAGGCAGAGTCCTTGGCATTGTCTCAATCCAGCCAGTCGAATTGTTTGCGCTGTATTACTTGCCTTTGCAACAGCGTTGACTCCCCACGGTCGCTGGTTGACCTGGGCAATCTATGCTGTGGCCCTGACGATCGCGCTTTTGATCAGCCGTGTTACCCTCACAACTTTGCTGCGTCGCGTATCAGTGGAGTTCCTCTTTGTGGGCGTGGTGTTGCTGGGAACCTTGTTCCATCCTGAAGGAGAAGTACTCTGGCAGTGGGGGTGGTTGCGGGTGACGACCCACGGGCTAGCGGTGCTGGGGAGTGTGATGCTGAAGGCACTCCTGTCTTTGCTGGTGCTGAATCTGCTGGTCATGACCACTGCCATTCCGGCTTTGCTCAACGGTCTCCTAGCATTGCGGGTGCCACCCCTGCTGGTGGCTATTCTAGCTGCCATGTCTCGCTACATCAGTGTGTTGGTCGAGGAGTCGAATGCGATGCGGCGGGCGGCCGCTGCTCGCAATCTGTTCATGGGCGATCGCCAAACTCGGTTGGTGACGGGAAACATCATCGGTTCCCTGTTTATCCGCACCGTTGACCGGGGGGAACGGATTCATCGAGCCATGCTCTCCCGTGGCTATGCGGGCCTGCCTAGACCAGTGGAGCAATTGACCTATCGCCGTTGTGATTTCGTGGCAGTCACCCTCACTGGGTTGGTCACCCTCCTAGGACAGGCCATCTACTTGTTCTGACGCCAACTTCCCCCGCAGACAATCGAGTCAGCAGTCGATTGCCTTTCCCCCCATCTCACACCCCCACTCTCTGCGCTCGAATGCACCACAACCCACTCTTTATCCGCGATCTCAGCTTTACCTACCCAGATGGCACCCATGCCCTGAAGGCGATCGCGTTATCGATTGCAGCCAACGAACGGGTGGCATTGGTTGGGGCTAATGGGTCTGGCAAATCCACCCTGTTGCTCCACCTCAATGGGCTGTTGATGCCCCAGACGGGCGAGGTGATTGTGGGAGAATTGCCAGTCCGCCCGGAGAACCTCCGCCAGGTGCGAAATTTTGTAGGGGTGGTGTTTCAAAATCCCGACGACCAACTGTTTATGCCAACGGTGAAGGAGGATGTGTGTTTTGGCCCGCTCAACCAGGGGCTACGGGGAGAGGCGTTGGCCTGTCGGGTGCAGATGGCCATGGCCGCAGTGGGGCTGGACTGGGAGTACTACGCCCCGCGCAACACGGGCAATCTTTCTGGTGGTGAGAAAAAACGGGTGGCGATCGCCGGAGTTTTGGCGATGCAACCGCAAATTTTAGTGCTGGATGAACCGACGGCGCAGCTTGACCCCCGTGCGCGTCGCCAACTGCTACAACTGCTCCAAAGCCTACCCCTGACGCAGATCATCGCCACCCATGACCTAGACTTGGCGGTTGAACTCTGTCCCCGGACGATTGTTTTGAGTCGTGGACGAGTGGTGTTTGATGGGGCGACGGAACAGGTGATGAATGAGCCAGCGTTTCTAGAACAGCATGCCCTCGAAAGCCCACTCTGCTACTCGCGTCCCTACTGCCGAATTGAGGACCGTCCCCTGCAGGCGACTCCCCCGGAACTGTTGTCCTATGATCTGGAGCGTTGAGATGACGGGATGACTAGCGCAAATCTAGGCACCCTTTTCAAATGAAATAACGTCAGTTCTGGTTAAGAGGGGTTTGGGTCACCGCGCCCGGCGCTGTG
>DVEB01000346.1 GCA_015295905.1 Synechococcales cyanobacterium M55_K2018_004
GGTGCCCCAAAACCCTTGCTGTTCCGTGCGCGTCGCGCACGGAACAGCAAGGGTTGCAGCTTATCTGGAATTGACGTTGCAGTAGTGTGGTCACAGATCACACTACTGCAAGCAGCTATATTAGAGCAGTTCAAAGTATTGCAACCCCTCTAGAACACCTGCGGCGTGGTGTTGGGTGGCGAGATAGCGATCGCTCGATGGATTGGCCTCATGCCACTGGCGCAATTCGGTCATGGCATTACCAACGATGATGCCCCGGGAACGGTTGATCTCAAACATTGAGAGGTCATTGCCAGAGTCGCCACAGGCAACCGTGTGATGGCGCTCAAAGCCCCACTGCTCTTGCAAGAAAGCGAGGGCAAACCCCTTGTTGGCCGCCTTCGGCAAGATATCTAGGTGCTTGCCTCCGCTGTAGACCAAGTTGACCTCTAGCCCCTGCTGTTGCAAGTTGGTCTGGAGTTCGGTCATCACCTCTGTGGCCACGGTCTCGTACAGGAAATAGCTGGCCTTAAACTCATTCTGTTCTGATTCTGGCTGCAACTCTAGGTCAGCAAAGTGGGCCACTGTTGCCAGGATGCGATCGCGATCCCAATGCTGTCGTAATCGTGCTTGCCAAGTGGCGTCTGGTTCTGGACTGCCGTTGTGAAAGATCATCGTGCCGACTCCCAGAACAACCGCATCCGGCTCCAACAGGGGTTTTTCTTGGGTGAGTTGTTGGTAGAGGGTGGGCGATCGCCCGGTTGAGTAAACGATCTTTGTGCCGTGCTGCTGGCGGTGTTGGCTCAACCGCTCATTGAGTTGTGCCATGGCCGCATCATCGCCTACCAACGTGTCGTCGAGATCGGTGATGAAGAGAAACTGTGACATTTTGGGACTTTGAATTTTAGATTTGGGTGCGATAGGGCATTCGCTAAGAGGATGAGGAGGGGATGTAGGATGAAACCCCTGCCTGGAGGCAACCCCCCACCCTCTTTGTCTTAACTCATGTCTTAACTCAGACGGCGACAGCTTATCAATTCCAACAGAGGATGGGGTAAATAGCCCATTGAATGCATTGCGCTGTCAGGCTTCTACAATCTGTAGTGCTGTGTGCACCACCGTAGCGCTGTTTGTACTTAGCGGAGTTGTACACCGGCATAACTTACAAATCCAAAATCAGAAATGATATAGGCTTTCACCACAAGCCAGCATATCAGAGCAAGGTTAACGATAGTTTGCTGCGATCTATGCTGGGAATGCGATCGCCGCCAGCCATGGCTCAATTCAGATCGTGTTCAGCCTGGGTATAGCTAGATGCTTGCAGATGAAACATCTCCGCATACTTACCGCCGTTTGCCATGAGCTGGGCATGGCTGCCGATCTCAGCAATTTGCCCGTGTTCCAACACCACGATGCGGTCTGCCATGCGGACGGTGGAGAAGCGATGGCTGACCAGGACGGTGGTTTTGCCCTGGGTGAGCTGACGGAAGCGCTGGAAGAGGTCATATTCGGCGATCGCATCCAGTGCGGCAGTGGGTTCATCTAGGATCAAGATCTGAGCGGCAGTCATAAAGGCGCGGGCGAGGCCAACCTTTTGCCACTGTCCGCCGGAAAGCTCGGTACTGTCGGCAAAGGTTTTTCCTAAAATCGTCTGATAGCCGTGTTCCAGCGCGTCGATCAAGGTGCTTGCTCCGGCATCCTGGGCAGCCTGCTGGATGCGGGAGAGGTTATCCCGTTGGCTCAAGTCCCCGAAGCCGATATTGTCCTGCACGCTCAGGTTATAGCGTGAGAAGTCCTGAAAAACGACGCCAACATTGCGCCGCAGGTCCGCTAGGTCGAACTGGTGGAGTGGAATGCCATCAACAGTGATCTCGCCTTCGGTAACGTCATAGAAACGGGTGAGCAGTTTCAGCAGGGTTGTTTTTCCGGCTCCATTCATGCCCACCAAGGCGATGCTCTCTCCCGGTCGCACCCACAGGTTGATATTCTGCAACGTGGGTTCTGTAGCCCCCGGATAGGTAAACGAGACATTTCGTAGCCGCAGCCCTTCCTGCATCGGTGTGGGAAATGCCTTAGCCGCTTGGATGGGGGTAAGGACGTGCGGCTTCAGGCTGAGGAATTCAAAAAACTGCGAAACGTAGAGATTGAACTCGTAGACAAACGCGATGTTGAACAAAATGTTTTGCATCAGCGATTGTGACTGCTGAAACGCCCCAGTATACATGGTCAAACTCCCGACGCTGATGGTTCCCTGCACCGCCTGCACAATTACCCAGGCATAGGCTCCATAGAATCCAACATTGGCCAGCAGACCTGTCCCCAGCCGCACCCCTGCCTGCTGCGCTGCGATCGCCTCAGACTCCTGATTGAATGTAGTCCGAATGTCTCGCCACTGCTGAAGCAGGTAATCTCCCAAATTGTAAAGACGAACCTCCTTGGCATACTCTTGAGTCGTCAGCACATTTTCCAGGTAATTTGCTAGTCGTCCGCTTTGGGTCTGCCGTCGGAACATGCGAAAGCGCAACCCTGAAAACTGGATCCCGACCCAGAGAGCAGGCAGAGAGGTCAACATTAACACCAGTAGGACAAGTGGACTGAAACTGAGTAATAAGCCTAGCAGACTCGCAAAGGTGATGATTTGTCCAATCAAAGACATGATGGTGCTGAGGACACGCACAGGATAGGAACTTCCACTCTGTTGAGCACGGTTCAGTAAATCGTAAAACTCAGGCAATTCGTAGTGTGCCAGATCCAATCGAATGGCCTGCTGCAATAACAGACTGTTGGCATAGAGGGTGAAGCGATCGCTCAACACCTGCGATATAAAGCTATTGGCCTGCGTCAGACCGCTCTGGGCCAGTGTCAAGATTAGCCCCAGAAAAACCAATACCCCCATTGGCTGCCAGTTCAGCACCCTCAGGCCCATAGCTTGCACTACCCGGTCCACAATTAACTTGTTGACGTAAAGTTGCGCCACCGGCACTAGTGCACCGACTAAAGTAACGGCCAGGGTCAACAGCAACAGTCCGGGGACACCATGCCACACCAGCCGCAGTAGCCGGGGCGTATTGGCGAGCATTTCCCAGAAGCGATGA
Source organism: Synechococcales cyanobacterium M55_K2018_004 (assembly GCA_015295905.1). Taxonomy (GTDB): domain Bacteria; phylum Cyanobacteriota; class Cyanobacteriia; order Elainellales; family Elainellaceae; genus DVEB01. The sequence goes on from DVEB01000346.1 coordinate 3,075, forward strand.
GAAGAGTGAGAGCGGGATTTGGGCATGGGGAAGGACGACGGGGGTTGGGGGTGATGTCTAGGGTTGTGGACTCAGTTAAACAACAAGGGTCAGGATGGCACCACAGAGGCACAGAGGCCGCAGAGTAAATCCTCTGTGACCTCTGTGTCTCTGTGGTGCAATTTCGGTTGATCAAATCCTCAATTCCAACGTGCAAGTCGAACTGCCTCGAATCCTCCTCACCTGCCTCACCCCTTGACCCACCCCATCGCCATCTGCTTTACCACCTCAAGCGGCACTGTCGCAAAATACTGTTGGCGAAAGCGATCTTCCTGAATGGCAGTGAGGCACTGGGCGATCGCCCGGGACTGCACTGCCTCGGTTTCCATGGCGGGATGCCAACGGAAGTAGAGTGCTTCGTCTGCGAGGGTAACTTCAAAGCCGAGGACTTGCAGGGCGTGTAGGCTGATCTGGAAGGTGCGATCGCTGATGCTTAATTTTTGCCGCAGATGGGATGAGGAAATCGACTGCTGGGTGCGGCTAAGATATTTGGCGATGCCAATCAACTGTTCCCAGCAGGCTGTGGGGTCAGTGTCGGGAGGGGGAGGGTAGGCGATCGCCAGCGTTTTGCCGGTTTGCATAGCCTGCTGCATCCAGTGGCGTAACTCATCCCAGCGGGAGGGACACTGGGCGATCGCCAATACCGAAGCATCGGGGGTCTGGCTCTGCTGCCGCCAATCAACGATCCAGTCTAGCGAAACGGTGGGCATGGGAGCCTGCTGGGTAGACGGACGAACAGCCAGCAAGCGAATTTCGTAGCGCTTGTGAAAGGTGTTGAAGTCAAGTTCGGCAATGACGTCGCAGCGCTGGGGAGGCAACTCATCGCGGTAGTGGCCCCACCAGACGCCGGGGAATTTGGCACCCGTGTCGTCTCGAACCACAAAATCGGTTTTGATGTAGCGTAATTTGTTACCGCGCACATCTCGAATGTTGCGATTGCTGGCATTCTCAAACCAGACGTTCTGAATCCACAGTTTTGGGGCCGGGTTGCCCATGCCACAGGGTTCGAGCAGTTTGAGTTCCCGAAACAGGTCTTTGCCCAATTCGGCCACTGTGACGGTGAGGTCAGCCTGGAGCGTAGGGACTGTGATCTCCCCAGAGGTGGCCTGTTGCTGACGCAATTGACGATTAATGGCTTCTGTAAAGAGCGGCACATTCTGCAACGGTAAACTCAGTCCTGCGGCAAAGGGGTGTCCACCAAATCGGTGCAACAAATGAGATTGCTCTGCGACAAGCTGGTATAGGTCAATTTGACCGACAGAACGAGCGGAACCACAGGCAAGAATGGTTTCCTGGGGGAATAGGTGTGATGACCCGAAAGTAGGAGCAGCCAAATTATCGGCAATGGTGCTGGGGCGATCGCCACTGCGCTGCTGCCGAGTTAACAAAATCGTTGGCTTGCCGTATTCTTGAGCAATCTGTCCAGCCACCAGTCCCAGCACCCCCACGGACCAGTTGGGGTCTTCCAACACAATCACATGGGTAGTGGAGAGATCCATCTGTGCTAGGCGTTGAGTCACCTGCTGCACGACATCCTTTTGTAAGACTCTGCGGCGGGCATTGGCAAGCTCAGTCTCCAGCGCCAGCGTTTCGCAACGACTGCGATCGCGACTGGTGAGCAGTTCCACTGCAAAACTTGCATCGCCCTGGATGCGGCTGATGGCGTTGATGCGGGGGCCAATGCCAAAGGAAATATCTGTGGGGCGATCGCCACTGCCCCGACAAAATTCCAGCAATTTGGCAATTCCTGGCCGGGGAGGCGATGCCCCTTGATTCAACTGCAACTGTTCAATCCCACGTTGTGCCAGGTAGCGGCAGTCTCCTCGCAACTCCACCAAGTCGGCAACCAGACCAATCGCCACCAGGTCTAACAGTGCCTCCAACGGTTGGGTGGGGACGTGGGGCAGAGTTTCGTACAGGGCTTCGACTACCTTAAAGGCAACTGCAACGCCGGAAAGCGTCGCCAGCGGATGACTCGCATCAAGCGATCGAGGATTGATGAGGGCAACCACTGGGGGGCGCTCACTCGGCAACGTGTGATGGTCGGTGACAATCACATCGATTCCCAACGCATTGGCGTGATGGATCTCCTTGAGATTGGTACTACCCGTATCACAGGTGATGATGAGCGTGTAGCCTGCCTGCGCGAGTCGGTCAATCCCTGCGATCGAGAGTCCGTGGGATTCTGTCAATCGATTGGGAATCGTGTAGGTGAGGCGATCGCCCTGTGGGAAAAACTGCCCCAGCCCTTCCCACAGCACCGCCGTTGCAGTAATGCCATCGGCATCAAAGTCCCCCCAGATTGCTACCCGCTCCTGCGTTGCATAGGCGTGTTGCAGACGGGCGATCGCCTTCTCCATTTCATCTCCAAACGCAAAAGGGCTGGCAGGTGTATACTGCGTCGCATCCAGAAAGCCCGCCAGACCCTCAACAGTACAAAGCTGCCGCTGCCACAATAATTGCGCCAAGTATTTCCCGGGCAGGTCACCTGTATATTGCTGAACCGCTTGCACAAAGGCATCGGGTGGAGCATCGCTAGACTGAATTTGCCACAGGGGAGAAGTAGGCATCGGTTGGAAAATCATCGTTCTCTAACCTAACTTAACGTGAAGCGATATCCTGCTGCTCGCTCTCCCAGGCTTAGAGTCAGACAGCGCTTTTTAAGTGTGTGAGGTGCAAAGGTTTTTATCTCAGCGCTCAGTGCTGTCCCCAATGCAAACAGTGGCTGAGTTCGGTAACCCATTTGTACCAGCAGGCGTCTACCCCCCTCAAATCAGGAATGTTATAGCGACTTGCAATGGTATGGTCTGTGACCACTCCACTCAACCCCTTAACCAGCAGGATCTTGTGCTATGTGACCGTCTCTCCTCAAGGTGAAAACCGCTATAAGAAGGAGGCGATCGCTAATGACGCTCTTCAGATCTGCTGCCAAAATGGAAGGAAACCGTTCTGTTGGACAGAGCGTCTACCGATAAAGGATTAACCATTTGGGTTGGCCTTAGTTCCATCAATATCGGTTCCATCAACACGGTTCCATCAAGAACAGTTCGATAAAAACAACGGCTGTTCCTTTGCCGGACATCCCCAGAGCGTCCTTGGCTCGTTTTGGTCGTTTGCCGGCCGTGAGGCCCATAGCTTAAGGCCCTCAAACTTTGACTTCTCAAACTTCACTGAGCGTTGCTGCATGAATACGAAGCGTTCTTCCTCAATTTCCGCGCTGCTCCCCACCGGGCTAACAGCTCTTGGTGCGGCGCTAGGTCTGAATCTGCTCAACGTTATGTCTCCGGTAGAACTGTTAGATCCCTTGAGTTGGGGCCAGCCAAATCCTCGTGTGGCGTTGGCTCAACAGGATCCCCAAGAGGATATCAACGTGCGGGTCTACCAGATTGCTAGCCCCTCAGTGGTGTCGATTGAGACTCGTACGGGCAGCGGCAGTGGCAGTATTATCAGTCCCGATGGCCTGATTCTGACCAATGCCCATGTGGTCAGTGGCGAGCGAACGGTCAGAGTGACGCTGGCAGACAACCGCACCCTTGAAGGCGAGGTGATTGCCTTTGCCGAAGGGGGGTTAGACTTGGCGGCCGTGCGCCTTCGGGGCCAGACCAACCTGCCTGCCCTCCGGCTTGCTCCGCCAAACTCAGTCCAGGTGGGACAACGAGCCTTTGCCATTGGCAACCCCTTTGGGCGCTTCCAAAATACCTTTACAACGGGGATCGTCAGTCGTGTTGATCCAGAGCGGGGGATAATTCAAACCGACGCCGCCATCAACCCTGGTAACTCGGGTGGCCCATTACTGAATAGCCGGGGAGAAATTATTGGCGTCAACAGCGCCATCTTTTCGCCCCGGGGGGCTTCGGGAAATATTGGGATTGGTTTTGCGATCGCCATTGACCGAGTGCAGAACTTTCTGGTGGCCGTGCGTGAAGGACGGGCACCCCGGGTGGCACAGCAGGCTCCAATGCTGGGGGGCAGTCGGCCTGCTCAGCAAATTGCCCTTAACGCTGCTCCCATTCAAGGACGCTTGGCCGCCGGCAGCAGCGATCTCCTATCGGATAACAGCTACTACAACGCCTATACCTTTGTTGGACGAGCAGGCCAACAGGTGACGATTGAAATGATCAGCGATGAGGTAGACCCTTACCTTTTACTCCTGTCTCCCAACGGCGAGAACCTAGCCCAGGATGATGATAGTGCGGGTGGGAAGAATGCTCGCCTGACGGTCCAACTGCCAGCAGATGGCACCTATACCATTCTGGCAAACACCTACGGCCCACGGGAGCAGGGACGCTACACGCTGCGGCTGGCAGCAGGGGGAACAACTCCTCAGCGGGCAGGGCAGCGGGTCGGTCAGCAAGCCGGACAGGTCATTTTGCAACAGCAGGGCATATTGGATGACTCGGCTCCGGTGCTAGAGTCGGATGGGAGCCGTTACCGGGAATACACCTTTAACGGACAGGCCGGGCAGCAGATTACCATCTCCATGGAAAGCCCTGACTTTGATACCTACTTGATTTTGCTGGACCCTCAGAACCGCGTTGTTGCTCAAAACGACGATATTGGCCCCAACAACACCAACTCAAGCCTGAGTGTGCGGTTACCCGCAACTGGGACCTACCGCGTACTGGCCAATTCTTACGATCGCACGGGTCGGGGGCGATTCACCCTCACAGTGCGTTAAGACAACAGGAGTCTCCAATGAGGGGATCGGCAATTATTGACCCTGCGAGCATGTCCCTGCCGTAGGATGTATTTGGTGGCAACCGTAACGCAGTTTGGGGCTTTTCTCGCGCAAATCCCGAATTTAACGCCAGTTCTGGTTAAGCGGGTTTGAGAGCATGTTACCGTTGCACGCCCTCATCCCCTAGCCCCTGCTCCCAACTTGGGAGCAGGGGAGCCGAGCATCTCAAAGTCCCTCTCCCAGCTTGGGAGAGGGATTTAGGGAGAGGGCAA
>DVEB01000141.1 GCA_015295905.1 Synechococcales cyanobacterium M55_K2018_004
ACCCAAAACCCTTGCTGTTCCGTGCACGACGCACACGGAAAAGCAAGGGGTTCAGCTTATCCCGCATTCACGTGATTTAACCAATGATTTTTCAAGGATTTTTGGATGAAACGATAGCGATTTTCATATTGATGAGAGACAGTCACGCAGCCTAGGAGCCTGCTGGTTAAGAGGTGGAGTGGTGTGGTCTGTGAGCATACCACTGCAAGCAGCGATATAGCGTGTAGCGTCGTATGCCTCTAGACCCAAACACGCAGAGGTGTCATTCCCTGCATCTTCGCTCGCTTGGTGTCAACCATGCCAACTCAACCATGCCAACTACTTGCCCAAGGCTTTGACCATGCCAATGCCCCCAAAGTAAAGCCCGAGTACGGCTCCAGCCAGCAAGCTTTGGGTAATCGGATCGGTGGAGGGAGTGAGAATTGCGCCGAGAACAACCCCCCCCAGGATCACAACCCGCCAACCGGAAAGCATCTGCTGGGAGGTGACAATTCCCAGTAAGCCCAGCAGCATTTGCACGACGGGGATCTGAAAAGCCAGGCCAGTGCTGAACATCAGCAATAGAACAAATTCAAAGTAGCGATCAATCGACCAGAGTTGTTCGACTACATCTCCCCCATAGTTAATGAAAAACCGCAGCGCAGCAGGGATCAGGGCAATGTAGGCAAATGCTAGCCCACTGAGAAACAACACACTAGAGCCGAGCACAATGGGACCAAGGATGCGTCGCTCCTTACGGGTTAATCCAGGCAGGACAAACTGAATGATCTGGTAGAGCACAAACGGACTAGAGAGCACTAAACCAGTGTAACCAGCCACCTTCAGCGAGACAAAGAAATACTCGCCGGGGGCCAGTTGCAAAAATTTAACACCTTGAGCGGGGACTTCCAGAAGCGCCACGATTTTGTTGACGAACAGGAAGCAACAGACCACGCCGATCACAATTGCAATCAATGAGTAGAAAATCCGCATCCGCAGTTCTTCCAGGTGGTCGAACAGCGACATTTCGACGTCATTGGGAACCTCATCGTCCAGGCTGATCGCCTCATCCGGGATATCGGTTGTGATGGGTGAATTGACGCCAGAGGGCGATGCGATCGCCTCGGCTCCATTGGCATGGTTTTGGGCTGCAGTCTCTAGCTCGCTCGGCACAGTCATGGGCGCAACAAAGGAGTGATTCGTAGTCTATTCTATCGGGGTCAGCCTAATCCTGGACAGACCGTCGTTGATCTTGCAAAACGTGAATTCCGGATAAGCTGAAACCCTAGATGTTCTGTGCGCGTCACGCATGGAACATCTGGGGTTTTAGGGCACTGCGTCCGGCGCGGTGCCCCAAAACCCGCTTAACCAGAACTGGCGCTACTGAGAATTGCTGTTTTAATTTCCCCTGAGTTGCTGTAATATTCTACGAAGTTGTTTGAAGGGGAGTAGCTGCTGGCACTGCCAGCCATCTGAGTCAACATACTGGGGATGACCCTGGCTGAGATGACGATTGCCCTGTGTTGCCTCGAGCCAATCATGATGCAAACGATGCCCTCAGGCCGATTGCGTAGGTTGGGTGGTGACATCTCAGGATTTCGGAAGCGAGACCTTCACCAAGTTCACGATTGAGTGAGCTGGTGAGGTCTTGCGCTTTATCTGGCTCACTCAACACGCCACATCTGTTTGAGAGGAGCCGGAGATGCTTGAAGCCTTTGTCGCTGGACTGTTGCTGATCACAATATCGGAACTGGGTGATAAGACCTTCTTTATTGCGGTAATTCTTGCCTGTCGCCACACCCCCTTGCTGGTCATCACTGGTGTGGTGGCTGCCCTGGCGACCATGACGTTACTTTCAGTAGGCATGGGGCAGCTATTTTCCTTCTTACCAGCAATCTATATTCATTGGGCTGAGGTGCTTTTGTTTCTGGGGTTTGGGGTCAAGTTGCTGATCCAGGGGTGGCGGATGCCGACTGCTGCCGTAGGCGCCTGTGAAGATGTCTGCCAGGAGGCCATCAAGGTGGTTAAGGATGCCAGTGCTGATTTGCCAGAACCAACTCAGTTAGGGGTGCTGTTGCAGTCCTTTAGCCTGACATTTCTGGCAGAATGGGGCGATCGCACCCAAATTGCAACAATTGGTCTGGCGGCTGCGAAAAATCCATGGGGTGTCACCCTAGGGGCAATTGTTGGGCACACCATCTGCGCGGCGATCGCAGTTTTGGGCGGTCAATTCATTGCTGGCCGCATTTCCGAGAGAACCATCACACTGACAGGAGGTGGTCTGTTCCTGTTGTTTGCGCTCCTAGGAATACAGAAGTTGATCGGCGCCTAACATTAGCGCTACGTGCTCATGATGTAAAACGCGTTTTGAGGGCAACCCCGCGCAGCGGGGTTGCCCTCAAAATGCTTGATCCTAACCTACGCGTGTAGCGCCATACGACACAACGGCAAGCAGCGGGGGTTTTACACCACAACAAATCGACTCAATAACTGACGGAGTCGGTATAAGCTCTCTAGGAGCAGTGATCAATCGACGCGATCGTCAGCCGGCCTATCTGCGTGGACTATCGGGCTGCCAAGGCAGGTTCCCGTTGTGTTGTGCGACCTCGAATCGTCTCGCCCGTCAGGATTTCAGCAACATCCATACCATTACTGATCACACCGGGAACGCTGGGATATCCCGCCGTAGCGCCCACCAAGAACAGGTTGGGCAACTCCGTGCGATAACCCAGGCGGTTGAGGCCGACTTGGCGAGGAACCAGTTTGGCTCCGTAGATATTGCCCTGGGGTTGTCCTAAGTAGAATTCGCTGGTGGTCGGTGTGCCATAGATTTTCATGCGGGCGTAGGCATTCACATCGGGAATCAGGTCTTCCACACTCCGCATCACCTGCTGATAGACCTCCCGCTTTTTCGCCTTGTAGGCTTTGGGGTCAGTGTCGTGCAACTGCCGGAACGGCTCGTAGGGACAGACCGTGGCAATTTCCAAAACATGGTGCCCAGCAGGGGCCATACCCGGTTCATGAGATTTCATGGTGGGGCAGGAGAGGAAAATCCAGGGACGGCTGAGGTCACCCTGTAACTGGCGCTCGTACTCTTGGTTCAGGTCTCCGGTGGGATAATACCAGACGTTCCAGTTGCCAATCCCATACTTCGCAGGATCAAATCGGCTGTCTAAGCCTAAGTAAATATTGAAGGCACTGGCGGAATAGTCGTAGTCTGTCAGCCGATGATACTCTCGCTGGCTCAAGGCGTGCCGATCCTGCATCAACTGAACGGTGAGTTTGGGATCAAGATCACTAATATAAGCGTAGCGAGCAACATACTGTTCTCCCTTGGCAGTCACAGACCGAACCTTGTGATTGACCACTTCAATGCGTTCTACTGGTGTCGAGAGTTGAACCCTGCTGCCGTTGGTCGTAATAAACTCTACGATTGTGTCAACGAAGTGTTTGAAGTGGTGTTTAGGATAATATGCGCCTTCCGAATAATCCCACACCAGTGAAGTATGCGTAATGAGTGCAATTTCTTTGGGGGGAAGGGCGTAATCTCCACTCTGACCGGCCAGGACTGCCTGTAATTTGGGCGATAATCCAGCCTGGTCGTACAGGTCTTGCAAAGTCCAATTTCGTTTCTGGAAGAGATGCCAGTACTTGGGTAATTTCAACCAGTCTGTCCACTTTTGGTCATACCAGCGGACTTCCTGCGCCAGATCATGCATCTCCTGGTGGAGTTGTTTGATTTCATCGCAATAGTGATGGATTGCCCTGGCTTCATCGGGAAACGTTTCGAGCAATCGCTGCCGCAAGGTCTCCCAGTTCAACGGAATTCTGAAATCTGCCTCAGGAGTCACCACGCGGTCAATGCAGTCGGGGTCGAGGCTGTTGAACGGAACTTCGCGATCAATGTAGTGGAGAAATTGGGCGATCGCCTGTCCTTCGGCACACTGCGAGATGTAGTGGACGTCGGCACAGAAGCGGTAGTCCCCATACTCAAACGTGTGGCAACACCCGCCCGGGAGATAGTGCTTCTCTAGCACAGCCACCCGATATCCCTGCCGGGTTAGACAGGCTGCTGCCGAAAGTCCACCCAACCCTGCCCCTAAAATGACGTAATCAAACGTTTGCATTTTGACCTCCTGAAATGCTTCGCTCTCTTTGTGCTCTAACCGATGCAATGAAGCAATAAAAACCAGGTGAGGACTTTGAAGACTAGTAGTTTCTAGATGATTTCTGAAAGTAAGGAAGCAACGTACAAATAAAATCTCCCCTGATGCGTTACGGCAACTGCTTCAGGGTGCATATCACGTTTGCCCTCACCCTCCATCCCTCTCCCCAGTAGGAAGAGGGACGTTGAGATGCTCGGCTCCCCTTTTCCCAACTTAGGAGAAGGGGCTGGGGGATGAGGGCCTGCAAAGGTGACATACTCTCCTGCCTCAAGCATCCTACGGTGGCTACCAGATACTGAGGGGCTTTTTTCATGACGGCTAAGCAAACAACGACCCGATGGAATGAGTTCTGACTTCTGCAAGAAAAGTCCATATTTTTACAGCAGAAATTTTTACAGCAAAAATGAGTATGCTGAAAACCTCTACGCCGGACGATTCCAGCAGGGAAAACAGAATAGTTTTAGCCAACAATTTCGACTTTTAAGGGAAGTCAAATCGAAGCAGAAAAAGCAAGATACGGCAACGCAGCGGATATCATATCCTTTGGTTTCTCTGTTCTGAGACTTCTTCTTTCTAGCTTATCAAGCAATGCAGGCTTCTCTTGCAAATGTTGAGTAATCTTTGTGCTTTATGTAATCTTAAGTTAACGTCAGTTTGGGTTAAGAGGGTTTCAGCGTATCCCGAATTCGCGTTCTTGTTAATGGGAAGGTCTTGCTAAGCTACGCTGTAGCATCCACAACACTCCAGCACTCAGGGCACCGCTAAAGCCACCAAAACTAACTTGCGAGTGGTTCGTAAAAACCCCAACGATACCGATAATTCCCAAGGTGAGGGCGATCGCCTTTGACAGCAACACCATGGTCTGCATCCGATTCGTCGCATCCAGGTAGCGTTGAGCTAGGTTGCCCTCCTCTACCAAGGGCAAGGCTTTGTGCAGCGTCGGCAACAAAGACTGGTACTTCACCAAGTCAAGTTGGTAATAAGTTCCCAACTCCTCATCCCGCAGGTGGGCGACAGAGTGGAGGCCAAACTGCTTAGCATGGGCGATCGCCGCTCGAATTTGTTGCTTCGTGGCCACAGGTCGCAGGGCTTCAAACACCGATTCCCGATAAACCCCGGTTTTCGCCATCTCTAGGATGCGTTCGCTTAACTCTGTAACGGACAATCGGCGGGAAATTTGGCTCATATCAGGCTAGTTTACCCTCCCATCACCCTTTTCTCCAAAATACTGCCAGAATACCTTTAGGTAGTAAACGTGTACCAGTTTTCAGTGCTGCTTAGTGATGAACCCCTCAAGATTGGGGGCAATTTTAGTTTGCCACCAGTAGACTAAAATCACCCCTGAAGTCCCAAATGAGAATGGTTGCCCTCGTTTGCGAGCGACCCATCACGCAAGACGTCTTCGTCCTTGAGGACTTTAAGAAAAGCGATGTTTAGTACGAAATCTTGAAAAGGCAAGACGTAAAATCCAGACATTGAGATGACGTGTTGTTCATGTTAGCGATCGCCCTTTTTCCTTAGAACTATGACAGACCCTGCCCATCCCCTAACCTTGGAGGCCAACGAAGAGTTACCCCGTGAGGTGCGTGTTGCCCAACTGCGAAACACCGTCGAGACACTCCAGATGGCAGATGCGATCGCCAGCAATGGCTACCTGATCACCAGTTCGGAACTGGCCGATTTGATGGATGTTAACGCCAGTGCCGTCACCAGCCGTGGAGACAACTGGGTCTGGCGCAACTGGGTGGTTTCGCGGGTGCGGCGGGAAGGCAACCAAATCCTCTGGCAATTGGAGCGAGTAGATTAGCCCAAAGTAGCCTGGCCCAAGTCAGAGAGAACAATTGCTGACATTAACGTGAATTCCAGATCAGTCGAAACCCTTGCTGTTCCCTGCGCGTTGCCCATGGAACAGCAAGGGTCTTGGTGGCACCGCACTCGGCGCAGTGCCACCCAACCCGCTTAACCAAAACTAACGTTACACTAGCAACCCTGAGAAAGCGGATGACAAACCCGGCGACTTGTCTTAGGATCCTATAGCTTTCAAAAGTTTTCCACAGAATCACCATATATGGAATTTCTGTCACTATTGATATGGCATATCTAGTAGTCTAGTTAAGCGATGCATCGAGACGGCCTGGAGCAAACATCCGTACTCTAAAGCCTAAGTGTGTGCATCGCAAGGGTATGCGGCAGGTTCATCAAACGGCACGCTAGACATTGTGTAGGAGGCACGCGATTCTCCCCAGAGGGTGGAGATTTCAATCCTTCAGCGTGAGTTTCTACACCACGTCCAGGATGGCCGGAGAGACGCTTGGGGTGCGATTGACCGCTCGGTCGGTCGAAGCTGGTGAGTTTCGCTATCAGACGGTTCAAACGAGGGGAAGGCAACGGTGGAAGTAGCATTAGAGAGCTTCTGGAATCAAGTTTTAGAGCGGTTGCAATTGCAGTTGAGCCGCCCAACTTTTGAGACCTGGATCAAACCCGCAACGATTGAGCAACTCGATCAAAACGGTCTGGTCATTTGTACTCCCAACCCGTTTGCGCGGAATTGGTTGCAAAAGTACTACGTCAAAACCATCTCAGAAGTGTCGCAGGACATCTTAGGGCATCCGGTCGAGATTCAGATTGTGGTGCGGCAGGGAGGTGAGTCTGAAAAGCCCAACCTTGAGCAGGGGGATATGGTGTGGCCAGTCTCCGTTGAAGCACCCGCCTCTGAGCAACCCCCTAGCACCCAGCGTCTCAAGTCCAACGACTTGAACCCCAAGTATGTGTTCTCTCGCTTCGTGGTAGGTTCCAACAACCGCATGGCCCACGCTGCTTCCTTGGCGGTTGCAGAGTCGCCCGGACGCGAGTTTAATCCCCTATTTTTGTGTGGCGGGGTTGGACTGGGAAAGACTCACCTGATGCAGGCGATCGGGCACTATCGCCTAGAGATTGACCCTAGATCGCGCATCTCCTATGTCTCCACGGAACACTTCACCAACGAACTGATCACTGCCATCCGCAAAGACAGTATGCAGAGCTTCCGGGAACACTACCGTCAGGTAGATGTGTTGTTGGTGGATGACATTCAGTTCATCGAAGGAAAAGAGTACACCCAGGAGGAGTTTTTCCACACCTTTAATGCCCTGCATGAGGCGGGGAAGCAGGTTGTGCTGGCCTCTGATCGCCCCCCCAATCAAATTACGCGCCTGCAAGAACGCCTCTGTTCTCGCTTCTCGATGGGGCTGATTGCCGATATCCAAGCTCCCGATTTGGAGACCCGGATGGCGATTCTCCAGAAAAAGGCTGAGTATGAGAATATGCGCCTGCCGCGTGAGGTGATCGAATACATTGCCAGCAGCTATACCTCTAACATCCGAGAGTTAGAAGGCGCACTCATCCGGGCAGTCGCCTATATCTCCATCTCTGGACTACCGATGAGTGTGGAAAACATTGCTCCGGTGCTGAATCCTCCCAGCGAACAGGTGGAAGCTACTCCTGATGCCATTCTTGCTGTCATCTCCGAAACCTACAACGTTTCGATCGATGATCTCAAGGGCAATTCCCGCCGCCGCGAGATCAGCGTGGCCCGGCAGATTGGCATGTTCCTGATGCGTCAACACACGGATCTGAGTCTGCCGAAAATTGGCGAAATGTTCGGCGGCAAAGACCACACCACGGTGATGTATAGCTGTGACAAGATTGCCCAACAAAAGGAGAGCGACCCCGAACTGTCGCGATCGCTCCGTCAGTTGAGCGATCGCCTCAGCCTCATGGGCAAAGTCCCCCAGCCATCTCGTAAGTAACGTGAATTCGGGATACGCTAAACCCCTTGATGTTCTGTGCGCGACGCGC
>DVEB01000185.1 GCA_015295905.1 Synechococcales cyanobacterium M55_K2018_004
AATAATGTTTATCAAGCCTTGCCTTGGATAAGCGTTGGCGAAGCCTCTCTGCAAGCGAATCGCGGCACAACAACGCGCTCCACCCGACCGCCAAGCGGTTATCTGTCATACGGAATCCGCCCATAAAGTAGTAGTTAGTTTTTGGTAGAACGCCCGCTGCGCGGGCGTTCTACCAAAAACTAACCGACCCTATAAGCAACGGATTCCGTATCAGAGGCAAAGGTTATCTGCGGCGGATGAGCTCTGCCGACAGGCAAAGTATTCCGTATGAGATCAGGCAGGTCTTAAGATATAGCGCTACACGCATAGGTATCGAACAAAGCTTGTTGTGGGAATCCCTGCACAGCCGGGGTTCCCACAACAAGCTTCTTGCATCATGAGTGCGCAGCAACATAAACAGTTAGGAATGGTAGTAGCGTTGCTCTAACCAAGCTCGCACTTCTGCTTCCGACCCAAACTGAGTTTTGCCCTGAGTAGCGGGATCGTAGAGGTGCCAGATCGTATGACCTTGGCGATCGCATGTCTGCCATACTCGCGGCTCGCTATCGCCAGACAGCCACCGCAACAGCGATCGCCCTACCTGCCGCAACCGAGAGTCGCTATTCTGATGGGCTGCCGTTTTCTGGAGTCCTGATGGTTCGGAGTGCCGTAATTTGGGCACAGCAATTCTGCCCCAAAGGGGTTCTGTTCTTTGCATAACTCGCTCCCTGCGTGAAATGGATTGACTAATTGACTAAATGGGTAAACCTGTTCTGCGGCTTTTGTGCTGGCGAGCAGTAGAGAAAGACACTGCACCTCCTCGCCCACGGCAGCCTCGATTCAATCGGGTGAAGCTCATACTCCCCAATCTAGGGAAAGCAAGGCAATTCTTCAAACGGTAAGATAAATCGCTTTCATGAAAATCATTCATGGATAAGACTGGTACTTCCTCGCCGTTCCTGATACGCTTCGCTTATGGGCATTAATCGAGACAACATTAAACTTTCCCAACTCCGCACTCTAGTTGCTGTTGCTGAATCTGGCAACTTCGGTGAGGCTGGCATCCATCTTGGGGTTTCTCAATCGGCTGTCAGTCATGCGATCGCCACCCTCGAAGCTGACCTGGGGGTCGTGCTGTTTGTGCGAGGACGCCACGGGGCACGGCTCACCCCTGTGGGCGAAAAAATTCTCCGCCATGCCCAGGCGATGCTGGGCCTATTGGAAGCGATTGACCGAGAAGCTGCACTCGCCAAAGGATTGCAGGGCGGAGAAGTACGAGTGGCATCCTTCCGTAGCATTGCCACTCATGTGCTGCCGGAAGTGATTGCGGATTTTCGCAAAACCTACCCTGCGATCGCCCTCAGCCTCACGGAGTATCGAGGTGACTATGGCAGTGAACATGCTCTGCGCGAGGGACGGGTTGATGTTGGTTTCACCTGCCTACCCCTGGGAGATGAATTTGAGTCCTGGGAACTCTTCCGCGATGAGTACGTTGTGCTGTTTCCGCCGACGGTAACCCTACCCGATCGCCCCCTTACCTGGGAAGACTTGGCTGCCTACCCGATGATCCTCCCCCCCGAAACAGACTATTGCTCCGTCCTCATTCGCGATCACTTCGCCCGATTGCAACTCCCCCTGTCTGCGGCATATCACATTACCGAAGACTCTACCATCGTTGGGATGGTGATGCGGGGGCTGGGAATCACCATCATGACGCGCCTCGCCGCCGAACCCCTGCCTGCCCAAATCCAAGTCCGACCATTACCGACTCCTCTAGAAAGGGTGATCTGTGTAACGGTCTTGGCCAATGCGCTCCATCCTCCTGCGGTCTACGCATTCCTCGACACCCTGAAAGCTCACCTCAAAAACACGTCCCACCCTCTGCTCAAACGACCAGTCTACGCCCTGTCCTAACGTGAATTCGGGATAAGCTGAACCCCTTGCTGTTCCGTGCGCGACGCGCACGGAACAGCAAGGGGTTTGGGGCACTGCACCCGGCGCGGCGCCCCAAAATCCTCTTAACCAGAACTGACGGTAATTACAAGAAGAGTAATGACTTGAAGATGGTACGCTCACGAGAGTGAACGATGCTCTGGGTTCAGCGAGTGAGTGCCACGTTAACTATGTCAGTTTAAGTGTCAGTTTAGGTTAAGCGGGTGTTGCAGCGCCGCACAGGAAAAATCACGGATTTCAGCATCGCCCGAATTCACGTAAATTCAGGCGATGCTGAACCGCTCGATGGTCCGTGCGCGACGTCCGCAGAAAACCAAGTGGTCTAGGGCACTGTGCAGTGCCCCAAACCCCGTTTCACCCCGAGTTGAGATTAATTTATGAGAAAAATCTTGCAAAAGGAAATTATGAGACGCGAAGCATTGTCTAACGATCAGTCGCACCACACTAGACAGATCGAACAAACCCCTTGACTGGCAAGACTTTTGACACTTCCCAATCCTCTCCAAAAGGCCATCTCTTTAGGAAGAATGTTGCGGAATGTGAAGAAATGAGAACTTGTGAAAACTTAAATCGATTAGGATTCTATTCGTCTTAGTATAAAAAGGACTCGGAAGAGTAACAGCGAGTGCAAGCATCAAGGGTTGAATAGAGTCATTGCCTTGAGTCCTATTTCGTTCTCTGGTTTCTCATTTTTCTGAATTTGTTCTCATTGACGCAATGAAAGCACTTTCAGAGGAGTTTGAGTGTTCGCTAAGCTACAGAAGGGTTTAGTGATCGATATCCAGAGTATCGGGGTTATGATTCTCAAACCGTTTTGATGGGCAATCTCTCTGCTTCCGACTCTGTGGTTCTGAGTTGTCTATAACTGAATGCAAAACTGTTCAGTTATAGTGTCAATCTTCCACTCTATAAACACGATTTAGGAGATTAAATCAATGCTAGACGCGTTTACCAGGGTTGTTTCCCAAGCTGATGCTCGTGGGGAATATGTTAGCGGTGCCCAGCTCGACGCACTGCGTGCAGCAGTAGCTGACGGAAACAAGCGGATTGATGCTGTTAACCGGATCACCGGCAACGCATCCGCAATCGTTGCTAACGCAGCTCGTGCTCTGTTCGCCGAGCAACCCCAACTGATCGCTCCTGGTGGCAACGCTTACACCAACCGTCGGATGGCAGCTTGCCTGCGCGATATGGAAATCATCTTGCGCTATGTGACCTACGCTATTTTCACTGGCGATGCTAGCGTTCTGGATGATCGCTGCTTGAATGGTCTGCGCGAAACCTACCTCGCTCTTGGCGTTCCCGGCGCTTCTGTGGCTGCTGGTGTGCAAAAGATGAAGGAAGCTGCTATTGCGATCGCTAACGACCCCAACGGAATTACCCGTGGCGACTGCAGCCAGTTGATGGCTGAAATCGCATCCTACTTCGATCGTGCAGCAGCAGCCGTGGCTTAGTGCCAGGTGTGGCTGTGGGTTGATCCCTCGAAGTTGGTTACGCCTCTATTTCAATTGCAACCTTTTTGCAAGTCATCGTTTGATGTTTGCAATCATCAATTAGGGAGATATTAAACAATGAAGACACCATTGACTGAAGCAGTAGCCGCCGCCGATTCTCAAGGCCGTTTCCTCAGCAGCACCGAACTTCAAGTGGCATTCGGTCGTCTGCGTCAAGCTAGCGCTAGCCTGGAAGCTGCTAAGGCTTTGGCTGCTAAGGCTAACGATTTGGCTAACGGCGCTGCCAATGCTGTTTACCAGAAGTTCCCCTACACCACCCAAATGCAAGGTCCAAACTTCGCTTCTGATCAGCGTGGTAAGGACAAGTGCGTGCGCGACATCGGCTACTACCTCCGCATGATCCAGTACTGCTTGATCGCGGGTGGCACTGGTCCTATGGATGAGTACCTGATTGCTGGTCTGGCTGAAATCAACAGCACCTTCGACCTGTCTCCTAGCTGGTATGTTGAAGCCCTGAAGTACATCAAGGCTAACCACGGTATCACCGGTGATGCGGCTACCGAAGCTAACTCCTACATCGACTACGCAATCAACGCCCTGAGCTAGAGCGTGTCATTTCGCCCGGCTAAGGGAATCAGCTCCGCCTACTTGTGGATGAGTTGATTCCCTTACCGGGCAAATTTTTAATTAAATTGACACCAATATCAGGGTCCATGACGCAGTCCATTTACCCATGATGTAGGAGGCTATTATGGCTGGTGTAAAAGAGTCTGGACGGCTTGGCATTAGTGCGTTCCAAGAAATGGAGCCAGTAGAGCTGCGCCCAAACTGGAGCGACGATGATGTCAATAAAGTGATTTGGGCCGCCTATCGTCAGGTTTTAGGCAACGAACACCTGATGAAAAGTGAGCGTCTGACCAGTGCTGAATCGTTGCTGCGGCAAGGCCAGATTAGCGTTCGCGACTTTGTGCGGGCGATCGCTCAGTCTGAACTGTATCGCAGTAAGTTTTTCTATTCCAATTTTCATGTACGCTTCATTGAGCTGAATTATAAGCATCTGTTGGGGCGTGCGCCTTACGATGAGGCAGAAATTGCCTTCCACGTAGATCTTTACAACTCTGAAGGCTACGAAGCGGAGATCAATTCTTATATTGATTCACCAGAATATCAACAAAGCTTTGGTGAAAACATCGTCCCTTATTATCGGGACTTGGTGACAACGGGAGTTGGTCAAAAGACAGTGGGCTTTACTCGCTTGTTCCAACTGTATCGGGGCTACGCCAATAGCGATCGCTCTCAGGCTCAAACGAAACCTCGTCTGACCTGGGAATTGGCAAAAAATACAGCCTCTCCCATTCCAGTGGCGAATGCTGGTGCCCTCAGCGGAGGGATTGGGGGACGTCGCGGGGATGTGTTCCGGGTACGGGTGATGCAAGGCCCTTCAGGGACTTCGCCGACCATCCGTCGGAGCACGATGGAAATGCTCGTTTCGTATGATCAGTTGTCCAACAAGTTGCAACAACTGAATCGGGCGGGCAGTAAGGTTGTCAGCGTTCAGCCTGTGTAATGAAACCTCTGGTTCTGATGATTTTGTGGGGTTGATAGCCAACCCTTCCTGACTTCCCCGTTGCTCACGGAGCAAGTTAGGAGGGCGACGCTTCTGCCACACAAACTCCTTTAGAACCGTGAAACCTTTGACTTGTGCAGGCATAGAGCTTGAAGATTTGTGCTTGCAAAGGTCAAGGGCATGACCTTTTTACTTGTGGAAGAATTATGGAAAACCAGGGAGTCATTCTCTTGTTTTTTCTATCGTGATTTCCAGGCAACTAAAGTCCAAAGTTTGGGGGTGCAGGGGCATTGCTCCCACTTAGGGGCTACGTTCCCACACCCCCTATCCCTCAATAGCCTGGAGTAGCCTGGAAAGCGTGACACAAGTGAAGAGTGTGTATTTCATTGTCAACACACTGACTAAAGGAGAGTACTTCGGTGCCTATTACTGCACAAGCGTCTCGCCTAGGGACTTCAGCATTTACGGATGCCGCCCCGGTTGAGCTACGTCCAAATGCATCCCAGGATGATGTCAAAGCCGTGATTCGTGCGGTCTATCGTCAATTGCTGGGCAACGACTATTTAATGGCCTCTGAGCGGCTTGTCGTTCCTGAGTCTTTGCTGCGGGATGGCAAGATTACTGTGAAGGAGTTCGTACGCCAGGTGGCCAAGTCGGAACTGTATAAGCAGAAGTTTTTCTACAACAACTTCCACAGCCGCGTCACTGAGCTGAACTATAAGCATTTGCTGGGGCGTGCTCCCTATGACCAGTCAGAGATCAGCTTCCACCTGGATCTGTATGAAACTAAGGGCTACGAGGCTGATATCGATTCTTACATTGACTCGGCAGAATACCAGGCCAGCTTTGGCGAAAATATTGTGCCCTACTATCGCGATTTGGTGACTACTGGGGTCGGCCAGCGGACGGTTGGGTTTACCCGACTGTTCTCGCTCTATCGGGGTTATGCCACCAGCAGCCGTTCCCAATTGCAGGGCAACTATCCTGTGCTGGTGACTGAATTGGCACGTGGAACTGCAACCCCAGTCCTGGCTCCTGGCACTGCTTTTACCCGTCCTTCGCTGAACGGTGTGCCAGTCAACAGTACCTTTGGGGGGTCAACAGCCTATGGTTCAGGGCGTCTGTACCGGGTTGAAGTAGCAGCGGTGGCTGGCCCTGGCTATCCAAAGGTGCGTCGTGCCAACAAAGCGGTGATCATTCCCTACGAAGAGTTGTCGAGCCATATGCAACGGGTTCAGCGTCAGGGCGGTAAGATTGCCAGCATCACACCCCTGTAGTGAGGTTCTCTAGGCTCTGTTTGAAACGCTACGAGTCCCCTAGTGATCTATCAAACAAAATCAACTCTACCTAGTGGGTGGGGGCGCAAAGTACACCCTATCGACTAGGTAGAGGTAGACAGCCAGGAACGTTCATTGGGCAAGCTACTGGTGTCTCAATGGCGAACTCTAGCTTCAGGTCAACTGATGTGATGAGTCCTGAGGGGACTTGGCACTGTTCAAACGTGTCCCAGTGTGTGTAGGCGATTGCTCATGCAAAGCCATCGATGAGTGGTGCATTAGTGGTTCGCTCAACACACCCTACGCTATTGAAAACGCTGATGATGCCAGTATTGCTGTAAGAATCACAACTGCGTTATTTTTCTTGCAGAATCAGCATCCTGTTCAGGTGTATGGTTATGTGGACGGACTGATATCAACTCAAGCGGTCATATTCGCTCAAGCGGTCGGTTGGTCGTAGAGATTCGACCCAGAGGGGCATCACCTAGCCCATACCAAGACCGTTGATATTTCAATTCACCTTGATGTCAGTGTGTCCACAAGACTTGTTGGTTTTCAATTGTTGTTCTTCAGTCTATTGGAGCAAAACACCTATGTTGGGTAGCCGTTACTTTAAATATGAAGTGGTTGGTCTGCGCCAAAATGAAGAGACCGACCGGATGGGTGCACCCATTCGGTCTAGTGCCAGTATCTTCATCACCGTGCCCTACAGCCGCATGAATGAGGAGATGCAACGTATTACCCGGATGGGTGGGAAAATTGTTAACATCTCACCAGTCGGTGCTGCCGCGGAAGGCCAAGGCTAATTGACCTCTCAAACTCGTTGACGTGTATGCCAGAGTCCAAATTTGGCGATTCTCTTCGTTCATCACCGATGGGAGAACCTATCGGTGATGAACAGTCTCTTACTGTTGCACAGGCGATCGCTAACTTGCGCGGCCCTGACCCAGGGTTGCGTTACTATGCTGCTTGGTGGTTGGGGCGTTTTCGTGTTGCCACGCCGGAGGCAATCAGTGCCCTGATTGACAGTCTTTCAGATGAGGCTGACCGCACTGCGGAAGGGGGCTATCCCCTCCGCCGTAATGCTGCTCGTGCATTGGGCAAATTGGGCAACCTCCAGGCGGTTCCAGCGCTGATCCGCTGTCTAGAGTGTGATGATTTTTATGTGCGGGAAGCGGCTGTGCAGTCACTTGGTATGTTGGGCGATCGCAGTTGCATCCCAGTGTTGATGAGTTTCCTGGAAGGCGGACTGGCCGTTGCTCAACCAACTCCCGGCAAGATTAATTTGCCGCAGCCCTACAATGCTATCCTCGAAGCCTTGGGAGCGCTCAACGCCACAGAGGCGGTGCCGCTGATCGAACCCTTCCTCGATCATCCCTTCGAGATGTTGCAATATGCTGCGGCACGGGCCATGTACGAACTGACGCAAAACCCAGTCTATGCAGAGCGACTAGTGCGTGCCTTGGCTGGTGAAAAACTGCCGCTGCGTCGGGCTGCCTTAGCCGATTTAGGAGCGATTGGGTATTTGCCGGCTGCAGATGCGATCGCTCAAACCCTTGCAGAGAATAGTCTTAAATTAATAGCTCTGAAGGGATTGCTGGAAAAGCAAGTGCAGGAAGCGACCCCCCCTAACCTGACCGCAGACGCATTGCAGGTGATGGAGCTGATGGACAGCCTGCTCTAGCCTGTTCTTGGCAACCATCCCCTGTAGCAGTCTACTCCTTTAATATCCACTCCTTTAACAAAT
>DVEB01000299.1 GCA_015295905.1 Synechococcales cyanobacterium M55_K2018_004
CGCGGTGACCCAAAACCCTCACTTTTCCGTGCGCGAGGCACACGGAAAAGTGAGGGTTTCAGCTTATCCCGAATTCACGTTTTTTTACAGAGAGCATTAGGAGCGAGGCGATGTTCCAGTGGATTGAGCTTTGTCTCCCTGGATGAGCAACTGAATAGTCAGGCCAAAGAGTCCTAGTGCGGCAATTCCAAATGTCACCATCCCCAATGCACTCAGACCGAGGACGAGTGTCCGCACTGCTGTTGCAATATTGATGGCTGTGGTGCTGGCGTTGGGAATGGGGGTATGAGTAAACGCTTTGTGGATAGCAGTGGTCAGGAAATATAGCCCAACCGCGAAGACAGCAGAAATTAGCCCACCCAGAAGGCAGCGGAGGGGGGTGGGGTGAAATTCACGGGCTTGAGCCATCTGAGAGGTAGCCGACGAATTGAGATCAGGAGTCGGGTTAACCATAGCACTACGGCAGATGAATGGATAGCTGTCACTATCCTACAGTGCTTTAATCTAACGTGAATTTGATCCAGCGTGAATCAATCCGGCGACTTGCGTCACATAGCGCTACGCGCTCATGCTGTCAAACGCGTTTTGTGGGAAACTCCCACGCAGCGGGGGGTCCCGAGCCTGTCTATACCAGCAAACCTCACCCGCCAACGGAAACTTCCACGCAGCGGGGGGGTTCCACAAAACGCTTCGTCCTAACCTATAGGTAACGTCAGGTCGGGTTAAGCGGGTTTTGGGGCACCGCGCTCGGCGCGGTGCCCCAAAACCCTTGATGTTCTGTGCGCGTCGCGCACAGAACATCAAGGGTTTTAGCGTATCCCGAATTCACGTTATAGGTAGGTGTAATAGGTAGGTGTAGTACCATACCATCGAGATCCCGGTAAGGACGGTGTGCAGGAGGAAATGGGTTGCCCTATGACTCGACGGGCTTAATGCCGGTTGCACAAAATTGCGCCGTCCAGATCTCCAGGTCGGGGTCAGCAAAACGAGTGCGGATGGCCTGGTGGATATTGGCCGCCTCAGCAGGAGTTTCTGCCAGGGCAAACACCGTTGGCCCCGACCCCGACATCATGCCGCCCAGTTTGCTTAGGTCTGCCATGGCCTGCCGTAGTTGCTTCACTGGGGGATAGGCAGGCAGCACAACTTTTTCTAAATCGTTATGCAGCAGTTTGCCGATCGCCTCTCCATCTTGGTGGCTAATGGCGGTCACCATTGGTCCAGAGTGTACTCGCTGCCGTCGTCCTTCCAGGCTATGGTCATCACGCACGTAGGTCTGGCTGAACTGCTGCCGATAGGCCTGGTAGGCCCAAGGGGTTGAGACAGATAGGCTGCGGTACTTTGCTAGCACCACGTAGAGGCGATCGAGCGGGGGTAAGGGAGAGAGTTGTTCTCCTCGTCCGGTGGCGATCGCCGTCCCTCCTGTCACACAAAATGGCACATCCGACCCCAACTGCGCCCCCAACTCCTGGATCTCCTCCTGGGTCAACCCCAAATTCCACATCAAGTCCAGCCCCACTAACACTGCTGCAGCATCGGTGGATCCCCCTGCCAGCCCTGCCCCCACTGGAATGTGCTTCTGAATTGATAGGTCGGCACCGCCAAACCGGCGAAACGCTTCTGGAAATTGTTCTGCCATTTGCTTGGCAGCCCGGTAAGCCAGGTTGCTGGCATCAGTGGGCACCTGGGGATGGTCACAACTCACTCGAAAGCGATCCGTCCCATTGGCTCGTAGTTGCACCACATCTGCCAGCGACACGCTCTGCATCACCATCACCAACTCGTGGTAACCATCGGGGCGATCGCCAATAATTTCCAGATAAAGATTAATTTTGGCTGGCGCGATCAGGGTGTAGGGGCGCATGGGGGGTGAGCGGATGATAAAAGGGCAAGGCATTATTTTTTCATCATCTCACCATCATTCACCTACTGTATTGTCTTCACTCAAAGCGTTACTTAGCGCAACCCAAGCTGCCACGCTGAGGTCTTCCGCTCGCGCCTGGGGATTAATGTTCAGGGATTCCAGCAGGGGGATGAGGCGATCGCGATCCACCACACTTGTCAGATTATTGCGCAGCATCTTGCGTTTGGTGGCAAAACCGAGCTTGACTAGTTGGTCCAGCAGGCGAGGGTTGTGGGCGGCAGGATTAGGAGGACGGGGGGTGAGGCGCACTACCGCTGAATCCACCTTAGGTGGGGGAAAGAAGGCTTGGGCAGGGACGGAACAGATCTGCTCACAGTCTGCTAAGTACTGCACCCGCACCGACAGCGCCCCAAAGGCGCGGGATCCTGCTTTGGCACAGAGGCGATCGGCCACTTCTTTCTGAACCAACAACACCATCTGCTGAAATGGCTGGGGGTTGGGGTGAGCGATCGTCCCCAGCAGCTTTTCCAGAATTGGGCCAGTGATGTTATATGGAATATTGGCCACCACTTTATTCGGGCGTTGGAACTGTGGAAAAGCCGCAATTTCAGCAGACACATCAACTGCTAAAATGTCGCCTTCAATGAGCAAGAAATGATAAACATCGATGAAGTTTTGACGTAATTTTTGGCACAGATCTCGGTCAATTTCAACGGCAATCACTCCAGCGACAAGGGGCAACAATTGCCGAGTCAAAACCCCCATCCCAGGCCCAATCTCTAGAATAAAATCATCCGGACGGAGAGTGGCAGCTTTGATGATCTGATGTAGGACGCGATCGCTCCGCAGCCAGTGCTGTCCAAATTGTTTGCGAGGGCGTAGTCTCATAGGATATTCATTCAGCCGTGAATTCACCGAGAGGGAGCGAAGTATTTCGCTTTTTTTTGGGCGAAATTTAGCATTATCTCCCAGAATGATCGCAATTTGCCACTATCCATAGAACCATGAGTCAATTTCCCAATTTTCTCGATCATGGCTATCAGGTAGAGAAAGAGTTAAGCCAAAACCGAGCGGGCGGGCGTGTTGCTTATCTGGCAAACGATTTAAAAAACAACTGCAAGGTTGTGATCAAGCAATTTCAGTTTGCAAAAACCGATGCGACTTGGGCAGAGTATGACAGCTATGGACGTGAGATTGAAACCCTACGTAGGTTAGACCATCCCAACATTCCTCGCTACCTCAACTCGTTTCAAACTGAAGCTGGGTTTTGTATGGTGCAGGAATATAAGCCCGCGCTCTCTCTTGGGACTCCTCGCACCTTTGATCCGCAAGATATCTACACCATTGCAAAATCCGTTCTGGAAATTCTCGTCTATCTGCAAAGCCGCATCCCCCCTGTAATTCACCGCGACATCAAGCCAGAAAATATTTTGGTTGACGAAAATATTAATGTCTATCTGGTGGATTTTGGGTTTGCTCGCATTGGCGACGGTGAACTAGGAATGAGCAGCGTGGTCAAAGGCACGATGGGGTTTATGCCACCAGAGCAAATTTTTAACCGTCAACTAACGGAAGCCTCCGACTTATATGGGTTGGGAGTCACCTTGGTTTGCCTGCTAACCAATACCAAATCCGTCGATGTCGGCAATCTAATTGACATCAATAATCGGATTAGCTTCAGACATTTGGTGCCTAAGCTGAGCTTGCAGTGGGTGCGCTGGCTAGAAAAGATGGTGGAACCAAACCTAAAACAGCGGTTTGCCAATGCAGCAGACGCCTTAGCTGCCATGCCCAGTACCCTGATTGTGCCAGAAGCGCTCTTCAGCGTCTCACGGCTTGACCTCACGTCCACTCGCTTGGGAGAAAAGCTCAGCCGCAAAATCTCGCTGCGTAACCGGGTGCCCCACACAGAGCTAACGGGTAAATGGTCAGTAGCTCCCCACCCCAACGACCCACCCCACACGCCCGATCGCCACACCTGGATTAGCGTTACCCCACCGACCTTTCAGGGCAACCAGGTCGATTGTCTGGTCACCGTAGACACCGCCAAGCTGATGAGCAATAAGGTATACGAGCGGCAACTGTTGCTGGAGACCAACTCAGTGCCCAAGACCTACAAGATCGACCTCAAAGTGCAGACCGCAGCAGTTGTGCTGCCTTCCTACTCCCTACCTTACCCGCTGCTGGCTTTGCTGTTGCTGGGGGCGGGGGGGCTAACTTGGGTGCTGGCCTGGGTTGTGATGGTTTTGGGCGGCGTCATTGAGTCGCCTACCACCGCGATCTTTGCAGCCATTTTGGGAACCGCTCTGGGACTGGAGATTGCAGGCTGGGTGTTGGGAGCCAGCGGCGCAACCGTTGGCGCGGCGGCAGGCGTGTTGGCCGGGATTATGGTAGGCGGGGGGGTGGTGTTGATAACCCCCCTAGTCAAAGGGGTTGAGTTGGGCATCGGGGCGATCGCCAGTCTGGGTATTGGGGCGATCGCTGGCATTAGCATTGGCATTGCGACTGGTGCCATGGTTGAAACCTTGCTCGCCCACCGCTTTAACCGCCCCTTTGCTCTCTGGGTCTCGATGTTAACCGTAGCGGTAGGGGCCATTCTGGGTCTGGGCGGTGTCGTAGGTTTCCTCAATCCCTTCGTGCTAGTGGCACTACTGACAACGGGGCTGCCCCTCTCGGCGTTGCTCCTACAACTGCCGCTGCATCGGGCAAGGCTGCTGTCAGACTACCATCGGGCGGAGCAGTTTCTCATTAAGCCCTAAAGCCTGTCCTAACACAAAAGCCTGCCCTGCCAGACCGTGCATTCGGGATACGCTGAAATCCTTATTGATGCGACCTGCCTGATCCCGCTATAGGATGGGGAAGAGGTCTGCCTGACGGGGCTGTGGGTGCCACATGACGTTGACACAACTGTGGGGGGTAGTGCTGCTGCTGGGGGTCTGTCCGCTCTTGGGGGGACTGCCGCTGATCCGTTGGACAACCTGGGCGATCGCCCGTCGAGACCTGACCCAACTGGGCACCCGCAACATCAGCGTATCTGCGGCTTTCTATCACGGCGGCAGAGCGGCAGGCATTGCAGCCGTCTGTTCTGAAGCCTTGAAGGGCATAGCAGCCGTTCTGCTGGCAAGGGCTTTTGTTCCAACACAACCCGTCTGGGAGGTTGTCGCCTTAATTGCACTTGTGATGGGACGTTACTGGTTTGGCCGGGGCGCGGGCACAACCAATGTGGTGTGGGGGGTCATCATCCACGATTGGGTCACGGCAGGACTGCTGTTTCTTCTCAGTGCCATTAGCTTTACCATCCTGCGAGAGAAGCACGCAGGACGCATGGGCGTCTTGCTTCTGCTGCCATTGCTGGTGGCATTACGCCATCCCGAAGACGGGGCACGGATTGGTGCCACGGTGACGCTGTGTTTCCTGCTGGGCTGGATTTATCAGAAGATTCCCGATGATCTGGAATTGTCGGCAAGTGAGGCACAACCGGAGTCAAAGGCCATGTTCAAGTTTTTTCGGGGCGATCGCGCTTTGCTCTCCCTTGACCAACCACTAAAGGCCGAAAAGGTGGGTGCTAAGGCGGCGACCCTTGCTGCTCTGAAGCGTCAGGGCTATCCAGTGCCAATGGGTTGGGTGCTGCCACCAGGAGATGACCCCACGCCCCTGATTGAAGCCCTGGCGCCTACGCCAGAAGCCCCCCTGATCGTCCGCTCCTCTGCCATTGGCGAAGACACTGAATTGGCCTCCGCCGCAGGACAGTATGAGTCAATTCCCAACATCACCAGTCGCGTTGCATTGCAGCAGGCCATCTTACGCTGTCAGGCATCCTACAATGCAGCAAGTGCCGTTCAGTATCGCCAGCGTTTGGGCCTTCCAGAAAAGGGGATGGCGGTGCTGGTGCAGCCACAGGTGGGGGGAGTGTTTTCGGGGGTGGCCTTTAGCCGTGATCCGGTGAGTCGGCAGGGGGAGGCGGTTGTGATTGAGGCACTGCCTGGAAATGCCAGCCGAGTCGTTTCAGGCAAGATAACACCAGAGCAATACCGGGTGTTGATCCGGGAAGAGAGCGCCACCCCAACTCTGCGCGTCGAGCAACCTGCATGGGTGTTGCCCGACACGATGCCACTGGAAATGCAGGGGGAAGGCGATGTGCCCCCCCGTCTGATTCAGCAAGTTGCCTATTTAGCGCGCCACTTAGAGCGGCAAAAGCTGGGAGTTCCCCAGGATGTGGAGTGGACTTACGATGGGCAACAGCTATGGATTTTGCAGGCACGCCCCATTACAACCCTGCTGCCCATTTGGACGCGCAAAATTGCTGCGGAAGTCATCCCTGGCTTCATTCGTCCACTCACTTGGTCGATTAACCGTCCGCTTACCTGTGGTGTGTGGGGCGAAATTTTTACTGTTGTATTGGGCGATCGCGCTCGTGGGTTAGACTTTGAGGCAACCGCCACCCTGCACCATGCCGCCGCCTATTTCAACGCCTCGTTGCTGGGGGAGATTTTTCTGCGCATGGGTCTCCCCCCCGAAAGCCTAGAGTTTCTCACCCGTGGCGCAAAGTTTAGCAAACCTCCGCTCCTATCGACGCTCAGAAATACGCCAGGACTGCTGCGGTTGATACGCCGAGAGCTGCGGCTAGGCAAAGATTTTCACTGGGATAACCAAAAATACTTTGCTCCCGGTTTGGCCATACTGGCACACCAGTCCGTCGATTCTCTCACCCCTGCAGAACTGCTGAGCCGCATTGATCGCATTCTGGAGCTGCTGCGCAAGGCAACCTACTATAGCATCCTGGTGCCATTGAGCCTAGCGGTCAGGCAAGCCCTCTTCAAAGTCCCAGAAACAGCCTTAGACAATTCCCAAACTCCGGAAGTAGCGTCGTTGCGATCGCTCCAAGTCCTCGCAAGCATGGCGCGTTCAGTGCTACCCAATCGAGCCGAGTTGTCTCCTCAAAGTGCCTGCTTGTTTGCAGCACTGGCAGAGAGTCAAGATGGACAGGTAGTGTTGCAACAGTTCAACCAGTTTTTAGACCAGTATGGTTACCTCAGTGATGCGGCGACGGATATTGCTGTGCCTCGCTGGAAGGAAGACCCTCAACCAGTGCGCGAGTTATTCACGCAACTAGTGTTTAATCCGCTACCGCAAACCACCAGTGGACAGGTGGCACATACGGTCAACGCACGGCATGTGCAACCCCGTTTGCACCTCAAGGGTCGGGTGACAGTGGTGTATAGCTGCTTGCTAGCAGAACTGCGCTGGAGCTTTATCGCACTGGAGCGACAATGGGTGCGGATGGGACTGCTACAGGAAAGCGGGGATTTGTTTTTTCTGGAATTTGACGAGATCCGCAACGTGATTGAGGGCAGGGATGCTAGGTTCATGCAGCACATTCCCAAACTAGTCGAGCGGCGGCGATCGCAATACCTCCAAGACCAGCAGCGATCGCCCATTCCCACGCTCGTCTATGGCAACGATCCCCCCACCCTGAGCACTCCAGTCTTTTTTCCGGGAGAAAATGCGGCAAAACATTTGCGCGGCATTGGCGCCAGTCCAGGGCAGGCAGAAGGACGAGTCCTGGTTCTACACAATTTACAAAACATCCCAGCCGTAGACCAAGCCACCATCCTCGTCGTACCACATACCGACTCTGGCTGGGCACCACTCTTGGCAAGAGTGGGCGGCATTATTGCCGAAGCCGGGGGACAACTGTCTCACGGTGCCATTATTGCTCGTGAATACAACATCCCCGCTGTCATGGATGTGCATCAGGCCACACAGAAATTATCGAACGGCCAATGGGTAAGGATTGACGGACAACAAGGCATTGTTGAACTGCTTTAAGTTGAACTGCTTTAACCGTCGCTCACCCTCGGATAGATCACCAAAAAATAGACCATCCACGCTGTGACGGGCAGACCTACCAGTAGCGTCAGCCACCAGAGGTGAAACAACAGCCAACTGCCTGCAATGAGGCCAAGGCCCGTCAGCAAAATTGACCAGGGCTGACACCACCAAGGCTTGTAAGTCCAGATGCTAGGGGAAGGCATAGGGGGAGGAAGGAGAGTGACGTGGGTAAACATCAGTTCTGGTTCAGAGGGTTTTGGGTCACCGCGCC
>DVEB01000317.1 GCA_015295905.1 Synechococcales cyanobacterium M55_K2018_004
CCACGACAAACTGCTACTTTACAGACGGATTCTGTATTAGTGAATCGTATAGCGTTTTCCATCCCCTACCGGTGAGAACAACGCTGTAGGAATAGTGCGAGCAATCGTAGGAAGCCTGATAGAACGATGAGGTGAGTCATGCCCACCTCACCACTGAACTAAACAGTAGCAGGCACTCTGCCACAGCGTTCGTTCGCAGGGACTGCTTCCATAATCTTTTGAGGATTTGGCAGATTTAATGAACCCATGAATTGGATAAAGTTGTCGCGATCGCGCCCGACAAACCGAGGATTCCAGCGCTTCTCTTCGCCAATGGTTGAGACCGTGTGGCCGCGGTAGTCATGCCCTGGATACACTAGGGTGCTGTCGGGTAGGGTAAACAGTCGTTGCGTCACCGAATCGTAAAGTTGGCCCGCGTTTCCACTCTGGAAATCAGTGCGGCCACAGCCCCGGATGAATAGGGCGTCTCCTGTCAGCAAATGAGTGCCATTCACCAGATAGGCCATGTGGCTGTCCGTGTGACCCGGTGTGGCGATCGCCTGAATCGTCACGCTACCAACCTGCAACACCTCACCATCTCGAATGAAGCGATCAGCACAGGCTGCCTGGGCGTTTTCTGGCACCACGCCGGCGCAACCTGTCGCTTCCCGCAGTTGGGCCGTTCCAGTAATGTGGTCGGCGTGGATGTGGGTCTCTAGGCAGTATTTCAGTGTCAACCCCAATTCGTTGAGGAGTTGGCGATCGCGCTCGACCTGCTCCAGCACAGAGTCAACTAGGACAGCCTCTCGGGTCTCAGGATCAGCCACCAAATAGGTGTAGGTACTGGTCTCAGGGTCAAACAATTGACGAAATAACATAACAGATTCCCTTGCCTGCTAAACGCTGATAGGTTTTACTATCTACACTGTACCACTATATCACTAATTAGTAATATGGCAAACTGGTGACCGAAATTTTCATGTTGGACTGCTAGTGTGTGTGGGATGTTTGCACCCTGCGAGTGCAAACATCCCACTGCCAATTTTCATCCTGAGAATTGCGAATCGGTGAGTGGTAAAAAACCAGAGGTTGGAGGTTGCACCCGCGGGTGCAAGCCGCTCCAGAAGCCCAAACTGAACATTGCAAGTACCGAGCGATCGCCCCTCTCTGCTCGGATATTTCTAGGCCCGCGGTCGGTTTCTTCCCCACCTGCAGGAGTGCAGACAATTCTGGCTGCAAGCAACAAAAAAACCTGCAACCTTTGCTTTGCAAACGTTACAGGTTTTTTCTCAGTTTAGCCCACACTCCAACTCATGACACCTGGGTAGTTAGCCTGCCCTGGGCTGACACAACAACAAAGCCAGCGCATCTCGAATTTTGTTCCACAACGGATCTTTGCTGCTGCGAAGTTTTAGCTCTTCTTGCACAAGGATTGTTGCAGCCTCAGCCTCAGCCTGGTCTTCCGGAGGCGGAAGTTGAGGAGCATTGGGAACGCCTTCCTGCATGAGGAGGCCATCCGGCGGGGCAGAGGCCGCAATCAAGGGGTGGGCGTCTGGTTCAAAGTGCCACGGGTGGGGCGGCGTCGGTGGTGGTTGAGCAACAACCCAAGGGTCGGGAATTTCGGGAATTTGAGGGGTGTCGCCCGGCAGTGATGTTTGGCTGACCATAACACTTCCTCCTTAATGAAGGGCAAGGAAGAATTGAGGGTTCTATCGTAGAGCCGCAAGCAGCGATCGCAATTCCACAACACTCTCTCTACTTTATGTAGTATCACAATGGACTTGACAGGGTTAGAAAAAACAATAAGTATTCACAGAGGTTGTCGCTGTTTGCCAGAGCATGGTCTGCGACCACCCCCCGACAAGCAGCGGTAAGGACAAAAAATCGTAAATTAAAATCGTAAAGTCAACATCTAGAGCGGTGGTGACCAATCTCCCCCCCGTTCAATCATTGGGTGGGGACAAAGAGAGCCACGATCCAGCGCAAAGCACTGGATTCATGGACTGAATCATATCGGTAAAGCGGGGTAAAATTGAGTCAGGGTAATTGCTCATCGTCATATCTTTTTAAAAGTCGTTGATGCGCTTCAAAAGACGACTTCTGGTGTGAGGATTGAACACACCTGCATCAAAACTATGCTCTGAGGCATATGAAGAACTCCCTTCTCGAAAGCGGATCCATTCCGAAGCAGATCGCTATTGTGAGCAACACACCAGGACGACTCCGGTTGCGCCTTCCTAGCGACGCTCGCGACCCAGAAACGATGGCTCAGATCGCGGCCATGCTACCAGCCTTAGTGGGTGCCATTGATGACATTCGCACCAACCCTCAGACGGGGAGCGTGACCATCTATCACAACTGGGACGGTCAGGACTTTTCAAATTTGCTGACGATCTTAAAAGAGTTGGGCATTACAGTGGAAAATCAGCCGTTTCAGACCCCTGCGATCGCTACCCGCTTGACCCAGGCGATCGCCCGGGTCAACGAGCGTGTTGACCGGGCCACCCATGGAGCGGCTGACCTACGGTTCCTGGTTCCCTTTGCGCTAGTGCTAGTGTCTCTGCGGCAGTTATTTGGCAAGAGCGCCCACCTCAAAACAGCCCCTTGGTATGTTCTGGCGTGGTATGCCTTTGATATGTTCTTAAAACTCAATCAACAGCAAGACAGTCAGCCTAACCCGGGTGCACCGGTTCCCCCATCCGTCGTCCACTCTCCAGACCCTCCCCCCACGCCCCAGAAGCGTTCATCCAAAAACCCCAACACAAAAACCAAAGTCTAGTCGTCGCTCAATGTAGCGCTACGCGCTATAAATTCGGGATCAGCAGGTTTTGGGGCACCGCGCTGGGCACGGTGCCCCAAAACCCTTGATGTTCTGTGCGCGACGCGCACAGAACATCAAGGGTTTTAGCGTATCCCGAATTCACGTTAAACTACCGTTCCACTTAGTGAAACACAGCGACTTTATCTGTCATCTCCCAAGGAACCGGGTCAATATCCATTCGACCCATCTGTCCGTAGGTTGCCAACTTTTGATAGAACCCTCCTTTGACCAAGGTCGGGAGAAATCTCAGATTGAAGTGTTTGATAATTCCCGCGAGGCGGAAGTCAAAGTGTTGCTCTAGCAAAGCCGCCAGGGCTGCATCAGAAATTTTGCCCGTGCCAAATGTTTCTACCTGAACACTGACGGGGCGAGCCAGCCCGATGGAATAGCTTAACTGCACTTCACATTCGCTGGCCAACCCAGCAGCCACCAGATTCTTTGCCGCATAGCGGGCCGCATAGGCACCCACCCGGTCAATTCGGGTCGGGTCTTTGCCACTCAGGGCAGCCCCGCTCTGGCGAGAATACTCACCATAAGTATCGATGGCAGTCTTGCGTCCCGTTAGGCCCGAATGGACAGACGGCCCACCTCCGGCAAAAGCATCATGAGTATCAATGAGGATGCGAGTCTGTGGGTCTGGTTGAATACTCTCCCCCTGAAAGACTGTATCAATCACGGCTGCCCGGATCTCCTCTTGCAGCTGTTTGAAGGGCAAAATTTCGCCCATTGCTTTGTTGAGGCTAGTCACCAAAGTGATGCTGTGGATGCGGTGGGGCTGGCGATCGCGGTACTCCACGCCCACCTGAGTCTTCCCATCGGGAGCGAGGTAGGGCAAGACTCTCTCTGTCCGGGCGGTGGCTAGTCGTTTGGCCAATTGGTGCGCCAGCCAGATGGGGAGCGGCATCAGGGCTGGGGTTTGCCGACAGGCAAAGCCAAACACTGTCACTTGGTCTCTTACCGGGATCTGCTCCAGTTCATCTTCGGTCAGTTTGCGTTCATCCACGGTGCGATTTTCCGCAAACGGTAGCTCCTTTAGGCTGGTCATGATGCTACAGGTGCGGGCATTAAACTCAGCCCCGTCATAGCCCACCTGTTGGATCACCTGGCGAGCAATGCGCGTGAAATCAACCATCGCATCAGACTGGAAGCGGGCAGCAATGAAAACAATCGCGTTGGCGACAGCACACTCAGTCATGACTCGAGAGAATGGATCGCCACGCAAAAACTGGTCCACAATGGCATCACTAATTTGGTCACACAGCTTATCGGGATGCCCTTCTGTCACAGATTCAGAGGTAAACATGAAGTCTTTTTTCATCGCTACTACTCCCAATCGCTCTGTTTACCGAGTCAATTCAGTGGGGGATGCTGGCATGAGTCCCTAATTTGGGGTCTGCTGCTGTGCCTGTCTGAGGTGCTATCAACTTTGTTGCCTCATTTGCCAATAGGGGGAGCAGGGCACTTGCACCGATCGCAAGGCTATCTTGCCAGTGCAGCGGGGCAATATTCAACAACTGCCTCAAGCCAGGGACGAGGGTGGTCAAAAATTGCAGAGTGAGTGAGCCAGCTAGGGCGATCGCCAAGTAGCGGTTGGGGGGCAAAGACCTAGGCTGGAAAATACTGTGGCTAGTGGAGCGACAACTGATGGCATGGAGCAGTTGGGCCGTGGTTAGGCTCATAAAGGCGATCGCACTGGACTGTGCCCCTACCCCATAGCGCAGCAGACCATAGCCGTAGGCTCCCAGGGCACTAGTCGAAAGTAGGGTAGATTCCAGGGCGATGCGTTGAAAGTCAGCCGTTCGCAGGATAGGGTCTGTGGGGTTGCGCGGCGGTTGGCTCAAGACATCCGGTTCGGGTGGTTCTAGCGCCAAGGCTAAACCAGGGAAGATATCGGTGACCAAATTGAGCCAAAGGAGTTGCATAGCGGTGAGCGGTTGGCCAATCCCCAAACTCGTCCCCGCTAACATGACCATAATTTCACTCAGGTTGGTAGACAGTAAAAAGTGAACTGACTTACGAATGTTGTTGTAGATGGTGCGTCCTCGACTAACGGCGATCGCCATCGTTTGTAGGTCATCGTCCTCCAGCACGACATCCGCCACCTCTCGGGCCACATCCGTGCCCGTGTGTCCCATCGCCACCCCTACATCAGCCGCCTTCAAGGCTGGTGCATCATTGATGCCATCTCCCGTCATTGCCACGACCCGCCCAGCCCGTTGGAGCGCCTGGACAATTTGCAACTTATGGGCAGGACTAATGCGGGCAAAAACATGGGCGCGTTGACACAGGGCTTGCATCATCTCTGGCTCCAGGTTGGCCAGGTAGGTAGAATCTAAAATTTGCAGTTGTTCTCCCCGGCTGAGCTGCAATTCTTTGCCGATGGCGTAGGCAGTGGTGCTCTGGTCGCCTGTGATCATGATGGTGTCGATGCCCGCTCGGTGGAAAGTCGCCATCAGATCTTTCACCCCATGACGAATCGGGTCAGCCATGCCCACCAGCCCTAACCAGACCAAGTTAGCGGCATCGGCGTCTGGATCATCGGTATCCAGATAGGCCGCTCCCAAAACCCGCAGGGCGTTGCTGGCCATGCGTTCGTTGTCCAGCTCGATCTGCATCCGGTCAGCTTCGGTGAGGGGCATGTGTTGTCCGTCCCGCAGTTGCCTCTGACACAGCGCCAGCACCTCCGTGGGGCTGCCCTTGACAGCAATCCGACGCTGGTGGTTGGGTAAGGCATGGAGGGTCTGCATATAGTTGCGGTCTTCGGAGCGGTGACGCATTTGCAACAAGGGATGGCGCTGCCGCACTTGCACAACATCCATACCAGCCGCTAGGGCCAGTTCCACTAGGGCGTTCTCCGTCGCACTCCCCCGCAGCATTGGCGCTTGCTCCTGCTCCTTCCAGTTACCGTTGATCTCGCTCTCATTGCAGAGCACCAGCGTGTGGAGCAACGGCAGAACTGCGTCCATCTGCTGAGCAGAAGGGGGATGGTCTCCATGCCACAGGTGGCCGTCCCTGACTTGCAGGTGAGTATCACTGGTCTGCAGTTCCACCACAGACATGCGGTTGGCCGTCAGAGTGCCCGTCTTATCGAGGCAGAGAGACTGAACTGACCCCAGGGCTTCCACCGCCTCTAGGCGACGGACTAGCACCTTGTGCTTTTGCATATCTTTGATGCCCAAGGCCAACGTGGTAGTGGCAACGGCAGGCAATCCTTCAGGTACAGCGGCGATCGCCAGAGAAATGGAGGTTTTCAGCATGGGCAGCCAGCCATACCCCCGCAGCAGCCCTATGCCAAAGACCAGCCCACACACCGCACTGGAAAGCCACACCAGTTGGCTGCCCGCCTGGTCAAGCTGACGTTCCATGGGGGTTGCAGGCGGCGTTGTTGTGCCGACCAAGGTTTGGATTTTCCCCATCTCCGTGTTCTGGGCAGTGGCCACAACGACGGCAAGCCCCTGCCCACCTGTAACCAGCGTGCCCATATAGACCATGTTGACGCGATCGCCCAGCGGCACCTCCAGAGTATGCAGCGGCTCCACCGATTTCATCACAGGCATACTCTCACCCGTTAGGGCGGACTCATCCACACTCAACCGTTTTGCCTCGATCAGACGGGCATCGGCAGCCACATAGCTGCCCGGTCGCAACACCAACAGGTCACCCACCACCACCGCCTCAGCATGAATAGACTGCACCTTCCCCTCGCGGATGACCAGCGCTGTCGGACGCCCTAGGCGCTTGAGGGACTGAATAATCGTTTCGGACTGACTCTCGGTTGCATAACCAATGGCGGCGTTAATGCCCACGACCCCCATAATCACTAAGGCATCCACCAGCCCCCCCGTGAGTACCGAAAGCCCCGCCGCCGTGGTCAACAAAGCCACGGGCAACGAACGAAACTGCTCCACCAAAATGCTCCACCTTGAGCGGGGTACCGCTTCAGTCAGGCGATTGGGGCCATCGCGTTGCAGACGCCACTGTGCGACCTGATTCGACAACCCCGTTTGAGGCTGTGTTTGAAACGCCTCTAATGCCACATCGGCTGGGAGCAAATGCCACAGCTTACCCTCCTGTTTTGGCTCGACAGGGTTTTGCTGAGCAGGGGAGGGGTTGGGGACGAACGGGGGCGTCCTGGAAAGAGATGAGTTAGGTTCAGGGGGAGAAGAATGGGCGGTCATGGGGATACCAAGCCGTGACACGATGGGGGTGGCGGGCCAACCAGCACAGTGAACGACCGGGTGAGTCGGACGTCTGACCTGTGCATACTCAAAAAGCAACTGCTGAATCAGGCGGGCGATCGCCCCAACTCCCATTTTCGGATTAAACAACACCAGTAGATTACCGCTGTCAGCACTGGCAGAGACGCGCTCAACCCCCGCTGCTGCACCTAACTGCCGCTCCAGGTATTGCTTCAGTGCGGTTGACCCTTGCAGCCCTCGCACCTTAAACCGCGCCCTGCCTTTTACAGCCGTGTGGATGGCTTCAACCCCTGAGCAGCGATTACCGTGAAAATGCCGTAGAGAATGAATCATGATCCTCTCAGGAGACTGAGCGTTGACAGATCACCCTGTAGAGCTTGCTTCACCTTGCGTAACAAGCCTATCCTGTGGAGCAAGATGGTCAAACTCCTCAACTCATACTTACCCACGCTTAGTCCCAGCTTTATTTTATCCCAAATCAATGTAGAAAACTGTGTTGAAATCTGTTGTAAAACCTCATGCTAGAGGGTGTTTTAGCCCTATCCGAAAGATGTGATTTTGCTGGCGAGCAATCAAGCCTTAAACCTGCCGCTTGCGTCATTATCTCGCATCATTGTTAGGAGTGTGCAGTGTTAGGAGTGTGCCGTTCAGAGTGTGCGCTCCTGGAAACTGGTATGAAATCCTCGCTCCCCAATGCGTTAGACAACAGCAGTTAGGCATCCTGCGGCAGGGACAAGATTGAATTGCAGCGTCCCTAGCCCTGGTGCTGCTGAAACCAACCGCATGGGAAGCGCTGGGAAGAAGGCAAACTCCGAAAAACAAATCCTGAGGTTGATGCCACAAACGGCTTCTCTGACGATTCAGAATCGTAGTAACGATGAAGCATTACTTCATGTAAATATAATTTACAGGATGGGCTACAGGGCGTTCTGAAAAATCATGAGTCAAC
>DVEB01000182.1 GCA_015295905.1 Synechococcales cyanobacterium M55_K2018_004
CCCTGGCTGTTCCGGGCGCGATGCGCCCGGAACAGCCAGGGCTTCAGCCTATCCCGAATTCACGTTAATGAGCATTGCTGCTCTATGGCGCGCTGTCCCCAAAGCCGCTTAACCAGAACGGACGTTAAACCAGGAGTTGCCATGCTGCCGCTATAGTTCAGTGGCCAAGGCGGGACGATGCTGTGCCCAGGGATGGGCAGCTTCGAGCTGACAGGCCAACGAAATCAGTGTAATTTCATCGCCAGGCCGACCGACCAGTTGCACTCCGAGTGGCAACCCAGCAGGTGAAAAGCCCGCAGGAATGGCGATTGCAGGTTGTCCCGTAGCATTGATCGGCGGACAGGGAGCCACCCAGTTGACGATTCTTTGAAATATTTGAGGCGCACTCAACCTAGCCCACTCCCCCACTCGAATAGTCGGATGCATAAAGACAGGTAGCACTACGGCATCGTAGGGGGCAAGGCTGGAGACGATTTGACGCGCCACAGTCTGAAGCTTCGAGAGGGCTTGCAGAAACTGGCCACTCCCTTGACGACGCGATCGCCTTACTAACCAGCGGTTCAACTTACCCAGCAAAAACCAAGGCACCCCAACATCGACCCCCGCTTGCCAGATGGTGGCAAACGGATCGATGAGTTCCTCAAAGTTGAGGCTAATCGGTTCAATGGCATGTCCCAAATTTTCTAGTCGTCGCACGGTTTCCAGCACCGCCTGTTCACAAATCGGATCGGCCTTGCCAATCGGTTGCAGTTCTGTCGTGTAAGCAATGCGCAGGGAACCGAGCGGCTTCTCGGTTGCTGCGAGAAAGGAGATGGGTGGATCTGGCAGCCAGTAAGGATCGCCCAGTTCATAGCCAGCGATAACATCTAGGAGTGCTGCTGCATCACGAACCGTGCGTGCCATTGGGCCATCAACGGCCAACCCACAGAGGCGATCGCCCACCGGAGCCTGGGTTACCCGTCCGCGCGATGGCTTGATGCCAACCAACCCGCAGCAAAACGCGGGTCCTCGAATCGAGCCGCCCCCATCCGAGGAGTGGGCCACCGCACACAAGCCTGCTGCCACGGCTGCCGATGCTCCGCCGCTAGACCCCCCCGGTGTATAGTCCAAATTCCAGGGATTGCGGGCTGGCGGAAAACCAACGGGTTCTGTGTAGGGTGTAGACCCTAATTCGGAGGTTGCCGTCTTGCCCAGGAGGACAAACCCGGCTTGCTTAAATCGCCGCGCCACTCCTCCATCAATCGTTTCAATGCGATTCTTGAGAATGCGAACCCCATAGGTACAGCGAACATCCTTGACTGGCACCAGGTCCTTAATGGCAGTCGGCACGCCGAAGAATGGAGGCAGGTCTTCACTGATGGAGCCAGCTAACTGTTCAGTCTTGGCTTCGGCATCGGCGATCGCCTGTTCTGCGGTGACGGTAAAAAACGCGCCCAACTGCGGATTCAACTGCTCAATCCGTTCCAGGTATAGCTCCGTCAGGTCTAGGGGAGAGATTTCTTTGCGCCGGATCAACCGCGCTTGTTCTAGAGCAGGAGTGAAGGCGAGATCGGTGGGGTTCATGGGGGTGGTTGAGGGAAGTAAGGGGGATGTAGGTGGTGTGTGATTCTTTAGGTTCAAGTTGCGTTGGTGTCCTTAGTGATTCGCCACCCCAATTTGGCTATCTTTGCAACCTCACAGCATAGTTGCTTTTGCTCAGGCATTTTGAGCGCGGCAAATCAACCGGAACACTGACCATTGTCTCAAGTTAACCTCAGTTGGGGTAAAGAGGGTTTAGGGACACTGTGCTGTGCGTGTCCCCCCAAACCCTCAATTTTTCGTGTGCGGCGCGCACGGAAATGAGCGCGTAGCGCCATAAAGTCAGAACATCCCTAGCTGACTCTAGCAACGATCGAATTCCTTTGACATCACTTTCACCGTCCTAGTCCCCACCCCACCTCATCTCACTCCCTCTCCTTCCTCACCGAGACTGCCTCAAACGAACACTCTACCGTGACCTTCACATTGCAGCCCGCAGTTCCGGAGGCAATGTAGGGAATGCCTGTCATGCCGCTCATGTTGACGCCAAATTCGAGGGTGACTCTCTTCACCTCCGAGATGGCCACCTGCTTGAAGGCGTTCAACATATAAGCAGTGTAGTAGCGAATGGTGTTCTCCAGGTTTTGAGCACCAACTTGCATGATGTTGCGCTCGGGGGGGCGGGGGCTAGGCAAGATGCCTTTGGCTGTGCGGGTCTGTTCTTCTTCTTCAGGCTCACCTGTGCGGAAAGCGCCATTGGGTGAAGGGGCGATCGCCTCTGGAGCAGCGGCGGCTTCAATATAAATCACCGTATGGTCGTCAATTTGGATTGGCTGAAGCGTACTCATAGGTTGATGCCAACAGGTTGGGGTTTATCGTTTTGAGAGTTCCCTCCAGAGAAAAAGTGTGATCAGGAGTGATTCCCCCTGGGCAGTTGTTGGCAAGATATGGTAAGGCAGCTACTCTTCCTCAAGATTCAACAATTGCTCGTCAATCGCTTCTAACTGGTGACGGGCGATCGCCTCCGAGATCACCCGTCTTCGCAGGGCTTCATTCAACGCGCCCTTCTCAGCCAGCAGCAAGCGACGACGGATCGCATCTAGTTTGGGGCGATCGCTCTTCCCAACCGCAGTCGCATCGTCTCGTTGGCTATAGAAGCCGCGCAGAGCCTTCTCGGACTTGGCCACCTGCACCTGATAGAGCGATCGCAGTTCTTCGTAAACTGCCTTGGGCAAAATGCCTGTCTTCAGCAAGTTTTCCAGTTCATCCTGGGCCGCTTTCGCCGCAATTAGTTGGGCTTGTAGTTCTTCAATCTGCTTGCGGGTAGGGGAGAGGGGGGAGAGGTGTAAGCGTTTTACCAGCCAGGGCAGACTCAAGCCCTGCCCCACTAGAGACAACAGCACCGTGCCATATACCAGGGTAATCAGGTCAATTCGTCCGCTCAGGCTAATCGGCAAACTCAGGGCCAGTGCCATCGAGAGCGAACCTTTGATGTTTCCCAGAAACAGGACGTGCTGCCAGCGCAGAGGAATGGGGCGATCGAAGCGGCTAACCAGTCCTAGCAACGGATAGACGGTGAGCAACCGCCCCACTTGATAGGCGGCGATCGCCAGCAACACCGCAGGAAGCTGTCGCCACAGGGTCATCAGGTTAATTTCCAGACCAATCAACAAGAAAATGAATGTATTTACTCCAAATCCGGCGTATTCCCAAAAGCTGTAGAGCGTCACCCGACTGGAGGCCGAAAAACTCCGAGAGAGCCCTGCATTGCCCACGATCAATCCAGCAATGACCACTGCCACCACCCCAGAAACCTGTAGCAGTTCCCCCGCCTGGAAGGCACCAAGGGCGATCGCCACTGTCAATAAAATGCCACTCAGGGGATCATCCGAGCGAGCAAAGAACTCCCTGCCGAGGTAGCCAATCCCCAGGCCCAGCAGTGCTCCTCCGACGATGACCACCAGAAACCGCTGCACCCCATCTCCCAGCGTCACGGCCCCAGTTAGGTGGGCCTGTAAGATCAGGCTATACAACACCAGTGCCATGCCATCGTTAAATAAACTCTCGCCTTCAACGATGGTGGAGAGCCGCGCAGGAACCGCTACTTCCCGAAACACAGCAATCACTGAAACGGTGTCTGTAATCGCGAGAATTACCCCACCTAAGAGTGCCTGCACCCAGGCCAACCCTAACCCATACTTGAGTAAGACGGCGGTAATGCCGCTACAGAGAATCACTCCCGGCACGGCCAGCACTGCGACAGGCTTAACAGTGGTGCGGAGACGACTCACATCCGTGTTAATCGCAGCCTCAAACAGAAGAATCGGCAGAAACAGATTGAGAATGAGGGCCGAGTCCAGCCCAATCCGGCGAGGCAGAAGGTCGGCGATCGCCAGCCCCGCCAGCACCAGACCCGTGACGTAGGGAATGCGGAGGCGGCGCGACAGCAGTGCCACTCCCGTTGCCACTAGCAGCAGAATGATAAATGCGGTAATCAGTTCCGCGAAGTTGCTTTGCTCAGGACTGGGTAAGGTTGCAAAAACGGGCATGGCAGGGGTGGGGGAACGAGGACAGTTCGGCCAGCAGAGAATCGCTTGAATTGTTATGGCGCTAAGCACTATACAAATGAAGACACCGAGTGTTTTTGAAACACCCGGTGTCTGGCTAACCTGACCGCGATCGAGAATTTTAGCTGCGAGTCAAGCGGGTCAGCACCTTGTTCGATCGCTCCACAAAGGCTTTCATGTCATCGGCATCAAAGCCTTTTTGACTCATGAGCGCCAAGTCATAGATGTGCTGACACAGCAGCGTTGCCAGTTCTGCAGCCGGAGACTGCCCTTCTCCAGTGACGATCGCCCCTTGGTTCAATGTCAGTAGGTTTTGCACGAGGGGATGCGCGGTGTTGACCAGCAGGATGTGTTCTTCCGGGAACTGCATCGACTGCTGTTGCAAGAGTGCCGTCATTTCCTGCATCCGCCGCATCGCCTCGGGCAGCAGCACCATTGCTGGCGGCGCCGCTTCTGCATTGTCAGACTTAAGGGCTTCGGTCCGAATAGTGACTTTGGGTTTGTTTAGCGCCTTCTCAAAGATTTCCTTAATCTGTTCGCTGCGAGTCTTGTTGGTTGTCGGGTCAACAATATCGTTGGCCTTGTCTTTATCGAGCAGAGTTTCATCAAGCTCCGAGTCTACCCGCAAAAACTTCACATCGGAGTACTCACGCTCCAAGAAAGTGACAAAGTGGCTGTCGATGA
Source organism: Synechococcales cyanobacterium M55_K2018_004 (assembly GCA_015295905.1). Taxonomy (GTDB): domain Bacteria; phylum Cyanobacteriota; class Cyanobacteriia; order Elainellales; family Elainellaceae; genus DVEB01. The sequence continues at coordinate 4,770 of DVEB01000182.1, forward strand.
AGGAATCCATAAACAGCACTTCGAGTCCTTGGCTCTTGTGCAGTTCAATATAGGTGGCCTGGTTGGCCTCATCGGTCGCATAGTAGACCCGGTTTTCGCGGCGGGACTTATTGCGCTCTAGGTAGTCCTTCAGCGTGGTATAGGTCTTGCCATCGAGCGTGTTGGAAGGCGTGGCAGCAACATCTTGCCAGACATCCCCCTCACCCGCCTGAACTTCTACAGGAGCCGCCTCGCTCGCCTTTTCGCCCTCATAGGTGGTGCGGAAGATGAGGATGTCTTCAACCTGCTTCTTAAACTTGTCGTCGTTCATCATGCCGAACTTGACGAAGGTGCCCAGGTCTTGCCAGGAGCGAATGTACTGGGCGCGGTCGTCACGGTACAGTTCCTTGAGGCGATCGCCCACTTTCTTAGCGATGTAATCCGCAATTCGGCGCACGGTGCGATCGTTCTGCAAGAAGCTGCGCGAGACGTTAAGCGGAATATCGCTGCTGTCAATTACCCCCCGCAGCGGCAACAGGAAACGAGGAATCACTTCCTCACAGTTGTCGCTGACAAACACCTGGTTGCAGAACAGCTTGATCTGCCCCTTGCTGGTGTCTACGTCGGGACGGAGCTTGGGGAAGTAAAGAATGCCGTTGACGACGAAGGGGTAATCGGTATTCAGGTGAACCCAGAGGAGGGGGTCTTCCTGGAAGGGATAGAGGTAACGGTAAAACTCTAGGTAATCCTCTTTTGTGAGGCTGCTGGGCGATTCTTTCCAAGGGGCCTTCTGCTTGTTGATCTGCTCGCCATCCAGCATGATGGGGACGGGCATGAAGTCGCAGTACTTACGCACCAGTTGCTTGATGCGGAACGGCTCCAGATATTCCAGTTCTTCTTCCTGGAGGGTGAGGGTTACCGTTGTGCCACGGGTGGTGCGGCTCGAGTCCGACAGGCGAAACTCGGTAGAACCGTCGCAGGCCCAGTTGACGGCTGTAGCGCCCGGTTGGTAAGAAAGCGTATCGATCTCAACGTGAGAGGCCACCATGAAGGAGGAATAGAAGCCTAGACCAAAGTGACCGATGATCTGCTGGTCGCCGCTGGCTTTGTATTTCTGAACAAATTCTTCAGCGCTGGAAAATGCGACTTGGTTGATGTATTTCTTGACCTCGTCAGCGGTCATGCCGATGCCATTGTCTGACACCGAGAGCGTCTTCTTTTCCTTGTCGATCTTGAGTTCGATCAGCGGTTCACCTAGATCGCCGGAATATTCCCCAGAGTGAGCAACCATCCGCAACTTACTGATGGCATCCACCGCGTTAGAGATCAGTTCTCTTAGGAAAATCTCGTGGTCCGAATAGAGCCACTTCTTGATAATCGGAAAAATATTCTCAGTATGGATCGAGATATTACCCTGTTCGAGAATGGTAGTCATAGCCGTTTGGGGGTTGAGATTAGAGTGAGGGGCTGAGGAACTTGGATCGAGTCGTTAATCGGTCAAGCACAGTGAGTTTTGGCTCTGAGATTTGGAATTTGGAATTGGCGATTTTAGATGATTCGCCGCACCAATACCGTCTAGACTCGACGTTGCCACCCTAGTGCAAAGCTGGTTATCAACACAATATCGCGATCGCTCTCTATTCTACGCAGGCAGTATCCCCGCTCTGCGAGTTCGGCTTCCCGAACCATCACCGCTCAAACGGAACGATTGCCACCTCTCGCCGCACATACAACGGATGCCGGGGTTGTCCTGAACGATTGTTACCCAGGCAAAACAGGGGGGAGCGACCGGCTAACAGACGCAAAACGGTGCGATCGCGCTCGAATAAACACCCCCAGTTGCCCCAGGCCACAATCACCTGCTCGGCCTGTTTCACAGCTGCCAATAAATAGCGGTCATTCTCTGGACCAACCGGGTCGGGAACCTGCGTGAGCATTTTAGGATGGGGCGATCGATAGGCAAACAGATTCACCACCTCGACAGAGCCAAACCCCCAACCTTGAGCCAGCCGCATGCAACGACGAATGGTTGGATCATTGTAAAGGCCATCGGCAGTACTGGGATTGAGCAGGACAAACGCCAACCGTGGAGCATCGCTCCACCCACGCCAGAGCGTATATCGGTAGGTGCCGGTTGGATCAAAGATGGCACTCATGGATGGCACTCATGCATCTGATACAGAATCCGTCTGTAAAGTAGCAGTTTGTTGTGATGTAACATGGCGCCCGTTTTGCATCACAACAAAGCGACTCAACAACCGACGGAGTCGGTACGAGTCTAGATCGTTTTGAGGGCAGCAATTAACGCATTGCAAAACCACCAGCCTCAAAATCGCTCAAGCGGATGTTCAAACAATTGCCAAGGCAGACTCTGGAAAGCAGATTCTGGAAAATCATTACTCAAAATCGTTATGACTATGATATAGTCGTTACAGTTCGTAAGAACAAGCTTTTGAATCCTGGCTATATACCAAGAGGGAAGCCAGGGTTTATCTAATGAGACGCAACGGTTCACTATTTAAGGAGAGTTCATTCATGGCTGATTGCCTCCGCGTTGGTCAACTTGCGCCCGACTTCACCGCCGAAGCCGTGGTTGATCAAGAATTCAAGACCATCAAGCTGTCTGACTATCGCGGCAAGTATGTCGTGCTGTTCTTCTATCCCCTCGACTTCACCTTTGTTTGCCCCACTGAAATTACGGCATTTAGCGATCGCGCCAAAGAGTTTGAAGCGCTCAATACCCAAATCTTGGGCGTGTCGGTAGACAGTGTATTCTCTCACCTCGCTTGGATCCAGACTGACCGTAAGCAAGGTGGTGTGGGCGACCTCAACTATCCCCTCGTGGCTGACATCAAGAAGGAAATCAGCACTGCCTACAACGTGCTTGATCCCGATGCAGGTGTTGCCCTGCGGGGTCTGTTCATCATTGATAAGGAAGGCGTGATCCAACACGCTACCATCAACAACTTGGCCGTAGGCCGTAACGTTGATGAGACGCTGCGGACGCTGCAAGCCTTCCAGTATGTGCAGTCTCATCCCGATGAAGTCTGCCCCGCTGGTTGGACTCCCGGTGCAAAGACCATGACCCCTGACCCTGTGAAGTCGAAGGAATTTTTCGCAGCAGTCTAATTGCTGCTTGTCAAAGCGG
>DVEB01000147.1 GCA_015295905.1 Synechococcales cyanobacterium M55_K2018_004
GGAGGTCACGAAGGACTGGCTCTGTGGTCTCTGTGCCTCCGTGGTTCAAGGCTGAACATTTAGATGATGCGATCCACACTCTCAACCTCACAGGCTAAGGGAAGGATAGGTTCGAGGACTTGGGAGTGTTAGGCTTGAAATTTGACCACAGAGACACGGAGGTCACGAAGGACTGGCTCTGTGGTCTCTGTGCCTCCGTGGTTCAAGGCTGATCATTTTAGGGTGCTGCAATCCCCACCCTCAACCTCACAAGCCAACACGGAATCCTCTAGGCCAGATTCGCAGCAATGAAAGCATCAATCTTGGGCTTAGGCTGCACGCCTTCCATGGCCTCCACTTGCTGCCCATCCCGGAACATGACCAGGGCAGGCACGCCTTCCACCTTGCACTTGGCAACGGCTTCGGGGTTAGGATCCACCTCCATTTTGACCACTTTGAGGCGATCGCCATATTCCACCGCTACTGTTTCCATGATGGGAGACATCAACCGACAGGGACCACACCAGGGCGCCCAAAAATAAACCAGGACATGACCACTGGCCTGCGTAACTTCAGAAGCAAAAGCAGAATCTGAAATGACTCGAACAGAACTACTCATTATAGGTTGCATGGGTGATTTTCTGTGGGACAGTACGTTCTATAGCTGATCAATTTGAGCCTTCAGCTTCTCTAGTTCTTCATCTACGGCAGTATCTTTGGGCGCATCAGTGGTTGTCGGAGTAGAGGCAGGGAGTTGACTGTGCGTTGTAGTAGAACCACTGAGCAATTGAGCTTTCATCGCTTCCAGTTCTGCGTCCACATCGCTGCCTGACTCCAGTTGGCGGAACTGTTCTTCCAAGGTCGAACCAGACAGTTCTGCGGCGGCCTGAGAGCGGGCTTCCATCTGTAACACCTTTTCTTCCATGCGCTCAAAGGCTCCCATTGCAGTGCTGGTGCCCAATTTGCCTACGGTGTTTTGCAACTGCTCGTTGGCCTTGGCTGCACTAGCCCGTGCCTTGAGCATGTCCTTCTTAGTCTTAGCCTCGGAAATCTTGCCTTCCAGGGCAATCAGGTTGCGCTTCAGCGTATCGACGGTGGCAGTCTGTTGGTCAAGTTGAGCCTTCAGGGCAGTTGCGGTCTCTAGTTGCACTTTCCGCCGGGTGAGTGCTTCTCGTGCCAAGTTTTCATCACCCTTTTGCAGTGCGAGTTGAGCACGTTGCTGCCAATTGTTAGCTTCGGCCTGCGCTTGATTGTACTGCTGTTGCATCCGTTTCTGGCTGGCGATCGCACTGGCAACGGCCTGACGCAACTGCACCAGGTCTTCCTGCATGTCGATCAAAGCCTGGTCCAGAATTTTTTCTGGATCTTCCGCGGCGCTAACAGCAGCATTGAGATTCGCACGAACAACTCGGCTGACCCGGTCAAACAGTCCCATGACGTTTCTTCCCTTTTGCAGTGTATCGATGAGCGATCCAGACTTACCCTGGTCTGCCCGTCACACTGTGGCTGGTGGCACGTTGGCGTATATACGTTGGCGTACAACAGTCTGCCAGTTTACAGTCTGCCAGTTTACACAGCCAGCCTCAGAGCATCAGGCATTCAACCCTATTCTACTGGGTTCAACAAAGTTAAGGGTTTCTTAGAGAGAGATTCCCACAAAAAGCTTTTGACATCATGAGCGCGTAGCGCCATATGGAAGGGGGGCAGGGACGTCGTCCTCCGCACAACCCCACTTGACTGCCGCTAAAAAAAGTCGAGAAGTGTTACTCCTCGACTGCAATCATTCAGAGACTTGACCGAACTATCAGCCCCTATCAATCAAATCTGTGGGACAAACTGCTCCTTCTCGGGAACATTCGTATATTCCGATACGATGCGACGGAACTCATCACCGTCGATGGTTTCCTTCTCGATTAAAAGGTCAACCAAACGGTCAATCACCACTCGGTTTTCGCGGATAATGCGGCAAGCCTCGTCATAGCAGTGCTCCACAATAGAACGCACCTGAGCATCAATCCGTGCAGCAATTTCTTCGGAGTAGTCTGAGCGTGACATCCAATCGCGTCCCAGGAATACCTCACCTTGCTGGCTTTCGAGGGAGAGCGGGCCAAGATCCGACATACCGAAGCGAGTCACCATCTGCCGGGCCATCATGGTCACCTGCTGCAGATCGTTGCCCGCACCAGTGGTGACTTCAGCATCTCCAAAAATCACTTGCTCGGCAGCACGACCACCCAATGCGCCAGTGATGCGGGCCAGCAGTTGCGATCGCGAAATTAATCCCTGATCTTCGTTGGGTGTAAACCAAGTGAGGCCTTGCGCCTGCCCACGCGGGATCAGCGTCACCTTTTGCACGGGGTCGTGCGCCTTCACCAGTGTCCCCACAATGGCATGGCCCACTTCGTGATAGGCAATTAGGCGTTTGCTCTTGCTGTCCACCAAGGGAGTGCCCTCCATCCCAGCGACCACGCGATCGACCGCATCGTCAATTTCCAGCATGGTGATCTCGTCCTTGCGGCGACGAGCCGTCAGAATGGCCGCTTCGTTCAGCAGGTTGGCCAAGTCAGCCCCAGAAAACCCAGGCGTGCGTCGGGCGATCGCCTCCAAAGACACCTGAGGCGAAAGCTTCTTATTCCGGGCATGAACCTGCAACACCTCCAGACGACCCTTGATGTCAGGCACATCCACCGTCACCTGACGGTCAAACCGACCGGGACGCAGCAGCGCCGAGTCCAGCACATCAGGCCGGTTCGTGGCCGCGATGATAATGATGCCCGTGTTGCCCTCAAACCCGTCCATCTCAGTCAGCAACTGGTTCAAGGTCTGCTCCCGCTCATCGTTCCCACCGCCGATGCCTGCCCCCCGCTGCCGACCTACCGCATCAATCTCATCGATGAAAATGATGCACGGTGCATTCTCCTTTGCCTTCTTGAACAGGTCACGGACGCGGGAAGCCCCTACGCCGACAAACATCTCCACGAACTCTGAACCGGAAATGCTGAAGAAGGGCACCCCTGCTTCTCCGGCGATCGCTTTGGCGAGCAGCGTCTTGCCGGTTCCCGGTGGGCCAACCAAGAGCACACCCTTGGGAATCTTGGCCCCGACGGCGGTGAACTTCTCTGGTTTCTTCAGGAAGGTGACGACTTCTTGCAGTTCTTCCTTGGCTTCCTCAATCCCGGCAACGTCGTCGAACAGCACCCCCGTCTTGGCCTCCATCTGGAAACGAGCGCGAGACTTGCCGAAGTTCATCGCTTGACCGGAGGCATTACTGGAGCGCCGCAGGATCATCAGCAACCCAGTAATCAACAGAAATGCCAGCAATGCATGGGTTAGCAACCAAGTGACGGTACTACCATCCGTAGAGGGTTGTACATCGAGATCGACTCCGTTGGCTCGGACTGCTTCAAACAGCAGTTCATTGTCAGCGGCATTGGTAAACAGGGTGACTGTCTGCGGGGAGGCGGTACGGGACTGGGTTTTGAGATAGACCTCAGCCACGTTTCGCACGGGATCCACTTCAATGCGGCTGACTTGGCCAGACTCAATTTTCTCAATCAGCCCACTGTAGGTGAGGGGTTCGCGTGGCGGGGGATTTTGTGCCATCACCGCAGGGCTGACCAGCACTGTTTGGAGCATCAGCCAAACCGCGGCGATCGCCCCCGTTACCGCAGGCTTTTTCGGAGTCGCCTGACGAGAGGGCAGCGGAGCCTGTTCTGACTGACCAGTCCGAGGCTGGTTTAACGATGCTTGCTTACGGAAGTCCTTCATATCTTAAATATCGCTTTCGGAGTGCTTTGCTTCCTGGTTGCGCTTCCCACGGGGAGGAAGTTCAAGCGTTTGCGTTTGATTGCCAGAGGCAGGGCAGAACTGCCCCAGCAACAGGCAACCGTTAACAACAGTTAAGAGGAACGGGAAGAATGAGTGCCAGTGTAACTTTTCCCATCCTAACCAGTCCTTCCCCAGTCCTGGCAAAACTTTGACAGAATTGACAGAAAATGACAAAACGTACTCGTTATGAGTTTATAATTATGTTAAGCTCAAGTCAGCACACGTTATGCCCATTCTTCAAAATTTCACGACAGAGCTGATGGCAGGAAGAGTGAGGAACACGGTTTCCCACGCAGGGATGTTGCTCCCCTGCCCACCATCTGTTGCCCTAGTTTTTGGAATTGGGATTCGGTGTAGCTGATTCACTCCCTTTCACCGCCGCTCCATCCTTTTGGATTGCACAAACCTCCTGAGGGGGTGAGGTCAACTCAGGCCATCTTCTCCCTTGCGAAGCATTGCTGAGCAAAGGATGAGTCACAGGTCATCAGCCCTGCCTCTCAGTCAAGGTATCAGCCACGGTATACGGTATTGGGTCAAAACGATTCGCTTATCCATTGAGGACAGTTCACTATGGTCAAAATTGTTGGAATTGGTGGTAGCTTGCGTCCCGATTCCTATAGTCAACGGGCACTTCGGCTGGTGGCTCAACGCATAGAAGCCCTTGGTGCCGAGGTTGAAGTCTTGGATCTACGAGACATGAATTTGCCCTTCTGCGATGGCGGCGATGACTATTCCGCTTATCCCGATGTTGCTCGCCTGCAAAACACTGTCCGGGCAGCGGACGGACTCATCCTGTCTACCCCTGAATATCACGGCAGTGTCAGTGGGGTACTCAAGAATGCCTTGGATCTGATGGGCTTCGAGGAGTTATCTGGCAAAGTTGCCGGGTTGATTAGTGTGCTGGGTGGGCAGTCCAACAGCAATGCCCTCAACGACCTACGAACGATCATGCGTTGGGTTCATGCCTGGGTGATTCCGGAACAGGTGGCGATCGGGCAAGCCTGGAAGGCCTTTGACTCGGAAGGCAACCTGGTAGACGAAGGGTTATCTAAACGCTTAGACCAGTTTGCTCAAAGCCTGGTCGAGAACACTGCCAAACTCCGTCAGGCAGCGTAGTGGTTCGGCAAGCAACCGTTAACCGAAGGGTGTCATACTAATTCGGCCCAGTGCATTGGGTAGACCGATCTGAATTGTGCCATTCCCGCTGGGTGCAGGAAGACTCTCTCATCCCAGCGGGAATTCACGTCCGTGGGTAAATCAACCTTAGTTTTGGTTAGGCCGGGTTTGGGGCACCCCGCCCGGTGCGGTGCCCGAAACCCGTTAATGTGCCATGCGCGTCGTGCACGGCACATTAACGGGTTCAGCTTATCTGGAATTCACGGTAAATCAGCAAATCAACACTTCCAATCTCGCGCAAAATGAAGAAGTAGTCGTTGGGATGGGAACGATGCTTGCCCAAGTCCTGGCCCTTGCCGTTGCACTTGCCAGTCTTACTCTATATATGGCCGCTTTTTTTCTGCCGGAAGTCTACCGTAGGTTTGACTTCATCTGGAGTGGTGTGGCCATGTTCTATGCCCTCGTTTTGTGGGTCTATGCACCCGTAATCCAGGGTGGTTTGTTGATTGGCAATGTGGCCTGTGTGGTGCTACTAGCCTGGATGGGCTGGCAGGTTTTGAAGATGCGTCGGCAGATGACCCCCTTCGAGCAGCAGACCTGGATGCCGGAGGGAACGCGATCGCCAGTTGACGTGTTGCAGTACCAGTGGCGGCAACTGCGGACAAGGCTACCTCTCCCTGCCAGTCTGAAGCCCAAGCCAGAGCCGCAAATCCCTACCGCAGTTTTGGAAACGCCTGCCCCCACTGCCCCGACAAGGCCGCTTGTGACTCGTCAACCCAAACCCCGCTATAAGCGTCCTCCCCAGGGGGTGCAGTCGCCGAAGAGCGTGGTAGAGGCACAGCCAGCGGCAACCGCCTCGGCCAGTCCGCAGCAGGCCCAGGAGGGCCAGGGCAACCAACTGCGGCCAGAAAACGGTCAGATGTCTCTGCGACCGTCTGCCCCAGAACCCCTGACGCACGCTGACGAAACTGCCTTAGCAGATCGCTCCGCTCCATCTCCGGCTACAGCCCTCTCTAGGGGCGCAGTGCCAGAACAGCCAGTAGCAGTTGAGGCTAGTCGTTCGGCGGCGATCGCCCCCAGCGATGCCAGCACTGCCGCCACTGCCGATGCAGTTGCTTCAATCACCACTCCGACCAAGGAAAATCCTCCTCAGCCTCAAGCTGTTGCCGCTCGCCCTGAGCCAAAGAAGCGTTCGATCTTGGTGCTGCCCAGAACAAAGAAAAAGAATTGGCTGGAAAAAATTCGGGACTGGGTGAAGCAGCCCTTTGCGGCTCAGGCAACGACTCAACCCCAACCAACTCAACCCCTAGCCGGTGACTCAACGAGTGCAGCACCTGCTACTGGGGATGCCAATCTTGACGATTTTGACTTTGACTTCGATGCCCCTGCCCCTGCTGCCACACCGATTGCAGAGGCAGTTGGCGAAGTCCCGCTGGAAGAGGCCACGATTGTCACACTGGATGAGACTTTGGCGGCGGAAGTCATCGGCTCCGACGTGCCACTGTCCTCACCGGATGCAGACATTGTCACCCTTGATGCCACCCTGGCGGCAGAAGTAGCGCCGTCTACTGCTGAAGGTTCGCTCAATGCGGTGGCAGCATCGCCGGGTGACCTGTCTGAAATCCAGGCGGTTGCTTTTGAGGAACTTGAGCCTCCAGGCCAGGCGGTTGCTGCCGATCAGGTGGCTCTGCCCACGCTGCAAGCGATCGCCCCGGAACCGACGCCCTGCGGCGAAACTGCCGTTGACCTACTGGCAACAGCGCTGCCTGGAGACGAGGTGAGCCACCCGGCTGCTCATCTGACTCAGGAGTTGCCGCTGACTCAGCCTGCTGAAGTCGGGGAATCAAGCCAATCTACGCCCAACGCAACCCTAGCCGAGAGGGTTGCGGAGGAATTGGCCCTGTCTGAGGCGATCGCCCAAAAAATTATCGAAGCACGGCAAATTGGTTCCGCTGGCTTGGTGGAGGCCAACACGCTACGACCAACATCCCCCCCTGAGATGACGCACGCAACGGGGGGTGAGGTGGCGTTGCCAGAGTCACTGGATGAAATCCCGCAAGGGCTGAGTGTCGCCGCGGAACAGTTGCCCACCGATGCTCCTCCAGGGGAACCTGAGGCGTTTCCTTTCCCAGGTGAAGCCGCTTCCGCCCCGGTAGCCTCTGACGAGGCGATCGCTTTTGCAGCAACGGATGCTGCGATCGCTGCGACAACAGTCCTCCACGCAGCAGCCCCAGCCGCTGAAGCTGTGCCGGTTTTCCAAGAAAACGCTGTCTTCCCTCCCCCAGGCGTCGCCCCCCAAACTCCAGAGGAACCCCCGGCTGACAACCGCACGCCTGAACCAGCGATCGAGACTGACTTAGAGAATGAACTCGACTGTATCTTCGTCCTGCCCCCTGATGTTTCGTTGGTGGAGGACATTGCCTCACCAACCGCAGGCAGCCTTGAAGACAGCCTTGATTTACCAGCAGCAGAACTGCCAACGTTGACACCAGCCCCCTCGCCAGATAGCCAGATCCCGCAGCACTCGTCCCAGATGGCTGCTGCCCCACAAGACCTGCCTGCTGCCCACGGGGCCGAGGCCGAAGCAGCGCCTAGTGTTCCAGAGGCGATCGCTCCATCCCCGTCGCCCGATTTCGTCACTGAATTGCGGGACTTGTTAGAACAGAGCGATCGCCAGAGCAGCGACTTCTCCAGCTTCCCTTCAACAGTCAATTCACCCCGCTCTGAACGCTCTGAAAACAGTACCCTCTCGCCATCCTCCCCACTCTGGGACTCCACTCCCTCTGATTTCCCCCCCTCCGACCTCACCCTCACCCTACAACGCCTCCTCAACACCCCCGACCCCAATCCCGAAGACCCCTAGATCTCAGGTACATCTCAACAACTACCTCCCCCACCCCCCTCCCCGAATCTCCTCCCT
>DVEB01000291.1 GCA_015295905.1 Synechococcales cyanobacterium M55_K2018_004
TGCCTAGCGAAGCGCTGCCGCCGCTCAGGGCACATCCACTCCCCCCCACCCTAGCCCGCTGGCATAGTCCCGATGCCTCCGGCGATTACTTCGACCAGATTCGTCCGACTCCCCTGGGATATCTTGTCTGGTTCGAGTTCCCTGTTAAGGTGTATATCGAGCCGGCCAGCAGTGGCGTCACACCCGATCGCTCTCAAGTCTGGGTGCAATTGGTGCAGCAGGCTGTTCGCGAATGGAGTGAGTACCTGCCCCTCACCCTTGCTGCCACTCCCGCCGCCGCCGATATTCAAATCTGGCGAACCACGCCTTCATTGGGGCGAGGCCGTGCCCGTTCTGCCGAGACCCGCTACGAATTCTTTGTCCGTCGTTCTGATCATGCTCCGCCAAAGATCGTGCAGCGGTTAACCATTACTCTCCGTCCGGGGTTGGCAGATGTTCAGATTTTGGCTGCTGCGCGTCATGAACTCGGTCATGCCCTAGGCATTTGGGGGCACAGTCCCCTGGAAACTGATGCGCTTTACTATAGCCAGGTGCGAACTCCACCCCCTGTTTCTAGCCGTGATGTCCGCACGCTAAGGCGCATTTATGAACAGCCCACCCGCCTAGGATGGCCTGTTCCATAAGCAGCGCAGAGATCGGCTGACACCCCTAGAACTTCACCTGATATCGACTCCGTCGGTTATTGAGTCGGTTTACACCACGACAAACTGCTATTTTACAGACGGATTCTGTATGATACGGAATCCGCCTATAAAGTAGCAGTTAGTTTTTGGTAGAACGCCCGCTGCGCGCGCGTTCTACCAAAAACTAACCGACCCTATAAGCAACGGATTCTGTATGACAGGCTTTTTGTGGTAAACCCCGCGCAGCAGGGCTTACCACAAAAAGCCTTGTCCTCACCTAATGTGAATTTCGGATACGCTGAAACCCTTGCTGTTCCGGGCGTCACGCCCGGAACAGCAAGGATCAGGGGTCACTACACCCCAAAATCTGCTTAACCGAAACTGCCGTTAATCCATGCGCGTAGCGCTATACACAAGCACATAGCCCTATACACGATATGGGCGGGGCGAGAATCGAACTCGCATACCCGAAGGTGCCACATTTTGAGTGTGGTGCGTCTACCAGTTTCGCCACCCGCCCGGATGACTCAAGCGTTGCTTATCGCTTTGCGACTCAGCCTTTTTATTATACGAGTTTGTTTTCCTATTATACGGGATTGGGCGCTGTTGTAATAGAGCTTGATACTCTTGGCTGCTGGCCCAGCGGTCAATTTCCTTTGCTCGCAGCACCGGCACAGGATGGGTTAAGGGTGCCGTTTGAGCCTGCCGCAGCAGTTTCCCTAGGTCGCTGTTACTCAGGCTTTCGTAGGAGCGGGCTTGCTGCAAAAAAGCGTCCAAGTTGAGCTGGTTTGCCAGGGAGGGGGAACCTCCGGTCAGCTTCATCAGCAGGGAAGCGACAATGCGAGGATCTTGGGCAACCAATAGAGCCGCGCGATCGCAAGTAAACTCAGCACAGCGTACCCACTCCAGCAATTGTTCCTGCAGGCCCTGCACCAAAATTCCTCCCAAGGGAGCCGCCAGTTGCCCTGCTGCCAGCACTAAGAGATTTGCTAGGGTGAGGTAGACACTGTGTTCGCATTTGAGATGACCCAACTCATGGGCAATGACAGCCTGCACTTCTTCGGGAGTGAGTAGCTCGATGAGAGAGGTGTGCAGCACAATGAAGGGTTGTTTTCCCCGCATGGCAAAGGTATAGGCATTGGGGAGGGGGTTTTGCCGCACAAACAGTTGAGGTGGCTCTAGGTCAAGAATCTGGCAAGCTTCCAGCAAAATGTTGTGCAGGTGGGGCAGTTGTTGCTCGCTGACCAAGATCCCAGAAGCCAAGTTTTCCAGCTGAAAAAACTGCTCTGCGACAGGGCCAAGCAGCCCCCGAATGAGCAAGTCAAATCCAGGAAACTGCTGTAGGGCTTGAGTTGCCTGCAAGTCTAAGGGGTGACGGAAGTGATAGGACTTAAGGCCAATCAGATGCTTTTTGGGGGAGGTCATAACGGGTACTTCGGGCGGGGGCGATCGCAGTACAGACTAGACAGACTACACACGTCTCATTCTAATATCCCTAAGTAACGTGAATTCGGGATAGGCTGAAACCCCCAATGTTCCGTGCGCGGCGCGCACGGAACATTGGGGGTTTTGGGGCACCGCGCTTAGCGCGGTGCCCCAAAACCCTCTTAATCCGAACTGACGTTAAGTAGAGATCCTGCAACGAGCCGACGGTGAGGGATGCTGCGTCAGCCTACAAACTTATTGCACCACCCAATCAGCCGATACCCATCCCCCATTAGTCAGTTGTAGCCAACCGTCCGCTCTCCGGCCAGTCAGTTCGAGGCGAGTGCCATTGGGGACACTATCAATCACAACGCCCCCAGGCGATCGCCGCACGTTGAGATAGCTACCGTTGGTTCGCACGATGCCAACCGACACATCTCCCCCAATATCGGGCGGTACGGAAGGACGGCTGGCAATCCAGTCACCGGAGACCCAGGTGCCATCAGTGCGTTGCACCCAACTGCCGCTACGGCGCCCTGTTAGCTCAATTCGGGTACCGTTGGGGAGGCTGCCAATAATGGCGCCACCGGGCGATCGCCGCACATTCAGATTACTACCGTTGGTGCGAACAAAGGCGGTTGTGCGATCGTTCCCAATCGGGGGCTGGGGGCTGGGGGTTGGCGTTGAACCCGTCGAGATCCAGTTGGCCGAGACCCACGTGCCATTGGTCCGCTCAACCCAGCTACCACTGCGTCGCCCCGTCAGTTCAATAGGAGTACCATTGGGGAGGCTACCAATAATGGCACCACCGGGCGATCGCCGCACATTCAAGTTGCTGCCATTGGTGCGAACAATCGCCTGCTGCCGGCTAGAGCTTGTCGCAGTTGGGACTGGGGCGGTGGTTGTCGGGGTTATCTGTCCTCCCCCCGCTCCTGGCTGTGGCGAGGTACGGGGCGTGGGGGATGGTGCAGGGGGCGCAGGAGTAGTAGACAGCATGACAAACTGACTGGCGACCCAGGTGCCATCAGTGCGCTCCAAAAACCCGTCTTGCTGTCGTCCGGTGAGTTGGAGTTGAGAGCCGTCAGGGACGGTGGTGACAATGCTGCCGTTGGGGCGATCGCGTACATTCAGCGGCTGACCGTTGGTTCGCACGGTTCCCGTTTGCACCGCAGCCGCCGTGGGAGCGGGGGATGCAGGGCTAGGAGCCGGAGACGCGGGGGGAATGGGGCTGGCAGGAGCGATCGCTGCTGGCGCAGGGCTGGCAGGGGCTGGCGTGGTTGTCGCCGGAGTCGGGGCCGGGCTGGTAGTCGTAGCAGGAGCCATCGCAACGGCGCCACCCTCCACCTGCACATACTGCTGGTCAACCCAGGTTTTGTCGGTGCGCTCCAAAAAGCCCTGCTGTTGCTGCCCTGTGAGTTGTAGTATGGTGCCATCGGGAACGGTTCCCACAATTTCACCGCCTGGTGTTTTCCTAACATTCAGCGGTGGCCCCCCTGTCTTCACTATACCTGTCTTCGCACCTGCGGGAGGTGTTGTGCCGGTCGGCGTTGCCCCAGGGGTGGCCTGCTCCACTTGGACAAATTCTTTCGCAACCCAGGCGCCATCGGTGAGCTCTAGGAAGCCATTCTGCTCCCGACCCGTGAGTTGAACCTGAGAACCATTGGGGATCGTTCTTAGCACAGCACCACCGGGGCGATCGCGCACATTCAAAGGCCCCCCGGTGGATGTCCGCACGATGCCACTAGCAGCCCAGGCAGAGGAGGCACTCCCCAGAATCAGGGCAGCGGCCACCAAGCTAGGAGCAAGCGGCAACAGCGTGCCAGACATCGGGTGCCAGTCGAGCGTGAGTTCTGGAATAGGCGCTTTGCTTTCGTATTCGACAGCACTATGAAGAAAGGCGAGAGATTCCATACTGACTCACTCCACAATGGACAGGTAACTCGACAAGTAACTCGACTGACACAGCCAGCAGCACCGATTCAGAGGCTGCGCTAACCCTCTAGTATTCTCTAGTGGTTAAGTGGTTAGCGACGCAAGATGGTTAGCAACAGATGGTTAGTAACACAAGCAGCAGCCTCTTCCACTACTTGGGACCCTCATTAGATTGAAATGCGCCGATCAGCATCAAGGATCAAACGCACTTCTGGGTTTGTCGCCATCAGGAAGCAATATCCCAGAACGGAAACGAGAGCATGTCACCTTTGCAGGCCCTCCTCCCCCAACCCCTTCTCCCAACTTGGGAGAAGGAGAGCCGATTATCTCAAAGTCCCTCTCCTAGCTTGAGAGAGGGATTTAGGGTGAGGGCAAACGTGACATGCATCCACGGAAACTCTGCACTTGCCAGCCCGCTCCGAAACTTTTTGACAAGGGTTGAAGCGAGATTCCAGCAACAAAACAGAGAGCCTAGAGCAGGGGTCACTGCTTGAGCAAACTATAGAGATTGACAATCTACTTTTAGCAAAAAAAAGAGGGTTTGGGTAGTGGATAAATCTGGCTTCCACGGGAGTGACTGACTTGCTTGATCGTGCTTAAAAGCTATGTAGAGCAAGCATTTTGGAAGATCTAAGCCAAAAATTAGTCAGGGAACAAAATGCAAAAGTCTGTCCGAGGATAGGGGAGTGAATTCAGTCATCGAGAGGACATCCCCAACTTAATAAAACTACGAAAGAGAGGCAATTGCTGTGCAAAGAAGTCAAGAACAATTCCCCAATCATTCCTCTCAGGGGCTGTTTGAAAAGTCCTGTGAGAGGTTAAGTTTTCGTGCGCTGCACGCACGAAAACTTAACGTTGCAAATGTTAAGACCTACCGTATGCTGCGTGGCACGCCTTAAACAGCGGTGTGTAGTGGGAATGGCAAAGTTCACTCCTACTACACACCGCCTGTTGCACTGACATCTGTTAACGTCAGTGCTGATGAAGAGAGTTCTGGGGCACCTCGCACAGCGCGGTGCCCCAAAACCCTCGACGTTCCGGGCATATTGCGCCCGGAACATCGAGGATTGCAGTTTATCCGGAATTCACGTTCTGTTAAGACGATATTTTGCTGTGCTGGAAACGCAATCACAGCAAAGTGCACATCGTGCTTACGAAGGTTGTTGAGGCGTGACTTGTGCCTTCTCAGCTTGCTTTTGCAAGGCCCACACTGCGTGGATCACGCCCGGAACCCAACCAATCAAGGTCAAACCAATATTAATCAACAGAGTAATGCTCAGGCCGTAAGCCAAAAACACGGCCGCAGGGGGCAAAACAACTGCTAAGACAATTTTGAGAAGTTTCATTGTTTCAACTCACACTGAAGAACACAACATGCAAAGAACTAACCAAAGACCCGTAAAAGACTAACATCATCGAGCAGCAATCTCTTAGTTCGCATTAAAGCGAATTTTAGACGACTAAAATCTTAAGATTTTTCGCCTTTAGCATTGCCCTCCGAAAGCAGGGGAATTCAGAGTGGAGAGGCTTTGCTGCTGAGGTATGAGAGGATAAAAGTTAACTCAAAGCTTAAGAGATCTTGAAGTCAAAAACTCCATCAAGGGGCAGAGAAAATTTAATCATTTACGTGTCTATCTATCATTCTAAAAACCAAATTGAAAAGCAAAAGTACGGATTTCTCGCCCTACAAATTCATTCTTGCCATGAGGTGACCCGCTAATATCAAAGTGTGGCCGAAACTGATAATTCGCTGTTTGTAAACGCGGAGGGAAACCTATGCTTAGATTTTTGTTGACAACCTTGGCAACCGCCCTAGCTCTACTGGTGGTAGACATTATTTTTCCAGGCGTGAGTCTGGCTAATTTTCCAGCGGCAATGGTTGCGGCGGTTGTGATTGGTCTGGTCAACGGCTCAATTCGCCCGGTTCTGTCGCTTCTTTCTCTGCCCATCACAATCCTGACTCTGGGCTTGTTCTCGTTGGTGGTTAATGGTATTTGCTTCTGGTTGGCTTCCTTAGTTGTGCCTGGTTTTGTTGTCAGTGGTTGGGTGGCGATCCTCTTTGGCCCGGTTGTCCTTTCCTTTGTCAGCACCCTCCTCAATACCTACCTTGCTGAAAAGAATGCTAATCAGGCGATCGCCTCTAGTGACACGACTTCTGTGCACTAATTTTTGTGGACTAATTTTATAGACTGCACCGTGAAACGTCCTTCCAGAGGGCATTTCCAGCGCTTATTCCTTGCACTGATACAACTCTGAGAGGCTCGCCTCATGGGCCTCTCAGAGTTTTTGGTGTGATTTCGTCTACCCGTCAGCCCCAAAGCCTGGAAGTGATAAATCTTAAAAAAAGATTAATGCATAATTAAAGCCAAGTCCTGGTGGGAGCGGTGACGACTCATGATATTTCCTACTGAATCAGAGATTTCTGGCTTGGTGACTAGGATGGGTGAAGCCAGAGATTTTGCGGATTAGTCGCTAAGGGGGCAGACCGGCAGAGTGCAGCGCTGAGGGAGGGGCTAGGCATGACTGGGGGGCGATCGCGCCCAAAATATGGGTGGTATAATTTGCCGCAAGCTACTTGTATCAAGTAAGACTCGTATTAGGGGTTGGCTTGCGTCAGAATTGCTCAGGGTGCTTCAGGGTTTTTCCTGACCAATGAAGCGGTCTTATTCATCACAACTGTCATTAAGTGTTAAGTGGGCAGATTTCTCTAGGCGCTTGTTGCCGAGTGTCAATTCGAAGCCAATCAGCAAGGAATTGTCTCCTTCTAGCCCAGGCGATCATTGTGTCATCTCCCGTCTTGATTGACCTCGTGACTGCCTGCTGTAAAACTGCTCTCTCCTCTCTCGACTATGCGCTGTTTCCGGTAGGAGTGCTGAAATGCCTTTAGCAAAACGTTTTATTGCCGAATTGATCGGCACCTTCTGGCTTGTTTTTGGTGGCTGCGGTAGCGCCGTGCTGGCGGCTGTTTTTCCCTACGATCCCAATAATCCGAATACTTTGGGCATTGCTCTAGTAGGGGTTTCGCTTGCCTTCGGCCTAACAGTCCTAACGATGGCCTACGCCATCGGTCATATTTCTGGTTGTCACCTCAACCCTGCTGTTTCCTTTGGCCTCTGGATAGCGAAACGCTTCCCTGGTTCTGAGCTGTTACCCTACATCATTGCTCAGGTGATAGGTGGCATTCTTGCTATGGGAGTCATCTACTTAATCGTAGCTGGACGGGAAGGGGGTCTGGAGGCGGCTTATGCTGGCACAAACCCAATGGCGGCAAACGGGTTTGGCCCCCACTCTCCCGGTGGCTTTTCCCTGGCGTCCTGCTTCATTATTGAACTGGTCCTCACCTTTATCTTTGTGCTGGTGATTCTGGGTGCAACCGATCGTCGTGCCCCCCAAGGCTTTGCTCCGGTTCCCATCGGTCTTTGCCTAACCTTGATCCACTTGATCAGCATCCCGGTGACCAATACTTCGGTCAACCCGGCACGGAGCCTTGCCCCTGCCATCTTTGCTGGGCCTGCGCTGTTTAGTCAGGTCTGGTTATTCTGGGTTGCTCCTATTCTGGGCGCTATTGTGGCAGGGTATCTCTACTACAATGTCTTTGAAGTGCCTGCTTCTAACCCCGATCACACCTTAGAAGAGGTTCGTTAACGCGAATTCGGGATTGGCTGACCCCCTTCATGTTCCCTGCGTGTCGCGCACGGAAGATCAAGAATTTTGGGGCATCGCGCACGGCGTGGTGCCTCAAAACTCTTAACTCATACCGACTCTGTGGTTATTGAGTCGGT
>DVEB01000164.1 GCA_015295905.1 Synechococcales cyanobacterium M55_K2018_004
CCGCGCCCGGCGCGGTGACCCAAAACCTTCTTAGCCAGAACTGACGTTCCAATGACTAAAGGAGTAGATCCCGGCCAAAATGATCCAGTTCATTGCATTCACGCGCACATCGTAGAGAGTGACATCAAACAGCCCAAAGGCAATGCTCCCCCAAAAGGCAAGGCCATAGCCGATCAACAGAGCATAATCGGCAGGCTTGAGCCTTCCCTCTAGCAGGGTTCGGGCTGCACGAGCACAGATCATGCCGACCCAGACAGTCAACCCAAGCATGACCGGAATGCCTGCCTCGACTGCCAGCAACAACCAGAAGTTATGAGGATGGGAAATGTACTCATAGCCTGGGATCAGACCAGGAGGATACTGCAACTTGTAATTGCCCAGCCCCCAGCCTAACCAGGGACGTTGTGCCAAGAGATCCAGGGCAAACTGCCACACCTGCACTCGCGGGTCCGTTGTCCAGGCCGCGGGTGCGAGTATGCGCCCCCCAATGCCCAGGACTGCTGCCCCCAGCCCAACTGCCCCCACCCCTGCCAGGGCACCCCAACGGAGCCATTGGTTCGACCGGACACACAGCGCAAAAATCAACAGTTGGGACACGGCCACCAAAAGGCCATTACGCGACCCGGAGCAGAAGATTCCCAACAGGCTCAAACCAATTCCAATGGAGAGCAGGCGATCGCCCCAGTCCATAAAAACCGGGGGGGGCGCCCCCGGTCGTCGTAGCCGCAGCAACACAGACCCCAACCCCAGCCCCAGAACAAGGACTAGGTAGCTAGCCAGCGTGTTGGGGTGGCCAAAGGTCGCCATCGCACGTCCGGCGTGGGGGGCAGCGCGTACCCAGGCAACGAACGGTACCTGCTGGAGCGTCACAGGCAACCAGGGTGCCTTCAGGCTATACTCCACCAGGACATAGAGATTGAGGGGAATGACAGCGAGAACCGCATCACGGGCAATTTGGGCGCGCAGGAAGCGATCGCTCAAAATCCACGGCAATGCCCCAAAAAACAAAAAGTAGGGCAGAAAGTTGGTCAGTTGTAGCCAAGCTTCCCCTGGGTTCACAGCCACGATGCTGCTGAGGAGCAGGAGCAGGGCGATCGCCCCCAAGCCCCGCGCCAACGCAGGATCGAGCGCCAGTCTTCGGTGCCGCCACAGCAGGTGAACCAACACGGCAAACAGCCCGATCATGCCGACGTAGCTGACGTAGGGTAGCACGACCAAACTGATACGAAACACCCTCTGGAAAACTGGCGAAGCTCCTGCATGATCTGCCATGTCAGTAAGCTCCTTCGCCGGAGATCACGACCCACACAGTCCGCAGCAAAATATAGAGATCCAGCCAGACTGACCAGTTGCGGACATAGTAAGCATCTAGGTTGACCCGCTCCTCGTAGGGTAAGTTATTGCGTCCGGAAACTTGCCACAACCCCGTTAGTCCTGGTGTCACTTTGGTATAGAGCAAGAATTTTTCGCCATACCGCTCGATTTCTTCGTCAATAATGGGACGGGGGCCAACTAGACTCATCTCCCCCCGCAAAATGTTCCAGAGTTGGGGCAACTCGTCCAGACTAGTTTGCCGCAGGAAACGTCCAATGCGGGTCACACGCGGGTCATTACGGAGCTTTTGGTCTCGCTTCCAGGCCTCCTTCAACTCTGGGTATTGCTCCAGATAGTCGTCCAAAATTTCTGTGGCATTGCACACCATTGTGCGAAACTTCCAGGCCTTAAAGGGGATGCCATCCTGCCCAATGCGAATTTGGCCATAGAAAATGGGACCAGGAGAATCGAGTCGCACGAGCACTGCGATCAACAGGATGAACGGCAAAACCAGCATTCCCACCGTCAAGGTAATCACCCGGTCAATCAAAAACTTGGTCAGGCGGGGGACTGGGAGTAGCAGTCGTTGTCGCACCTCTAGTCCTAAGACACCGCCCAAGTCTTTGGCCTCTACCCAGAGACTCGAAAAGCCAAAGAGATCGGGAATGATCAGCATGTGAGCGAAGGTCTGACCATAGCGTTCCAGCAGATCGAGCAGTTGATCGCGGGGCACACCGGGCATCGCCACGATGGCGTAGGGAATCCGGTGCGATCGCGCTAACACTGGCGCTAACCGTAGCCGCCCCACCACAGGCACCCCCCCAAGCATTCCGTGCTTCTGGGGGTCATCATCCAAAACCGCAACGGGTCTGAGGCCAATCCGGGGCCGTCGCTGCAACGTCCGGATCACCATTTCCCCGGTCTTACCCGCACCTAGGACAAGTACTGGATACCCCCACCAACTGCGTTTTGCGAACAAATAGCGGGTCAGTGCCCGCGCCAGGATAATTGCCAAGATCGAGAGTGCCCACGCAAACGTAAAAATCCAGACGGAGTAGGCATTGTCGTCCTGGCGCAGCAAAATGACCGTCCCTAGCATGAAATATACCAGGCTAGTAGACACACTCACTGAGCGCAACTCATCAACGGGACTGAAGCCCACCGCAGGGTACAACCCCATCACCGCGTAGACAACAATAAAAATTCCCAATAATGGGAAAAGCTGCCAGTACACTGATGCCTGGAACGCCTTGTCTAGCGCTAAATTCACCCCAACGCTCACTGTTCCAGCCAACCAGAGTGCCCCCAAGTCTGACAGCACCATGATCAGCACCGTTGGCAGTGACCGAGTGGAAATGCTAAGCGTAGCCAGCGTAGGCTTGAGTACACGATGTAGTTGCATGTGGTTTTGTCACTCCTCACGTTAATACTCTAGGTCATCCTTTCGCTGAAACGCCGTCCATTTTTGTTCAATTAGGCGAGAGAGTTGGGAACGAAACCGCTCTGGAGCAAATTGTTCGGCGTGCTGGCGCAGAACTTCTGGATGAAAAGAGTAAGCCCCCGATGCATATATTTCCACAGCATTCACCAAACTCTCTACGGTTTGTTCCGGAAACAATAGCCCAGTTTTACCCGGAATCACCGTCTCTGCCGCCCCTCCCCGACCAAAGGCAATGACTGGGGCACCGGCTGCCTGAGCCTCTACCAAGGTGATGCCAAAATCTTCAGCAGCAGCAAACACAAATGCCTTGCAGCGCTGCATATAGTCTTCAACCACTGCATCTGGCTGGTGGCCTAGTAACTGAATATTTGGCCCTGCCAGTGAGCAGACCCGGGACCAGTCGGGGCCGTCTCCAATCACGACCAGCGGTAATCCCAAGCGGGTAAAGGCTTCTACCACTAAATCCACGCGCTTATAGGGCACAAAACGAGACAGGGTTAAGTAAAAGTCTTCCCGCTTGGCGTGAGGATGAAACCGGGCGATCGCCACGGGGGGGTAAATGACTGTGGCCCTGCGTCGATAGGTCTTCCAAATGCGGCGAGCCACATAGCGCGAGTTGGCAACAAAATGGTCAACCCGGTTGGCTGCTGCCACATCCCATAGGCGTAGGTAGTGCAGCACCATCTGGACGACCATACGACCAAGCCCCTGCTTCAATCCGGCCCCCTGCAAATATTGCTGTTGCAAGTCCCAAGCATACCGTACCGGGGTATGCACATAGCTGATGTGAAGCTGGTCAGCCCGGGTGAGCACCCCTTTAGCCACGGCATGATGGCTGGATAGCACAAGGTCGTAGGGGGTCAGGTCGAACTGCTCGATCGCCAGGGGCATCAGTGGTAGGTAGCTGCGAAAGTGTTTGTGGGCCAAGGGCAAGTTTTGCAGAAACGACGTGTGTACGGCTCGGTGCTGGATGAAAAACCGCAGATCCTCTGGCAAGAAGTTGACCAGGCTAAATAAGTCAGCCTGCGGATAGAGCAAGAGCATCTGCTCACAGACTCGTTCTGAGCCTGCATACGTCACCAGCCACTCGTGTACAACTGCCGTTTTCATAGTCTCTTGGGTCTGCGTGCGATGGAAAGTTGCTCCCTTGCTCAGCGATGGTTGTTCGCAGGGGCGTACCCGACGATTCTGGATCCGGTTGACCAGTTGTGCGAATTCATCAGGACTGGCCTAACCGTTTTAGTTGGATCGTTCAAGAGTAGAGTATTATCATCCATTGATGCTCAACTAGATAGATGGTTCATTAGGGGAATAGCCCCCTTAGCATGGGCAATCGGCGATCGCAAGGGCGGCCTTCGTTCCTGCCAGGGAAGCGTCCACCCCTGAGCGCAGCGAAGCGAAACGCTCTTGAGTTGCTGGGCAAGGGAGCTGATGGTTCAACCGTAGGACCAGATGCCGTCTAGTGATGTTTCTAGAGTGTGATAACGTTGTGAGGACACGGGCGATCGCCCGAGGCAGTGGCATGAATTTAGTTAGACACTTCAACAACTCACATCATTTTGAGAACTACCGCGACCTTCTGTTGGTTCTTCTCAAGAAGGAGATGAAGGTTCGGTACACCAACAAAATGCTGGGCTATTTGTGGTCGGTGGCCAGTCCCTTGGCGTTTGCCTTCGTTTACTACATCGCCTTTCAGGTTGTCATGCAAGTGCCCATCCCCAATTACCCGCTTTTTCTGTTATCGGGGTTGCTTCCCTGGCAATGGTTTTCCAACAGCGTAGACAGTGCACCTCAGCTTTTTCTCAACAATGCCCCCATCATCAAGAAGGTCAACTTCCCGCGAGACATCATCTCGATGGCGGTCGTGCTCAACCACATGACCCATTTTTTTCTATCATTGCCGGTCATTGTGGTGTTTCTCTTGGTCTTTCAAAAACTGCCCTCAGTCCACTGGGTCTACGGCATTCCCTTGCTGATGGTCGTGCAGGCTGCAATGGTGCATGGCATTACCCTCATCTTGGCTACCTTTAATTTGTTCCTGAGAGACATTGAGCGACTTGTCTCCATTTTGTTGAACCTTGTCTTTTATTTCACGCCAATTCTCTATAGCGTTGAGCTCATTCCTACCCAGTATCGTCATCTCATCTTTTTCAATCCGGTAGCTCCTCTGATGGTGAACTGGCGGAATATGCTGATGGATGGCACGTTGGACTGGGGTTACTTAGTCGTAAGTCTGGGATACTCCCTGTTGTTTCTAGGGCTGGGGTATGTCGTTTATCGAAAGTTGTCGTGGCGATTTGCGGAAGTGGTATGAGAGAGCCAATCATTAGTTTTCAGCGGGTGAGCAAGTCCTACCCGATTTACCATCGGATTGGCGGCATCAAGAACCTTCTGTTTAATTTTCCTCATAACCTCAGGGCGTTTAAACAGGAGCGTTTTGAGGCTCTGCGTGACATTTCCTTTGAGGTCTATCGGGGGGAGAGATTTGGCATCATTGGCTACAATGGCGCCGGGAAAAGCACAACCCTAGGGCTGATTGCTGGTGTGATTCAGCCAACTCAGGGGAAAGTGTCGGTACGGGGGCGAATTTCCCCATTGCTGGCGCTAGGAGCTGGCTTCCACCCTGAGTTATCAGGCCGTGAAAATATTGAATTGAATGGCATCCTGATGGGGTTAACTCGTCGTCAGGTGCGGGCGAAAATGGAAGAGATTATCGATTTTGCTGAAATGCGCGAGTTCATCGATAATCCCATCCGCATTTATTCCACAGGCATGACGGCCCGGTTGGGCTTTTCGGTGGTTGCTCACCTCGACCCAGAGATCTTGCTGATCGATGAAGTGTTGAGTGTGGGAGACATTCGCTTCCGTCAAAAGTGTAAAGACAAACTGCTGTCGTTTCACAGAGACGTGACAATTGTGCTGGTGACGCACTCTGTGAATCAACTGCTGCAACTGTGCGATCGCGCCATGTGGATTGAAAACCATGTCGTCAAAATGATTGGAGATGCAAAAGAGGTTGCAGAAGCGTATCAACAGCAGACCCGTGAGCAGACCCGCGGCAACTTGAGCCTCAATCACAACCAGGGGCTGCCTTTGAAGGCAGCCGCAGGTAGTCCAGCAGCCCCGATCGAATTGCAGGCTAAGGCGGAGTAGGTTGCTCACAGGTCTGCGCTCCTGCCAGAACGGTCACTGCCCAGCATGCTGAAATGCCCTTGCTGTGTCAGACATCTCAAAATCTATGTGGTTCGTTTAATCTCTCCCGACAGCACCGCTAACGCCTTCGCCTCTGTGGTCAGCGATACTCCCCTGATGGTCAATCTTGCAGTTGTGGGTCAGCGCCGCACTGGAATTGCAAACTATGCCATCAACGTGCTGCCCCACCTGCAAATGCTCAACCTGACGCTGCTGTCTCCTCAGCCGCGGGAATTTTTGCAGGCCCAAGGTTTAACCACATACCACTATCGCTCAGTCCCCGCTAACCTTAGTCCTGATGCAGGTAAGGCAGGCCACTTGCGCCGACTGGTGTGGACCCAACTCACGTTACCCAGGCTTTGTTACAGCCTGACGCACCAGCCATTAGGAGCGCGATCGCCCAGTTCTCTTGAGCAAGTTAAGCCCCTCCTCTTTTCGCCGCTGCCGGAAGCCCCACTGTTTAGCCAATGTCGCTCAGTGGTGATGGTGCATGACCTGATTCCGCTGCGGTTTCCCAACTGGCGATCGCCCCTCACGCCTTACTTCCGCTATTACGTGCCACGCGTCCTAGCGCAGGCCCAACACATTCTCTGTAATTCAAAGGCCACAGCGGATGAAGTGATGCAGCAATTTGGGATGACTGCCCAAAAACTGACGCCCATTCCTCTGGGCTATGATGCCAGCCACTTTCGTCCACTCAACTTGCCGACCCGCAACTATTTTCTGTACTTGGGGCGGTGCGACCCCCACAAAAATGTGAGTCGCATCCTCACTGCCTTTGCTCAGTTGCCCAAGCCGCGGGCGTATGAACTGTGGCTCGTGGGGCCGCTCGATGCCCGCTACACGCCTCGGCTGATGGCTCAGGCAACTGAGTTGGGCATCGCGGCTCAGGTAAAAATGGTGGACTACGTGCCCTACGCGAACCTTCCCCAAATTCTGGGACAAGCGATCGCACTGGTCTTCCCTAGTCTGTGGGAGGGGTTTGGTCTGCCAGTGCTGGAGGCAATGGCCTGTGGTACTCCTGTGATTACCTCTAACCGATCGGCTTTACCAGAAGTGGCAGGAGATGCGGCGCTGCTGGTCAATCCAGAGGATGTCAGGGAAATTGCGGCGGCTATGGAGCAGGTTGCTACTCAACCGCAGATGCGATCGCACTTGCAGACAGCAGGGTTGGCCCGTGCTGCTCAGTTTAGCTGGCAACTGACAGGAGCACAAACTGCGGCCGTCTTGCAACGCTTTTTGTGATTGCTGCCAAACCGGAGTTGAGTCACCAGTCTACACCCACATCCAGTCCACACCCATATCAAGACTTTTGCCAGATCACCATAATGACCCCCGCAACGATGAACCCCAGCCCCACCAGCCGCACCATCGGAATGGCTTCCCTAAAAATGAAATACCCGAGCAGGACTGAGAACACGTAGCTGAGTGCAACCGTTGGGCCAACGACACTGAGATTAACGCGGGTCAGAATGAGAATGTAGAGCACTGCACCCAAACCATAGAAGGCCAGCCCAACAATGAGTTCTGGAGTAAAGACAATATTCAGGATGTGGCTGAAGAAGTTGTCAAAATTGACTCGACCCAGTTTCAATGCACCGGATTTCAAGAAAAACTGCCCAGCGACTCCAAATGCAATCGACGTAAGCATGAGAACGAGTTCCTGCGGCGACACGGTGCTACCTCTTAAGAAAATCTAATACTAGTCTTCAGTTTACAGGGAGTTTAGGGCTTCTCTAGTTAGGATTAGGGTGAATCCATCTTGGGTTAATTAG
>DVEB01000191.1 GCA_015295905.1 Synechococcales cyanobacterium M55_K2018_004
GTTTTACACCACGACAAACCGACTCAATAACCGACAGAGTCGGTATGAGAGGCTGAAGACTTAGAACTCGTTAGAGCTATAGACGTTCGTTGCCATCATCAAAAAACTCTGCGACAATTATCACAGAGTTCAAATGTACTAATTCAGTAAAATATCAAATCTTTAAAATTGAGACCTGCCCAGAGTCATGGGTAGGCCCGATTAACAAGAAACCCCTGGTGCAGTCTTAGCCTTCTGCAACGACGTGAATGTCGATCGTCGCGGTGACTTCGGGATGCAGCTTGAGTTCCACCTTGTAGGTGCCCAATTTGTTGATATCGGGCACTTTGATGCCCCGTGCATCCACTTCGTGCCCAGTGACGGAGTGAATCACCTCGGCCACTTCTCGGTTCGTCACACTCCCAAAGATGGCTTCCTTCTCGCCCACCTGCTTGGCAATTGTGAAGGTGCTGGCCTTCTCCAATGCAACCCTGATCACTTCGGCTTCTTGCTTTAGTTCTAGCAAGCGTTGCCGCTCTTGTTCGCGACGACGTTCGACCTGCTTCAGGACACCGGGGGTAGTGCGGACTGCCATTCCTTTTGGCAATAAATAGTTGCGGGCGTAGCCAGGAGCGACTTCGACCAGATCTCCGGCTCGACCCAACTTGTTAACATCTTGGTTTAAGACCAGTTGAACACGTTTCGCCATGAGCTTTCCCAATTGAGTCAGACACATCATTCTAACTTGAATGACGGGGTCGATCGCAACTTTCTGATCAAAAATTCAGTCATTCTCAGCATGAAAATTAGAAGTGGGTTTAGCTTGCTATGGGCGGGCTAAACCCACACGGGTGCATGTTACGTTTGCCCTTACCCTCAAGCCCTCTCCCAAGCTGGGAGATGAGGGCCTGCAAAGGTGATATGCTCTCAACCCACATAAGCAGTCCAAAACAAGAATGGCGTTGCTGATTTAAGCAATGATTTTTTGAGTGAGGGGCGCACGGAGTGCGCCCCTCACTCAAAAAATCATATTTATATTTGGATTAAGCATTATATTTGGATTAAGCAACGCCACAAGCATTATCGTCAAAACTCTCAAAGGTAAAATTCCCTGCGTCCCGATTAGTAATTTTCATTTTGGGTGATTGAGTTTCATGTTGAGAATTGCTGCTCCCTACCGCTCGACTGACTGACAAGGGGGGGCATAGATTTGTTCCGCAGGCTTGCTCACGAGTGATCTCGCCTTGACCTCAGTTTGGGTTGAGAGGGTTGCCGCTGTTCCCAAATTCACCTAGCCTGAAGTCTAGCAAGTCTTACCACTGGTCTTTCTTGCCCCGCAGTCGTGCAAAGGTCTGCACGGGGTCCTGGCTCTGCATGGCTGCCTGTAGACTGGGCTGATCCCACCGTAGGAAGGGATTGGTTTGCTTTTCCAGTCCTAGGTCGGAGGGCACCGTGGCCTCCTGGTGCTGTCGGGCCACTGTCACCTGGTGCAGGCGATCGCTCAGCACAGCATTCTGCGGTTCCATTGCGTGGGCAAACTGCAAATTCTTGAGGGTGTACTCATGGGCGCACCAGACGCGGGTATAATCGGGCAATGCCCTCAGCTTTGTCAAAGAGGCTACCATCTGAGCTGGCGTGCCCTCAAATAAACGACCACACCCCCCGGCAAACAGCGTGTCTCCGCAGAAGAGGTCTCCTGGCTCTCTACTGTGGAGCGGAGGGAAGTAGTAAGCAATGTGGGCACGGGTGTGCCCCGGCACAAAGATGACCGTGGCTTCCCGATCGGCAAAAGTGACGCGATCGCCCTCTTGCAGAAACACCTTTTGTCCTGGGATGCGGCCTCGGTCTGCCGCCCCACCATAGACCACGGCCTCGGGAAAGTGGCGCAGTAGTTCCGCATTTCCACCGACATGATCGCCGTGATGGTGCGTATTCAAGATGGCGACTAGATCAGCCTGTAGTGCATCTAAACGTCGCAAAACCGGAGCAGCTTCCGCAGGATCGACAACGGCTGCCAGCCTTTGTTCCGCGTCAGTCAATAAAAAAATGTAGTTATCCGACAGAGCAGGCAAACGTTCAATCTGCATAGGTTGATGCTTGGGACAAGATGATGGGCACTCTACCTGAGGACGATTCTAGCGACACCCTCGCACTTTCCCTATCCGTATACGGAGAGTCTAACTAGAAAAATGAGTCTATTTTTTTACTCTTTCTTTATTGCGGCTACATCAAGGCTTTGCCTGTTTTAGGGGATGACTAGCCAGAATAGAAAAAGTGAAGCCTCTCGTCACAGAACCCTTGGATAGCTCTTGTGATGATAGCTCTTGTGAAGGCCGAGTGGCAGCAGGAATACAGGCGCTACAGGCGCTACTTACCTAGGAAGTGAGGCTTAGGAAGTAAGGCTAATGACCTGATGTTCTTGCCGTTTGGGGTTATCAAAATTTGAAGGGGTTTGAAGGTATCTATGGTGCGATCGATTTCAAATAAAGCGGGGGTTGGCATTCAAGCTGTGCTGGAGCGGGCGCTTGCTCAGGGGTGCATCAGTCGTCGGGAACACCTGCAGCTCACTTCTGTGATTCTTGGGAATCAGTGGCTCACAGAAGATGAGCGCCGTCAAATCAATCGTATTTTTGACTACGTTCAAACAGGCCGACTGAAACTTGTAGATTAGGGCGTGCCTGCAAGCCTGCTTAGGCACTCGTTGCCGCATCACTGAAGTTGGAACCAATTCTCCTCAATGCGCCGCAAAATGCTCTCTTAGAGTGCATTTTGCGGCGCTTACGATCTATGGTGCTACGCGATCATGATGTAAAAAGGTTTTTGGGGGAACCGCCGCGCTGCGCGGTTTCCCATAAAAATCGTTGTCCTCACCCATACGTGTAGTGCCATAAACAGCAATGCTCTCCCCTTGAACGATTGTGGGCTGTTGGCCTGTGTTGGCATGGCAGCGCTGGATTTTGAAAGGGGCAGCGAGCCATCATTTACGTTAAATTTGAAGACGGAAGACCCTGAATAGTCATGTCGAAAGCGTTTTCAGATCTGGATTTAGCTGCATTCATTGACCATGCGCTATTGAGTCCAATCGCCACTGCTGAGCAGGTTGCCCACGCCTGTTACGTGGCCGAGCGGTATCGATTTGCTTCGGTCTGTCTGTTCCCGGTGCATGTGCGGCAAGCCGTTGAGTTGTTGCACGGCAAGATACCCAAAGTTTGCACTGTGATTGGCTTCCCCTGCGGAGCTACAACTTCAGCTGTTAAGTTTTTTGAAGCGCAGGAAGCGGTTGAGCATGGCGCGACAGAATTAGATGTGGTGATTAATCTGGGCTGGTTGCGGATGGGTAAGACAGATGACGTCCACCGGGAACTAGCGGAAATTGTGGATGCCACAGGCTGCCCTGTGAAAGCCATTCTCGAGATGGGGCTGCTCACTGAGGCGGAGAAGCGTCTGGCTGTTGATGTCTGTATGGATGCGGGCGTTGCTTTTCTGAAAACCAGTACCGGTTGGAACGGTGGTGCAACGGTTGCTGATGTCAAGCTGTTGAAGGAGTTGTCGAAAGGGCAAGTTGGTATCAAGGCATCGGGTGGGATTCGTACAGCCGAGCAAGCGCTTGACCTGATCTTGGCAGGGGCCACTCGGTTGGGCACTTCGCGGGGGCCGGAGTTGATGCAACAGCTTGAAGCAATGCTAGATGCTCCGATCCAGAGTCAAAAGTAAGGGTTGGTTGCTCCCATCCAGTTTGAGCAATCACTCCCGGTTCAGGGAAACAAGCATGAGTGGAAGTTACAAAGCGACGGGGATCAACCTCAAGGGGGTGGCTATTGGCGAGAGCGATCGCCTCCTGACGATTCTCACCAAAGAACAGGGCCTCGTTCGTGCGGTTGCTCCGGGTGCTCGCAAACACCAGTCCACCCTGCGGGGACGCAGCGAACTGTTTGTGGTGAATCGCTTGTTAATTGTGCAGGGACGCAGCCTGGACAAGGTGATTCAGGCGGAAAGTTTGGAGTCATTTCCGGGTCTCAGTCAAGATCTACGCAAGTTAACGGCAGCGCAATACGTGGTGGAAGTGGTGTTGGGACAGGCGTTGAGCCATCAACCCCAGGAGGAACTGTTCAACGCTCTGTGCGAACATCTACATCGGCTAGAGCAGACTCCTGCGGCAGAGACCCTGGCAGTTCTCACCCATGCCGTTTTTCACCTACTGAAACTGGCAGGCGTGGCCCCGGAGGTGCATCGATGCTGTGTTTCACAGGAGCCTCTTACCCCTAATTTTGCCGACCCCCAGTGGCGGATTGGCTTCCATGCGGGGGTTGGCGGAACGGTGACCCTGCCCGTCCTGGATCGTTTGATGGGGAAACGCCCGAATCGCACCAACTGCGATCTGGTTGATGCAGATCAGATAAATTCTCAGCCTGCGGTTCTGGAGTTCCTAAATTTAGCAGAGAATAGAGGACAGTGGGTGGCCTCTCCAGAAGCGGCGATCGCGTCTTCGCACCAAGTCTCGGAGTCTCCCGTCCGCTATCGAGTCCGCTCTGCTCCTCGGTCAAAGTCTGGTGCTGGGGAACCAGTCGTCAAACTAGATGCGATCGAGCTTTTCCTGTTGCAACAACTGAGTCAACTGGACTGGCTCAACCTGGAAACGGCCTGGGTGAGTGCAGCGCTCCCCTCCCGTACAACTTGGCAAAATTCTGCGGAGACTCCTTCCATCCCCCAGCATGTTTGGCTTTCACTCGAAAAAGCTCTGCGCTGCTATGCCCAGTACCATCTGGAGCGCTCGATCCAGTCAGCCAGCCTGATTGATACCTGCTTTTCTGCCCAGCCCTGACTTGTTTTTCCTATGAAGCGACTGTTCGATTCAGATCTGGAAGCTCCCCTACTCACCCAACTCGACCATTCTGGTGGAGGGCTACGACGGGCTGAGGCAACTCACCTGGCTGATCAGGCACACCACTATCCAGGGCGGTTGGATCAGTGGGACACCCCAGAGGGAGCGGAGCCACAGTTGCCAGAGCTAGACCAGCCAACGGAGGCGGCGATTGCTGACCTCCCGCCGTTGCCGGATGAAGACCCGCAGGGCTTTCTGCCCGTCCTGCGTAACCGGGCTTTTTTGGCGCTCTGGAGCGGACAGGTCTTCTCTCAACTAGCGGATAAGGTGTACTTGGTGCTGATGATCATGATCATCACCAATCACTTTCAATCCGCAGACCAAACGGTGAGTGGTTGGGTGTCTTCCATTATGGTGGCGTTTACCATTCCCGCCGTTTTATTTGGCTCTGTAGCTGGCGTTTTTGTCGATCACTGGTCTAAGCAACTAGTGCTGGTGGCGACTAATCTATTGCGGGGGGGGTTAGTGCTGGCATTGCCGCTGTTGCTGTGGCTCTCGCAGGGCTGGTCCCCCTTGGGAAACACTCCTGTTGGCTTTGCTGCACTTTTGGGCATTACATTTTGCGTGTCAACCCTGACTCAGTTCTTTGCGCCAGCAGAACAAGCCGTCATTCCCCTAGTGGTTGATCGTCGTCATCTGCTGTCTGCTAACTCGTTGTATACCATGACGATGATGGCTTCGGTGATTGTGGGTTTCGCAGTCGGTGAACCGTTGCTGGCTTGGGCAGATGGTTTCCTCTCTAGGCTCACACTGGCCTGGTTACCGTTGCCGCAGGGGTATGACCTTGGTAAGGAACTGTTGGTCGGTGGTTGCTATGTCCTGGCAGGGTTGTTGTTGCTGCTGGTGCGGACGCAGGAGCGAGTGAATCCCACCCAGGATGACCTCCCCCCTATCTGGGAGAACATTCGGGATGGCTTGCGCTATCTGCGTGAAAAGCAGAAGGTGCGGGCAGCAATGCTACAACTGATTATTTTGTTTTCCATCTTTGCCGCGCTTTCGGTGCTGGCGGTACGGCTGGCGGAGGTGATGCCCGCCTTGAAGCCCTCGCAGTTCGGATTTTTGCTGGCAGCCGGTGGGGTTGGCATGGCCATCGCTTCGGTCGGCATTGGCTACTTTGGTCAACGCTTTGGGCGATCGCAACTGAGTCTCTACGGCTCGATTGGTATGGGGATTTCCTTAGCTGTGTTGACCCTGCTGACAGACCATCTTGCCGCCAGCTTAGGAGTCCTGGTGGCGTTTGGCGCCTGTGCTGCGCTGGTGGGGATCCCGATGCAAACGACGGTGCAAGAGGAAACTCCCGAAGCCATGCGTGGCAAGGTGTTTGGGCTACAGAACAACGCTATTAATATTGCTCTCACCCTGCCGCTGGCGCTAGCGGGGGTAGCAGAGACGTGGTTAGGGTTGCACGTGGTGTTTTTGGTGTTGGGGGCAGTGGCGATCGCCAGCGGCATCCTCACCTGGTCTTTAGATCGTTCCACCCCAGCAGAACCTGCCTCGAGTGTCACAAAGCATACTCCAATCCGTTAAATGATGATTAAATTCATGTATCAGGGCAACCCACTCTGAATCATTATCAATTCCCCGATACTTGAATGCATATTGCCTGGCTTGGTAAAAAATCTCCTTTTTGCGGCAACGTCACCTACGGACGCGAAGTGACCAATGCTCTGCTCGACCGCGGATATCGCGTCAGCTTCTTGCACTTCGCGCAGGAGGAATCCACTGACGAAAACTCTCCCGAACTTCAGGAAGTTTCGATCCCCTGCCTATATAAGTCCCAGATATACACGATTCCTTCGCCCAAATCGAGCAAGATTCTGACGGATGCGCTGCGGCGACTCCAACCTGACCTGGTGCATGCTTCACTAACGCTGTCGCCACTTGACTTTGTGCTGCCCGAAATTTGTCAGGAACTCAACCTGCCGCTGGTAGCCACCTTCCATCCTCCCTTTGACCGCAAGCGGCGAAATCTGACCTCTGGCACTCAACACCTGATGTATCAGTTGTATGCCCCTTTTCTAGCGCACTATGACCAGGTGATTGTGTTCTCGAACCTGCAACGAGACTTGCTGGTTAAGCTAGGCGTGCCGGCGCAGCAACTGGCCGTGATTCCCAACGGAGTGGACGTTGAAAAATACTCCCCTGGCTTTTCGTCGATCAAGACAGAACTAGGGGCAAAACGACTCTTTGTTTATCAGGGACGAATTGCTTCTGAGAAGAATGTTGAGGCGATGCTGAAAGCCTGGAAACAGGCAGACATGGCTTCCGACAGCAAGTTGCTGATCGTGGGAAATGGGCCTCTCGTTTCTACCCTAAAGCCGTTCTATGGCCCAGAGTTGGGCATCATCTGGTTTGGCTTTGTGGCCGATGAGCAGCGCCGCATTGAGATTCTGCGAGGGGCGGATGTGTTTGTCCTGCCTTCCTTGGTGGAAGGGCTATCGCTTTCCCTATTGGAAGCAATGGCTTGCGGGGTGGCCTGTGTGGCCACCGATGCTGGGGCAGACGGAGAAGTCCTAGAGGCAGGGGCGGGGATTGTGCTGAAGACGCAGCGGGTCGCCAGTCAACTGCAAACCTTGTTCCCGCTCTGTCAGGACCATTCGGAACTCACGGCTCTGCTAGGACACAAGGCGCGCCAGCGGGTGCTAGAGCGCTACACTTTAGAACGGAACATAACTCGGCTGGAGGAGCTGTATCAGCAGGTATTGGCGCAAAAAAAACTGTCTCTGGCTTCGATGCACCTATTCCAGCGGGGAGAGCAGTAGACCTTTGACCTGAATTGTTGTGCGGCAACGCCGTGCAACAATTCATACAGAATCCGTCTATAAAGTAGCAGTTTGTTGTGGTG
>DVEB01000092.1 GCA_015295905.1 Synechococcales cyanobacterium M55_K2018_004
TGGGGCACCGCGCCCGGCGCGGTGCCCCAAAACCCGCTTAACCAGAACTGACGTTGTATTAGTCTTGAATTGTCTTGTTGAATTGTCTTGAACCTCCTCGTTAGTCCACCTACTCTCCTCTACCTCCTCCTTCCCCTGTGCAGAACACGCTCAACACCTCCACCGCTTTCCAGAACCGCTTACTCCAACCGAAGCTAGAGGTTCAGTCCGTCAGCAAGATTTTCCAGACAAAGGGAAAATCGGTCACTGCCCTACAAAATATCAACCTCTATCTGAATCCCCGTGAATTTGTTTGCATCGCTGGTGCTTC
Organism: Synechococcales cyanobacterium M55_K2018_004; assembly: GCA_015295905.1. GTDB lineage: Bacteria > Cyanobacteriota > Cyanobacteriia > Elainellales > Elainellaceae > DVEB01. The sequence continues at coordinate 311 of DVEB01000092.1, forward strand.
CGGTTGCGGCAAATCTACCTTACTCAACATCATTGCCGGGCTGGTGCAACCAACCAGCGGGCAGGTGTTGGTGGATGGACAGATTGTGCCAGGGCCGGGGGCTGACCGGGGCATGGTGTTTCAGAGCTATACGCTCTATCCTTGGTTATCCGTGGCAGAGAATATTGCCTTTGGCCTGAGGTTGCGGAAATTATCGCGGGAAGAAATTAACCAACGGGTCAGTTACTACCTTGATGTGGTGGGGTTAACCCGCTTTGCTAAAGCCTTCCCTAAACAACTGTCTGGTGGGATGAAGCAACGGGTGGCGATCGCCCGCGCCCTGGCAAACGAACCAGAGGTGTTGCTGATGGACGAACCCTTCGGTGCCCTCGATGCCCAGACCAAGGAGCAGATGCAGCAGTTTTTGCTGGAACTCTGGCAACAGACTCACACCAGCATTTTGATGATTACCCATGACATTGAAGAAGCCGTCTTCCTGGCCCAACGCATCTATGTTATGCATGCCCACCCCGGCAGAATTAAACAGGAAACCACGGTAGATCTACCGCCCCAGCGCGACTTGGACATGAAGCTCACCTCGGAGTTTTTGCAGATCAAACGGGAGATTGTCCACGCCCTCCGGGATAATGCTTAGACGGGTCGATTCAGGCGGGGGCGATGCCCTGCACAAAATCGTAGAGTTGGTGGGCCATCTGGAGTTTGGTGCAGGGGGCGATCGCCACTTTTCGCCCAGTGTTGTCCAGCAAAATCGCCTGGTTCTGGTCGCTGCCGAAGCCACTGTTGGGCTGGTCGATGGGGTTGGCGGCGATCGCATCTAGCTGCTTGCGTTGGAGCTTTTCTAAGGCTGGCGTCACAATCTCCCCAGTCTGAGCGGCAAACCCAATCAGTCGTTGCTGCGGGTGCTTCAGTTGGCTCAGGGCAGCGGCAATGTCTACGACGGGTGCCAGCGGTAGGCAGGTGGGTAGCTCTGCTTTTGGGAGTTTGGAGGCATGGAACTCAGCTGGTTTCACATCTGCAACGGCAGCCGAGAGAATAATCCAGTCAGCATCGGGTAGGCATTCGGTCATGGCTTGGTGCATCTCAGCGGCACTGGTGACGGCAATGCGGCGAGTGTTTTGCAAGGGGTCTAGCAACGTTGCCTCGATTGGCCCGTGCACCAGCGTCACTGCTGCCCCCCGGTGGAGTGCGGCCTGGGCAAGGGCAACTCCCATTTTTCCAGTGGCAGGGTTGCCAATGAAGCGCACTGGGTCAAAGTGTTCGCGGGTTCCTCCGGCGTTGATCAGGAGGCGCTTGCCGGAGAGATCTCGCTTACCCTTCGTGAACAGCAACGACTCTAGGTGAGCCAAAATTTGGGGCGGTTCCGCTATCCGTCCAGCACCGATGCGATCGCACGCCAACAGGCCCGACTCTGGCCCCTCTGTATGAACGCGGCTGTCCTGCTGCACCTGCTGCCAGTTGCGCTGCACGCTACGCTGTTCCCACATTTCCGTATTCATCGCCGGGGCCAGCAGAATCGGACAGGTGGAGGCCAACACTGTGTTGGTCAGCAGATTGTCTGCCAGGCCGTAGGCCAACTTTGCCAGCGTATTCGCTGTCAGCGGCGCTATCAGCATCACCTCTGCCCACTCGCCTAGCTGAATGTGGAGGGGACGTCCCTGGGTTGAATTCCAAAACTCTGCATCGGTAAAGGCCGGCTGGCGCGACAGAGTGGCAACGGTCAGGGGGGTGACAAACCGCTGCGCCCCTGCGGTCAGGATGACCCGCACCTCTACCCCCGCCTTTGCTAGAGATGAAATGACCTCGCAGACTTTGTAGGCCGCAACGCCGCCGCCAATTCCTACCAAAACTCGTCGTGCAGACATAAAAACAACCGGGCGATCGCCATTCTTTCTCTCATGCTACGGTAGTCTGTGGCAAAGAGGGGTTTTGCCTCGTTTGCTCTGCTCAATTGCTGCGCGACTATGACAACTGCCGTGACCGAAACTATGCCTCACTCCGCCCTGGCCACCGCCAGCCTCATCTCTCCCGAAGTGCCGCCGCAAGTGTGGGCGCGTCATTTCGCGAGGGAACCGTTGCGATTAGGAGTCTTGGCATCGGGGAGTGGCACCAACTTTGAGGCGATCGCTCAGGCCATTGCCAACCAAAAACTCAACGCTCAAATCCAGGTGTTGGTCTACAACGTGCCAACAGCCAAGGCGGCGGTCAGAGCAAACCAGTGGAACATCCCCAGCGTGTTGCTCAACCACAGGGAATTTCCCAGTCGGGAAGCCTTAGATGAGGCGATCGTACAGACCATGCAGCAGCACCAAGTGGATTGGGTGATCATGGCAGGCTGGATGCGGATCGTCACCCCCGTCCTGATCAATGCCTTCCCCAACCATCTGCTGAACATTCACCCCAGCATCCTACCAAGCTTTCCAGGCGTGCGAGCGATCGAACAGGCGTTAGCCGCAGGGGTCAAATTTACAGGCTGCACCGTCCACCATGTGATTCCAGAAGTCGATAGTGGGCCGATTATTATTCAGGCAGTGGTGCCCATCCTGCCCGGTGATGATGCAAATTCGCTCCATGCTAGGGTGCAGGTGCAGGAACACCGCATTTTCCCGATGGCGATTGCCCTTGCCGCCGATGCCACCCAGTAATGTTGTTCATGCATCAGCCTTTCGGGTTAAGAGGATTTTCTGTGCGCGTCACGCACGAAACAGCGAGGCTGTTGGGGCACCGCGCCGGGCGCGATGCCCCAACAGCCTCTTAACCCGAGCCGACGTCATGTTAAGTCCATTAATGATTGGTCGGGATCAGATCCCATAGAAGGACGCGGTTATTGCCAGAGTCGGCGATCGCCACGGTATTGCCGCACGCATGGACGGCGTAGGGCCAGCACAGGCTGTCTCGCTGGGGAAGACCGTAGGAGCGGTTTTCACCTTTGCTCTGGAAGTCGTATTGGGCGGCGAGGCCATCGGCGGGGGCAGCGTGAAGCCCAGCGAGATCGGGGCGATCGCGCCAGCCTAACAGGCGAGAATTGGCAGTGTCGGCCACGAGCAGCCAGGTATTGGCCACAGTGATGCCATAGGGCAGGTTGAGAGAGCGATTGCTAGGGTAGTAGCTTCCCTGGTTGATATCCACCGTGTGAAAGGTTTGTTGGCCCAGAACGATGGCACAAGGGGTGTTAGTTTCGGTGGGGATGCCCTTCCAAATCATGACTCGGTTATTCCCAGCGTCAACAACCGCTAAATTGCCGTTCCACACGGTGATGCTGTGTCCCCAGCGGAGGCTGGCAGCCGTGGGCGTGCCGCCGCCGTTTTCATTGCGCAGAGTCATGCTGGATTGGCCTAACACAACATCAGCGGGTTGGCCGTTTTCAGTCGGCAGGTGGTTCCAGATCAAAACCCGGCGGTTGCCGGTGTCTGCTACGAAGAGTTTACCTGCGTGGGAAAACACACCGTAGGGCCAGTGGAGGCGATCGCCTGCTGTCTCTAAACAGCCCCGATTGGGTTCATTGTGGTGAAAATCCGCCTGTCCCAGTACGATGTCTGCGGGAACGTTACTGTCTTGAGGCACTTCATGCCAGATCAACACCCGATGGTTCCAGGCATCCCCGACGGCCATTCCTTCGCCGCACTGGCAAATTCCGGTAGGGACGCTCACCGTTGCATGACTAGGATTGCCTTTTGCATTTTGTCCTTCCTGTTCAAAGTGTGGCTGACCAATCACCCAATCTGCGGCCTGACCATCTTCAGTTGGTAATTTCTTCCATCCCAACAAGCGATGGTGCCCGGTATCTGCCACCCACAAAGGGCCATTCTCTGCAAACAACCACAGCCCGCGTGGACCAAACATGGTGCACGCTGTTGGTGCAACAGGGATCACCAGTTGGAGTGGGTCGTTGATGCTCCCAAGCAGGACGCGCGCACCAGCAGCAGATAGTGGGAGCGTTGGTGCTTGAGCAGGAAATTGAGTGTCTGCCATTTTCTAATGCTTTAGGGGCGAGAAGGGAGAATCATACGATTTTGGCTTTTGAGAATGTCAATCTGTGCGATCGCTAGTTCATCTGGTAATCAACTTAACTGATAGTGAAACTTTTGTAGAAAAGCACTGGCATTTCTTCAGTTTAAGCTTCGTATCTCAGATCTAACCTCTTGTCTCACATCTTGCTCATCCAGTGGATTTCAACGGTGCAAAGCGCTGCTGAAATCTAGGCTATGGCTAGAAGTGCTATCCGCTCCTGGCAATGGTGCAAGACTTGAGATCTCTCATCGACGCTGTTCATTAAATTCAATCAGCCTTGCAGAAGCTAAACATGATTTTTGCTGTGAAAGGCAGACTCCGTCGTGTATAGTGCTACACGCCAAACCGCTCACACCCAAAATTATTCCTGAACGTCAGTTCGGATTAAGCAGGTTTTAGCTGATCTCGAATGCGCGTTTGTTGAAATCAGCAACGGCTTCAGTCTTTGGAGATATACCGATTGAAAACAAATTTTTTCAAAGTATTCTTAGATTACGTTGATCGTTACAGACCGAATCTGCCGCACCTGATCTGGCACCTGAACTGTTTTGTTTCTGGCATAGCTTAACTACCCTGCTTGAGGTCAAAGCATCCATACAATGAAGCGATCGCCCTTTCTTTCCCCCCTGATTCTGTCAACACCCGCCGTGGGTGCATTGTCCCTCGTGGCGGTTTGCTGGGGAGCGCCGACCTTAGCTCAGGCTCAAATTTCTGGGGATGCCATCCGCCAGGCCAGCGAGACCTGTGCCCAGATTGCGGCAGCCAAGGGGTTCACTGTGGAGCGGCTCTCCACCTTCAAGATTGAGAGTGTGACCGATGCCACGGGACAAATTGATCCCACTCTAGCGCGGATTAACGTAGTGCTAGATCTCACGCGTGCGGATGGCCCCCAACAGTTGACCTGTCCTCTCACGGTCTCATCCGTACCGGAGCCAACGGCCATCCCTAAGGTCGTCCCGCCTGTAACGACAGTCCCGCCCACTGCATCAGATACCGAGTTTCGCTGGTGGTGGTTGCTGCCGCTGTTGATTGGTCTACCTGTGTTGCTCTGGCTGCTGCTGAAGGGGCAGCGTTCTGCCCAGCAGCCTTTGGTTGGTCAGCCGACGGGGGCGATCGCCAGTCAATCTCCAGCGGGTCAGACCGAATTCACAGTCCCCGCTGCACCCGCAAATCATGACCCATCCCTGCAAGCAGACACCACGTTGCATTCCACAGTCACACCTCAACAGCATACTCTGCCAAAGAGCGCAGAGACTGCTCATGGTGGGATGAATGGGGCGACACGGGGCGTCGGTGTGGAGAGGAGGGCGATCGCGCATCATAATGCCACAGCAAATGCCACCACCACAACTATCGTGCAGATGAATGGTTTAACTGGCGAACAGGAATCGCTTCAGACAGGAGCGGCTGTCATGCCGCAAGGGGCAGCAGGGGTGACCCTGATGAAGCGGCAGATCCCCCGGCAAACAGTACGGATCCACAAGCGTGTGGAAACACGGGAAGAGGTCGTTGCAACGCCAATTCTGCACGAAAAGGCAGTGGTTGAGCAGATTCCCATCAATCAGTACATCAGCGGGGATATTCCCACCATGCGCGAGGAAGAGGGAGTGGTGATTGTGCCCATCGTTGAGGAAGTGACCATTGCGGAAAAACGGCTATTGCTGCGGGAAGAGGTGCGTGTTGTCAAACAACGAACCGTGCAAAAAAGCGTTCAGTCCATATCGCCTCGGCGTGAGATAGGGGAGACCCAACGTTCTAGCCTCGAGGCAGGAGCGCCGCTCCAAGCTGAAGTGAAGCTTTACAAGAACGCTTCACCTAACGGGGATGATGAACATCATGCATCGATCGACACCAATCAAGTTTGGACTGCCAGTAACTCTCAGGATGATTCTAAAACGAATTCAACAAAAAATCAACTTGGGCATCATCCAGCGAACTCAACCGTTGCTTTCAGGGTGTTAAATCGAAATGATGCTGTTATGCAGCGAGGTGACTCTTTCATTAACTCAAATGAAATCAATCAAGTGAATCCTGAGATAGGTGTACCAGAAGGACTTACTTCACAAACTCAGCAAAGCACACAACCAGAGAAAAAAAATCATAAACGAGTTGAAATACGAGAGGAACAGGTGGAGACACCAATCATTCAAGAACGCATTGTTGTTGAAAGAATTCCTATCAATCAATATCTCACGAGTGAGATTCCAAAGGCCAGAGAGGAGGATGGTATCTTGATTATTCCTCTACTCGAAGAGGTGACAGTAACAGAAAAACGTTTACTCCTACGAGAAGAGATTCGTATTTACAAGCAGCGCACACCGGAAGATGCATCGAAAAAACTAACGCTGCGTCGTGAATTCGTGGAGATCGAGCGGCTTCCCTTGGATGCCCCATAAGATACCTCATGACGATTGAATCTTACTATTCAGTTGGCTCGATTCCGCTGCGTATAGCCACCAGAATTCAGGAGGAGTTGCATGAGAACTGTGATTGGACTTTTTGGCGATCGCACTGAAGCGATGCGAGCCTACACTGCTCTGCAAGCCGAAGGCTTTGCGACCACTGACCTCGACATTTTGACCAGCGACGACCCAAACGATGCCCCCAAGTTGGCAAACCTCCGTCGGTTTGTGCCAGTTCCCGATGTCGATATTTACCTAGAGGGAGTCCGCCAAGGAGGAACAATGATCACCGCCAACGTTGCCGACAGTGAAGCGACTCGTGCAGCAGAAATTCTGGCCAGCTTCAAAATGGTCAATCTTGAACAACAGGCCAGGGAAATGCAAGTTCATGCCACTGTCGCCGAACGCGAAAGACCACAGTATGTGGTGATGCAAGATGCAGCCATTGATAAAATCATCGATGAAACTGTTGAGCAAGTCATTGATAAAACCGTTGATGAGCCACATCATCCGGTGAACCGTAGCAATGACACAAGTCCTGAGCCATTTCAAGAGCATACATTTGAGATACTCGAAGTGGATGAGGTGGTTGTGGTGGGGGAAGCCCCCCGTGTTGTAGAAGGCGTTGTCCTCGGTCAAGCGATTGGACAAAAGACCGAGCCCCTACCGTCACCCCCGCGTCGCCAGGAAGTTGAACTTGAAGCAATGCCCGTCTCGCAGCAATTCTCTCCGCTGCAAACCTACGACGCTGACTTCCGAGCCTTTTATGATGCCCATCTTATAGGCAGCGGCGCAACGTATGAAAGCCTCAGACCTGCCTTCAACTATGGTTATGGCCTCGCTACCCGTGAGCCGTTTCGGAGCCATTCCTGGTCTGCGATCGAGGCCGATGCTCGTCGCCTCTGGGAGATGAAAAATCCAGGCACCTGGGAACAACACAAGGACATTATCCAGTATGCCTGGGCTAGGGTGCGCG
>DVEB01000161.1 GCA_015295905.1 Synechococcales cyanobacterium M55_K2018_004
CCGGGCGCGTCGCGCCCGGCACAGCAAGGGTTTCAGCTTATCCCGAATTCACGTTTTTTTAGCCTTTCAGCTATGGGATGCGTTAGCGATAGCGCTACACACACAGGTTAGGCCAAGGCGCGTTCCCCTGCTCCCAAGTTGGGAACAGGGCTAGGAGATGCGGGCCTGCAACGATGACATGATCTCAAGGCAAGGGGCGATCGCATTCAGAGATCTCACGGAGTGCAAAGTTTTGATGAAGTAATAGGATAATTTGTGAAGTTTTGATGAAGTTATTGCAGTCATTCAAGTCATTGGATTGGGGGAACGGTCATGATCTGGCAACTCTGCATTCAATACTCCAACGGCACTGAAAAAGTTTTGCGCTCCTACACCAACCGCGACAGCGCCTTGCAGGGAGTAGACGCCCTCTATGCCAACGGGTATCCCCTACATGTGGCCTACGTGGTTCGTCATGTCCAGGTGGCGTAGGGTGTGATCAACAAAGCAGAGTTGCACGGCAACCCTGCTCGGTGCACTGATGCCGCTGCTTACTGAAAGACTGCGCCTTCTCGCTGGGCATGGACGCTGACTTGAGGATTGCCACCCAGACCAAAGGCTGCATGAACGGCTTGCAGCGATCGCACCCCTTCGGCCTCATCCACTACGCAGCTAATCTTGATCTCGGAAGTGGCGATCATGAGGATATTGATCTGCTCCTTGGCCAAGGCCTGGAACATCTGCGCCGCCACGCCCGGACGACCAATCATGCCAATCCCCACCGCACTGACCTTGGCGATCGCCCGGTTCACGGTGACTTCGCCACACCCCAGTTCTGGAGCGGCGGCCTCTAGGGCAGCTTTGGCAGCATCGGCGTCGGCACGGGCAACCGTGAAGGCAATATCGCGGGTGACGCAGCCCTCCTTCAGGCGGCAACGCTGCGACTGGATGATCATGTCCACACTGATGGCGTGTTCTGCCAGCAGGCGAAATATTTTGGCTGCCATGCCAGGGCGATCGGGAACGTGACGAATCGCCAGTTGCGCCTGGTTCAGGTCTAGCGCCACGCCGCGCACTGGGGGCATCGCCTCATCGTGGGCTTTAAAGGTTTCCAGTTGGGCCGGGGAGGAACTCACCTCAAAGGCGTCGCACAGGGCCGCGATCGCCCGGTCACAGTCGGCAGCCGCGATCGCACAACTGACCTTCACCTCAGAGGTGGAGATCATCTGGATATTGACCCCCGCATTGGCCAGGGTACTGAACATCTGGGCTGCCACCCCCGGACGACCGATCATCCCCGCTCCGGCAATGCTCACCTTGGCGATCGCCCGTTCCACCATCACCTCAGCCTCACCATAGGCGGGGTCGGCATGGTTGCGCAAGGCAGGGGCGATCGCCGCTGCCACAGCTTCGGCTCGCTTGAGCGACTGTTGGGTGACGGTGAAGGCAATATCGTTGGTGTTGCCCTCATGGATGGACTGAATAATCAAGTCAATGTCAAGGTTTTGGTCGGCAATTTCACCAAACAAACGCGCCGCCACCCCAGGGCGATCGGGAATGCGTAGTAACGACACTTTTGCCTGGTCGGTGTCAAACTCCACCGCATCAACTGGCTGAGCAATCTCTAGTCCTTCCAGGGGGCGGGGTTGGGGCGTCGGCGAAATGACGCGCGTGCCGGGGTCATCCGTCCAACTGGAACGCACCACCAGCGTCACGCCATAGTTGCGGGCAATCTCAACGGCTCTGGGATGCAGCACTTTCGCTCCTAAGCTGGCCAACTCCAGCATTTCATCGGAGGTGATTTCTGTCATCAGTTGGGCATCGGGCACCAAGCGAGGGTCGGCGGACAAAATTCCCGGTACATCAGTATAGATCTCACAGACATCGGCCTTCAGGGCTGCCGCCAGCGCCACTGCCGAGGTATCTGAGCCGCCCCGCCCCAAGGTCGTAATTTCTAGGTCATCACTGTTGCTAATGCCCTGAAAGCCAGCGACGACGACCACCTCTCCATGGTTCAGGTGGCGTTCTAGGCGCTCAGTTTCAATGCTGAGAATGCGGGCGCGGGTGTGGGCAGCCTCAGTGACGATCCCCACCTGAGCACCAGTCATGGAGACCGCCGGTTGTCCCAGTTCTTGCAGCGCCATACTGAGCAGGGCGATCGACACTTGTTCCCCCGTCGAGAGCAACATATCCATCTCACGGCGGCTGGGATTTTTGGAGATCTCATGCGCCAGCTTCACCAGTCCATCGGTCGTCTTGCCCATGGCCGAGACCACCACCACCAGAGAATTGCCCGCATCGACTGCTTGCTTGACCCGTTGGGCCACGGCCTGAATTCGCTCGACCGACCCTACCGAAGTGCCACCATATTTCTGAACAATCAGTGCCATAGTCCTACCACCCAACACCCCACAACACTCCAGCAAGGTAGCGTTGCCTGCCAACCCTGGAGTTCCTTGTTGGATCGCCCCACCACTCAAAAACTAGGACGATTCAACAACTCTCCGCAAAACAACCCAACCAGATTGGGGCAATTTAACGACAATTAACCTAATTCAACTTATCAGAGTCCGGGTGGCATTCAACCTGACTTAAGCCTAATTTTGGAGTAACGTCACGTCACGTTAAGATGAGTCCAGAGTTTCGCAGAAAGGCTAGCAAGGCAAAATTAGGGCGACCGTGCAGCCAAATCTTAGATTAAGCTGTGAGACAAAATTAAGCTGTGAAACAAGTTGAGAGAGGCCAATCATGGTGAATCAGGACACACTTTACACTCAGCTCACCTTCCACTACGTCAACGGACAGAGTGAGTCATTCAATGTGTATGCACCGATCGAAAGTGATGGGACTCAACAAACCACACAGCTAGAAGTGCGTCATCTTTTTAAGAAAGAATGGTGGATCGTTAACCTCCCCGATCAGACTGTTTTCATTAATTTGAACAATGTCATTCGAGTGGAGATGAAGCCTGCTGTAACCAGCCTCAAAGGTGAAGATGTCTTCGCCAATGCAGAACGGGTCTCGGCCTTGAGTCGGGCTTCTAGGATGTAAGACAATGACCCATGCACGTTGCGACGTTGATCAACGGATGCGTCCCACCGTTAGCCTGACTCGCGCCGTTTCCTATGAGCAGGCTCACTTGAGCGAACGTTTGACCCAGGTCTTAGCCCCTTTGGGAGGGATGGCAGCCTTCGTGAAACCGGGCGATCGCGTCTTACTGAAACCAAACTTGCTCACGGCTGCCCGCCCCACCAAAGAATGCACAACACGCTGGGAACTGGTCTATGTTGTTGCCCAACTGGTCATCCAGGCAGGGGGGAAACCGTTTCTGGGAGATAGTCCTGCCTTTGGCAGTGCGCGGGGCGTAGCTCTGGCTAATGGATATCAACCCTTGCTCGACGAACTCAAGCTGCCCGTGGTGGAATGGCAGGGGCAGCGTTACCAGACGGTGAGCGAGGCATTTAATTCCCTGCGTCTGGGCAAAGAGGCCATGGACGCCGATGTGGTGATCAACCTGCCCAAACTCAAGTCTCATGTGCAACTAGCCCTGACGATGGGGGTGAAAAACTTGTTTGGCTGCGTCCCCGGTAAGATGAAGGCCTGGTGGCACATGGAGGCTGGGAAAGACCGCGATCGCTTTGCCACCATGCTGGTGGAAACGGCCAGGGCGATCGCCCCTGATCTAACGATTGTGGATGGCATTATGGGGCACGAAGGCAATGGCCCCAGTGGAGGAGAACCCAAGTTTGTGGGTGTGTTGGGTGCTGCCGCCGATGTGTTTGCCCTAGATCGGGCCCTGGTGGACGTCATCGGTGTAGACCCAACCCTGATTCCAACCATTGTGGCCGCAGAGCAACTGGGACTGTGCGACGCAGTTGCAGCCATGCACTTTCCGCTCATGCATCCGCAAGACTTACTCATTGCTGACTGGAAGCTGCCCGAAAAGCTGGTGCCTATCGACTTTGGGGCTCCACGTGTACTGCGCTCCACCTTAAAGCATCTCTATATCCGCTTCATCAAGGAGCCAATGAGTGTTTACGCCAGGCGAGCTTGATGGGTGCATATCACTTTTAGTCTTGCTAAATCCCTTTCCCAAGTTGGGAAAGAGGGAACCGAGCCATCCCAAAGTTCCTCTCCCAGCTTAGGAGAGGAACTTTAGGGTGAGGGCAAACGTGACATGCCCCCCGGGAGATAGCTGTCTGTCAATTCTTTCGGGGCATATTAAAAACATTAAAGTGTATGTGCTGAGTTAAGCTTGTGGATCTACTCTTGAGGGTTATTCATGCTTTTTGCCCCCAAGAGGTTTCTATGAAAACTCTTTTACTCTGGCCCCACATGCCCAACTCCTTTTGGGGCTACCAGGAAACATTAAATTTAGCCAATTTACGTTCCACTAATCCCCCCTTAGGATTGATTACCGTAGCGGCGCTGTTGCCCCAGGAGTGGGAGTTACGGCTGGGCGATCGCAACGTTGCCCCTGAACCCGAAGCAGACTGGGACTGGTGCGAACTGGTGATCATTTCTGCGATGGTGATCCAGAAGCAAGATTTTATTTATCTGATTCAAAAAGCGGTTTCTCTTGGCAAAAAAGTCGCCGTGGGTGGCCCCTACCCCACTTCCTACCCAGAAGTGGCACTGGAAGCTGGCGCCCATTATCTGATTTTGGATGAGGGAGAATGCACAATTCCTTTGTTTCTAGAGGCGTTGGAACGGGGCGAACCCACGGGGATCTTCCGCTCACCTGAAAAGCCCGATGTCACCCAAACGCCCATCCCCCGCTTCGACCTACTCAACCTGGATGCTTACCTGGCCATCACCCTGCAATTTTCGCGGGGCTGCCCCTTCCAGTGTGAGTTCTGCGACATCATCAACCTGTATGGGCGCAAGCCCCGCACCAAAACCCCGGAACAGATGCTGCGGGAATTTGAAACGTTGTACCAGATGGGGTGGCGACGCCATGTGTTTGTCGTGGATGACAACTTTATTGGCAATAAGCGTAATGCCAAAGTGTTCCTCAGAGCGCTGATTCCCTGGATGGAGGAACATCATTATCCGTTTATCCTAGTGACGGAAGCCTCCTTGAACTTGGCGGAAGATGATGAACTGATCGAATTAATGGTCAAAGCAGGATTCACGACAGTGTTTATGGGTATCGAAACGCCGGACACCGATAGTCTGGTGGAGGTACATAAGCTACAGAACACCCGACAATCACTGGTGGAGGCTTGTCGCAAAATCAATCGAGCAGGACTGCAAATTATGTCGGGGTTTATCATGGGCTTTGACAGCGAGCAGCCAAAGGCGGGCGATCGCATCCGAGTCTTTATCGAAGAAACTGGCATTCCCCAGGCCCAAGTCAGTCTGCTGCAGGCATTGAGAAATACTGCATTGTGGAACCGACTTGACCAGGAAAATCGACTCGTCGATCGCCAGACCACCGTTCATCAGGGATCGATTATGAACTTTGTGCCAATCCGTCCTGTGGAAGAGATCACACGGGAATACATCGATACTTTCTGGCAACTCTACGAACCGATGGCCTTCCTGAAGCGTGCCTTCCGTCACTTCATCGGCATGAACGGCTGGCGAGGACGGAACTTTCCGCAGCTTACCAACAAAGAACTGCGCTTACTGCGAGCGATCTGCTGGCGACAAGGAATTGTCCGGTCTACCCGGTTCCGCTTCTGGTGGCAGTTGGGGGCAATCGCCCTACTCAAACCTCGTCTCCTGTACGACTACCTGACCACACTTGGCATTGGTGAGCATTTCTTCAGTTTCCGCTACACGGTCCGATCCCAACTGGAGGCACAGCTCACTGCCCTAAAGCAGCAGGCAGAAGCACTGCAGGCATCCCCACTAGTTGAGGCAGGCCAAGCCATAGAGGAGCGAGCGCTCGCGCTTTCCCACTCCCAGTAGGGCCAGGCCTTGCATCATGCGATTCTCTGTTGAACTGCTGAATTTTGAGGAGGGCATACCCTGTTGGTGTGCCCCCCCCAATTCTGTGAGTGGATACCAACTTTCAGTTAGTAGTTATAGCAGTTGGTAGTTATAGCGCTACACACATAGGTTAGGTAGGTTAGGACGAAGTTTGTTGTGGGAAACCCCGCGCGGCGGGGTTTCCCACAACAAACTTTTTACATCATGAGCGTGTAGCACTATAACGTGAATTTGAGATAAGCCAAAACTCTCTTAACCAGAACTGACGTTAGTTAGCCTCTCCTCGCTGGATTGCTGCATGAGATCTGCTGCCCTCTCCTCAAGGGGCTTGACCTGTCGTGTAAAATTGTGAAGTTCTCTTGCAAGATCCCTCGGTTCTTCGCGTGACTCCTCGAACATCTCTCGCAATTGGATTGCTCTCCAGTGTAGTGGTGCTGGCAACGGCTCCCTTCAGTTTTGCCCAGGCTCCAGCGGGCCTCTCTCCGTCAGAGGGCACCTCACCCCCCAGCGACCCTGCACCAGAGGTGCCTCCCCGTGCTATCGGCAGCAATGCCGACCGCGTCGGTGAACTGCTGCGGCGAGGCCGAGAACTGGTGCGATCGCGCAATTTCTCTGAAGCTGTGGAACTTTACCAGCAGGCCGCTACGCTAGAACCGGACAACGCCCGCATCTTCTCTGCCATTGGCTTTGTGCAAGCCCAACAAGGCAACTTTGAAGCAGCGGTAATGGCCTACCAACAGGCGATCGCTCTGGCTCCCAATAACGCCACCTTCCACTATGCGCTGGGCTTCAGTTTGGCAAACCAGGGGCGATACGAGCAGGCTGCCGCCGCCTATCGGCGCACCACTGAACTGGACCGCAATCATGTCGATGCGTTACTGGCCCTCGGGGTAGTGCTGACCCGTATTCGTGATTACGATGGTGCACTGGCCGCTTACCAACGGGCCGTAGCGCTCCGCCCCCGCGAAGCGCGGGTCTACGAGTCCATCGGTGCACTGTTGATTGCCCAGGAGCGCTACCAGGATGCCCTCACCTACCTGCAGCGGGCAGTCACGATTGTGCCGCGCAGTGGCAGCGTTCACCTCAACTTGGGAGTTGCCCTAGTCAATACAGGTAGGGTGCGAGAAGGTATGGACGCTCTCAAGCGAGCTGCCGAACTGGAGCCACGCAACGGTCGAGTGTTGCTGCAAATTGGCGATATCTACCGGGCCCAGGGCAACCCGCAGGAAGCACTACGCTTCTACGAACGGGCCACACGGGTGGAACCCCGACTCACCGAGGCTCATTTGGAACTGGGCAGTTTTGCGCTGGAACGGCAAGACTACATGAGTGCGATCCTGGCATTCCGTCGAGTGCTGGAGTTGTCGCCGCAGCACGCAGAAGCCCATTACCAACTAGGCGTGGCCCTGCAGGGACGAGGCCGCACCAGTGAGGCAAGGCAAGCCCTGGAGCAGGCGCGCGCCTTGTTTGACCAGCAAAATAACCCGGAGGGAGTGCGCAAGGCTGAGCGAAAGCTGCGCGAGATGAATCGGAGTTGACGCCAGTTTGGGTAAAGCGAGTTTTGGGGTACTGCGTAGTGCTCCAAAACCTTTGATTTTCTAGTCGGATCGCACCCAGAAAATCAAGGGTTTCAGCGTATCTCGACTAGCCGTTAAATTCCTCTCCCCCATCTGGGAGCAGGGTCGAGACATGAGGGCGGCTCAGCACTGCTGAGACCGACTCCGTCGGCTATTGAGTCGGTTTGTCGTGGTGTAAACCG
>DVEB01000205.1 GCA_015295905.1 Synechococcales cyanobacterium M55_K2018_004
TCTGGGTCACCGCGCCGAGCGCGGTGACCCAAAACCCGCTTAACCAGAGCTGACGTTACATAGGAGATGCCGCCGGAGGTGTAGTCTGCACCTCCGAGTTAGGCGTCGAAAGTTGCGGAGGCTCAGTCCCAGGAATTGCTGATGGCGTGACCGGAGCAACCGCAGGGGCAGCGGGAACTATTGGGTTATCCGTTGGCGATGCGGTTGAAGCCGCATTTGGGTCTGCTGGTGTTGTGGCAGGAGCAAGACTCCCTTGGGGGGCGACCGTGGCAGCCGTTTGGGCCTGTTTGTAGTACTGGTAGACCGTGTTGGAGATTTGTCGGATCAGTTCCTGGGCGCGGCTGTCATCCACCGGACGTTGCACCAGCACCGTCAGCACGTAGCGTTTGCCACTCGCCAGATCGACAATGCCGGTATCGCCGACCATCGTGTCGATATTGCCAGTCTTATGGGCAACCAATACATCTTCAGCTTCGCCGATCCCCGCAGGAATCAGGGTATTGGTGACGGTGCCCTGCATTATTTCCATCAGGCGATCGCGCGATCGCAGCGACAGCAACTTACCTTGCGTCACCGCCGTCAACAGCGTCGTCAGGTCTTTGGCGCTGGTCGTGTTCGTGCCTGCCAAGTCTGCCAGAGGATTGTTGATCACCGTTGCGGTTAATCCCCAGGAGCGGAAGCGCTGGTTCAATGCCTGGGCACCCCCCATGCGACGGATCAGCATATTTGTGGCGCTGTTATCGCTAATCACAATCATCTGTCGCGCTGTTTCTAGGGCTGTCCACTTGGTGCCGACTGCCTGGTGCTGAAACTCGCCCGAACCTTCGGCAACATCACTCTCCAACATGGGCAGTTCCTCATCCAGGCGAATTTTCCCAGCATCTACATCCTGCAAAAATGCCACCAGGACGGGCACTTTGATAGTGCTGGCCGCCTGGAGTGCCGCCGCACCACCAATGTCTATGTAGTTGCCATTGTCCTGGTCCACTAGGTAAACTCCAGCGGTCAGACCCTCGTTCTGCGCGATCAGATTTTGAATGGAATTGGTTAGGGCCGAGAGGGGCTGCCCCAGTTTCAACGTCACTGCCTGGATGGGAGTACGCAGGATGCCGTCACCAGGGACCAGTGTGGCAAGGTTGGCTGCATTCGCTGATTGCACGTCGGCGGCTGGTGTGCTGCGCTCTGGGGCGGCATCTACCGGACGACTCTTGGGATTCCAGATGGAGAGGATGGTGCCTGCGATCGCCCCCACCCCCACCCCCAGGATCAACAGGCGGATGGCGTAGACAAGCGGTGAAGCGGGCTTCGGAGATTTTCTTTGGGCTTTGCGGCTGCGTCTTGTCCCGATGGCCGCACCAGGGGCAATTGCAGTCCGCTGCATCGCCCTAGAGTCACCCATGGGTTGGGGGCGCAGCGGGGTGACCGTAGCCGTGCTGGAGCGCGTCATGGCCCCTGGTGGGGGAGCGATGGAACGGCTACGGACGATAGCGCCTTCCGGCACACGGCCATTCCCATTGCTATGACCATGACCATTGCCATGACCGTTATTGGCGTTGCCGTTGGTCTGACGGGCGATCGCATCCCGCCGATTGTGGGAACTGCCCTTGTCGTTCCCGAGCAGGTTTCGCAGGTCAAAGCGGTTGTTGGGAGATTCAGGACGACCGGAACGAGTCCGTCGCACTGCAGACGATGTGCCACTGGCCAATGCCCGATTGTCGTCCATTCGACTCATGGACCGACTCATGGAATAGAGGTTGCCCGTATGGATGGCAGGCTGGGCTGGCTGTTGGGGTTGGGAACGAGACTGTTGACGCTCAAACCGTCGCCGCCGCGACCGTCTCGATGAATTTCCCGAATCCAGCATGAACAACCCTCCACGACAATGCTAAAGACACACCAAGGAAAAACACATCCAGGGCTAAGGCCCATGCACCAGAGCAGGTTTTGACCACAAGCCTAGCGGATTTCCGGAAAGATTTCACAAAAATATCAGGAATTATCCGTCCATCATTGCATTTCGTCAATCTTTGTTGCGTTTTTTGGGCTTCAGTGCCCATTCCACTTGGCTCAAAATTCCTTGCAACATAGCCACCTCTGTCTGGGTGGGATAGGCCCGGTTCAACAACCGCCGCAACTTCTTCATCCGACTTGCTGCGGTGTGTGGGTAAAGATATCCAATTGCTAACAAAACTGACTCAAGGTGCCGATAAAACCGCTCCAACGTGCCCAACTCTGCCAAGGCTTCGTCATTGTTCCTCGCTCCGCGCTCGTCTGCCGGTTCAGTCCACTCTCCCTTGCTGCCACTCCCCCTTGCTGCCACGGCCAACTCGTAGCAACAAACCGCCACTGCCTGTGCCAGATTCATCGAAGGATAGACCGGGCTGGTAGGAATTTGGACAAAGCGCTGGGCGTAATTGAGTTCCTCGTTGGTCAGCCCACTGTCTTCTCGTCCAAAGATCAATGCCCCTGGTTGAGCATCTTTGGTGCAGAGCCAGGGCAGGGCAGCGCGGGGAGACTCCAGGGGAATGGGCAGAGTAGTGTGGGGGCGGCCGGTGGTGGCGATCGCCCGCTGACACCCCACCAGAGCGTCCGGCAGGGACGTGACGACTTGCGCCGCGGCCAGCACATCCGCCGCATGCACCGCCATCTGCCGTGCCTCATCCCCCCAGGGGTCGCACTGGGGATTGACCAGCACCAGTTGGGAGAGTCCCATATTTTTCATCACCCGTGCCACCGACCCAACATTTAACGGCCCCGCTGGTTCCACTAAAACGATGCGAATCACAGTCAGGTCGGGTGCAAGCATGGGGCTATCTGAATGACAAAAACAAGGATGAGGAAGGCAATCAAGCTCGGTAGTTTGTGAGAAAAGGGCGGCTATGCCATGCTCCTCTGACAAATTATCCCAGGTCAGCTTTGGCCTCAGTATTACTAGAGGAGTGCAGCACTCCTAGCAGCACTCCTAAAGTAACGGTGCGAGTTCTAGGGGAGCAAAGCGCTACTGAAAACCCGCTTAACCAGAACTGACGTTAGTTATATACGTAGTTGTATACGTGGGAGAGCGATCGCCCTTTTATCAGATATCCTCCCGATACAATTGAAACTGTTCCTCTGGCCGATCCTGTCATCCTCTTTTGTGCTCTTCCCTATGCCCAAAGCCCGTGCTAAGTCAGACTTGCCGACCAAACTCTGTCCTGTGTGCCAGCGCCCCTTTAGCTGGCGCAAAAAATGGGCCGACTGCTGGGATGAGGTGAAATACTGCTCAGACCGCTGTCGTCGCCACCGCAACCAGGGCAATTCTTCAGGGCAAGCGTAGCGATCGCAACCTATAGGGCAAGGGTATCACTAATACCTGCCGGATGCTGAGATGCCGGAGTTTGGACTCAATGAGTTTGGACTCAATGACACGAAACGCTTTCTCAGGGGGCACTTTGCGTCATTGAGTCTAAACCCAAAGAGAGGGTCATCTGACTTCCTTGGTATGTGGGCCACAAGAGAATTGCGACTGGAGCATCGCCTGCGAGATTTGCCACACCATTTGGTGGTATCGTGCCAATGGCTCTATCCAGTTGTGATCGACGACTCTTTCCATGGCGCAGCTTCAACCCAAACTGATCATCCACGGGGGGGCGGGCAGCTCCCTCAAAGGCAAAGGAGGGGCAGATGCGGTGCGGCAGTCCCTCTACGCCGTCATTGCAGCAGTCTACCCCCTCCTAGAGGCGGGTGGCAGCGCTAAGGAAGCCGTGGTTCGCGGCTGCCAGTTGCTAGAAGATGATCCCCGTTTCAATGCAGGCACAGGTTCTGTTATCCAGTCTGACGGCCAAATTCGCATGAGTGCAGCATTGATGGATGGCACCCACCAGCGGTTTAGCGGTGTGATCAATACCATGCGGGTCAAAAATCCGATCGACCTGGCCGCTTTTCTCCAGGAATCGGATGACCGGGTACTGTCGGATGTAGGGGCCGCTGAATTGGTGCGAGCGTTGCAGATACCCCCCTACGACCCGCTGACAGAATTGCGCTTGCAGGAATGGATCCAGGCGCGTCAGAACAACTTTGCACCAGGCGCAGCAGGTGTGGTGGCAGAGCAAGAACTGGCGGGTCGGGGCACCATTGGTGTAGTGGCCCTGGACTCAGCCGGTCGATTAGCAGCAGGCACGTCTACGGGTGGCAAAGGCTTTGAGCGGATTGGCCGCGTCAGCGATGCCGCCATGCCCGCTGGCACCTACGCCACGGTTCACGCTGCGATTAGCTGTACTGGCATTGGGGAAGATATTATCGATGAGTGCTTTGCTGCTCGTGTCGTAGTGCGTGTCACCGATGGCATGTCTCTGCATGCCGCTTTTGAAAAAAGCTTCCGGGAAGCGGGCGATCGCCACCGCGACTTTGGGGCGATCGGCATTGATGCAACAGGCGCGATCGCCTGGGGCAAGACCAGTGACGTCCTCCTTGCTGCCTACTACGACGGCACCCAGATCGGCGACACCCTCGACCTGCCCCCCGGCCTCATCAGCAGTTCCCGTTAGTTTTGGATTTTGGATTCTTTCCCCCTCTGCGATTTTGGATTTCAGCGTTTCCCAGCTTACCTACTCCACTCACCTTACCTAACCCCACCCACCGTGTATCTCCTTATCCCTGCTGCTGGCTCTGGCAAGCGTATGGGCAGCGATCGCAATAAACTTCTCTTGCCGCTGTTGGGTCAACCCGTGTTGGCCTGGACACTGAGTGCGGCCAAAGTGGCTGAGTCGATCCACTGGATCGGCATTATTGGGCAACCCGATGACTGGCAGGACTTTCGTGAGATCGTCTCGCAACTGGGGCTAACCAAGATGGTGCATTTCATCCCAGGGGGCAAGACGCGGCAGGAGTCAGTCTATCGGGGGTTGCAAGGGCTACCCGCGATCGCCGAGCAGGTGTTGATCCACGATGGAGCCCGGTGTCTGGCCACGCCCGATTTGTTTGACCGATGTGCTGAAGCGGTTCTGAAGTGTCCTGGACTGATTGCGGCGATCCCCGTGAAGGATACAATCAAGGTCGTTCCGCCTACCAGTAAAACCATTGCCAGCACCCCCGATCGCAGCCAACTTTGGGCAGCGCAAACCCCCCAAGGATTTAATGTGGCTAAGCTGATGTACTGCCATAATGAGGGCATCCGCCAAGGCTGGGAAGTGACCGATGATGCTGCCTTGTTTGAGCAGTGTGGCCTGCCGGTGGAAATTGTCCCGGGTGAGGAAACCAACCTCAAGGTGACGACCCCAGTGGACTTGGCGATCGCTGAGTTTATTCTGCGACAACGCCAGAGCGCCTAAAATAAAAATGATCCTTAACTGATCCCCGTTCTATGGCTATTTTTCGTCAGTACATTGCCCCCCTGCTGGTGGTTCTGATCTTTTTGATGGCATTGCTGGCGGTGAGTGTGCGAATTTTTCTGCCGGAAGACATGGCGGCTCCTGCTCCTATCGAAACGGTCGGACAGGCGATCGCTCCTGCTGTTGTTGCTCCTGCCATTGGGCTGACGTGAATTCAGCGCTACCTCCTGGCTATTCCCTGCGTCCAGGCGATCGCCTTGACCGGGCACTGCTGGTCAAATTCATGCAACGTACCTACCAAGAGTTTGATCCCGCAGCACCGACGGGGCATCTAGCCCTCACTGTCGAGCAATATTTTTCCAACGAAACCCCCCTCTGGTGGGTTGAAACAGTTCCTGAATTGCCTCTAGATGGGCCGTTGTTAAGGCAAACCCGGCGCTCTACAGCAATTGCCTGCCTCTGGATGGGAACAGCTGTCGATCAGACGTGGGGCGATCGCCACGCCCATATTTTTCTGCTGTACGTTGATCCTGCCCATCGCCGCCAAGGGATCGGGGCAGCCCTGATGCACCAAGCCGAACAGTGGGCCAAACACCGGGGCAATCGTCAAATTGGTCTCCAGGTGTTTTGCCACAATCAACCAGCGCTGGCACTATACCAGAAACTAGGGTTTCAAACCCATTCCCTCTGGATGACCAAATCCTTAGAGATGCCATGCGAACACTAAGAATCGTGGATTAAGTAAAAATAGTTCAGATCACTCAACTCGTGATCCAAAGAAATGCCAGAAGTAATACCATGACGATATCTAACGATATCTAATTTTTGTAATTAGTAAATCAAGGATGAGGCAGACAGCTAGTTGAAGGCGTTGCACCAATTGAGATATCACGTTGTCCTATCCTACTCTGGCGATGCCTACACTACATCCATCCCCTGCCACGAAAGAGCCTTCCTCTGGTGTGCTAAGCCGCATTGCTCAAAAGGCAGTGGGATCAATGGGGCTAAAAATTTTTTCCCTGGCCATTGCATTAGTGACCAATGTTTTGCTCACTCGCACACTTGGCGCTGAGGAGTATGGGGTCTATGTCTATGCTCTTACCTGGATTGAGTTTCTCACCATTCCGGCGGCTCTAGGGTTGCCAGAATACTTGGTGCGCGAGGTGGCAAAGTATCAAGCCCAGTCCCAGTGGAGACTGCTTCGAGGCATTTTGCACTGGTCAAACCAGACGGCATTTGGGCTGGCTGTTGCGATCGCCATCCTTGCCGCCAGTGTTAGTTGGTCTTTGCTGGCAACCATCAACTTGGGGGTGTTGTTCGTATTCTGGGCTGCATTAATTACCCTGCCTCTGGATGTGTTAACTCGTCTGCGTCAAGCTGTGATGCGGGGGCTGGATCGAGTCGTGATTGGTGAATTCCCAGAACTGTTGATCCGCCCAGTTCTCTTTCTCATCGGGCTGGGAGGTTTAGTGTTTCTGTGGCCCGACCGCATAGGTGCCCTCTGGGTGATGGGGGTTTATGTTGGCGTGGTTGCGATCGCATTTATGATTGGCTCTGGCTTAATGCGATGGTTTATACCCTCCCCCGCAAAAAGAGAAACTCCAGCCTATCAGAGAAAACTCTGGCTCAAAGAAACCCTCCCTTTTCTGCTCATCGTTGCCGCTTTTGTAGTGAATCAACAAACGGATGTGTTGATGCTTGGCTTCCTGCAAGGAACTGCATCAGCCGGAATTTATACCGTTGCTTGTCGGGGTGCTCAGCTGATCCAGTTCGCGCTAATGGCAGTGAGCGCTGCCACTGGCCCCACCATTGCCTCCCTCTACGCCGTTCAGGACACGCGGCAACTGCGCTATGTGTTGCGCGGCAGTTCCCGTATGTTGGCACTGGCGACAACTGCGATCGCCCTTGCGCTCATTCTCTTCGGCTCCTGGTTTCTGCTCATCTTTGGCCATGAATTTGTTTGGGGTCACCCCGCCCTGATGATTCTCAGTTTAGGCTACGTCATTGATGCGCCGTTGGGTGCCTTGGCTGGGCTGCTGTTGCTGATGACTGGCCATGAACGGGATACTGCCCTGGGCACTGGAATTGCTGCACTGCTAAATGTGTTGCTGAATGCACTGCTGATCCCGCCGCTAGGAATGCAAGGAGCGGCGATCGCCACAGCGACAACCATGATTGTGCGGGGTCTCTATTTTGCAGCCTGTAGCTACCGCAAGTTTGGTATCATCCCGAACCCGATTGCTTAACATAATGTGAAAGCTTCTGAGATGCTCATCAGCAGAACCACAGAGACACAGAGGACACGGAGGACTCGCTTTCCTCTGTGTCTCTGTGGTTATGTCTCCAATATCCTTCAACT
>DVEB01000354.1 GCA_015295905.1 Synechococcales cyanobacterium M55_K2018_004
CGCACGGAACAGCAAGGGTTTTGGGTCACCGCGCCCGGCGCGGTGACCCAAAACCTTCTTAACCAGCACTGACGTTAGTCCAGACTGGAAGTTGATGGGGAGGCTGTCGAGCGATCGCAGGCAAGAGGGGGGTGAAAAAGTGATAGGGTTGGGATAATTTCTCAGATCCGTCAGGCGTTTGTTATGTTTCAGCGTGTTCTCATCTGTACTGATCTCAATGATGGGTTGCAGCGACTCCTTCGCTTTGTATCGAGTCTGGCAGCCGGCGGTGTGGAATCAGTGACTTTTCTGCACGTCGTTCCCCTTTCAAACGAGCAGATCCCTAGAGAGGATGTCGATCAGACTCAGGCTGTGCGCGATCGCCTCTCAGCCTTACTAACAGATGTACCGGCGGGTCTTGAAGTGAATATTGAAGTAGTGTCTGGGAAGGCTGTGGAGTCAGTTTTGGCCATCAGCAAAAACCACCATTCAGACTTGTTGATCACCGGAATGCCTCGCCGCAATGTCTTGAATGAGAAATTGTTTGGCAGCAACACGATGAGTATCTGTCAACGGGTTGGAGTGCCTGTGATGACCCTGCGTCCGCAACTGATTGCCACCTTGACAGATGAAGAGTTGGATTTGCGGTGTCGGCACCTTCTCCAACAACTCCTAATTCCCTACGATGGCAGCACTGCGGGGCGATACCTGCTCGACCAGATCAAACAAAGCTACTTACAAGGAAAAATCAGCGGTGTAAAGGCGTGCCATTTGTGTGCAGTCGTGCCAGACATCAGTCGGGATGAAAACTTGACGCGCCTGGAACGACAGCAAGCAGAGCAGATGCTCCACTCCGTAAAAACCGATCTGGAAACCCTGGGACTGCAGGTTTCAGCTAGGGTGCTGCATGGCGACCCGGTGGTTAAAACCTTGGAAGCAGCTCAGGATTTGAGTGTGAGTGCGATCGCGATCGCTTCTGACAGTTTGGGCAAGTTACGCGAGTGGTCTGCCCCCAGCTTTGCAGGAGAAGTGCTGCGACGAAGCTGGCATCCTGTAATTTACTTTCCCATGAGCAGAAGTCCTTGTTGTTAATACAACGCGCATTTGGGGTTAACGGGAATTCCGGATCTGCTAAAGCCCTTGATGTTCTGAGTGCGTCGCGCCCAGAACATCAAGGGCTTTAGGGCACCGTACACCTTCAATCGCTAGCCCGAAAAGTCGCCACTATCGGTATAAAGAGACTCAAGCTTCATCAGGATCTTAGGCTTTAGATTTTCCAGGGCATTTTTAAGCTGCGTTTTAGTCGTGCCAAACTGTCCAGTTGCTGGGGAAACTTGTCCCAGAGTGGCCCATTCCTTCAAAAGCTTACGTTGCGCGATCGCAATTGTAGAGGTGAGGACATGGGTACAGTGTTTGGGGTCTTCAGTAGAAAAGAAGAGGAGGCGATAGTGCCCCTTCTCGCCCAGTAGTCGGGTCATCTGCTGGCCTTGAAAGGTCTTCAGGTCTAGATAGGAAGATAGCCACCGGGGGCCATGGTCGCGGTTATAGAGGACGGTGAGCCACAGCAGTGTGGGATGGGGAGCAGGAGCGAATAGAAACTGGTTGTAGCGTGTGCACATTCGGCGTTTTTGGACTTCTGCTGCTGACAACATGACCCAGAGTGTGGCTAGTTGCTCGTCTTCGGTGGGCATCACCTGAGAGAAAGAAATTTCGCCAATGGGCTTGTTACTGGGCCAGGAGGCCATCCGACAAATCTCATCGGCGGTAGGAACAGCAGGTTTAATTTTGACCTTATCCAGGACAGCTTGAATGCCATTACCGATGACTCTGGCGCTGTCAATCCGTTTTTCTAAGGGGGCGAGGGCTTCGATAATTTCCTGAGCACTTTGGGGGCGATCGCTCGGTGACTTGGCCAAACAACTGTGAATCAGGGCCTCTAGAGGCTTAGGAATGCGTAGGTCAGCGCTCACAGCACTCACAGCGCGAGGCGCTTGTTCGCGGTGTGCCCGGTACCAACCACCAAAGGTATGAGTATCTGCATTGATCGGCATTTTGCCGGTCAACATTTGAAACATCATGACCCCTAGGCTGTAGATATCGGAACGACCATCCAACTCTTGCCCCTCCATTTGCTCAGGCGAGGAGTAGGCCAGCGTGCCCATAAAACACCCAGTTTGCCCGCTGTCAGCCTGGAGCGTTTTAGCAATGCCAAAATCTAAAATTTTGACTAGCTCCCCCATGCCATCCACTCGAGTCACCAGAATGTTGCTAGGTTTGATGTCGCGGTGAATGATGGGGGATACTTGTCCACCAATGGGAATACCTTGGTGGGCGCACTGCAACCCCAGGCAAATCTGACGGGTAATGCTGAGAAAGCGTGGCAGGGTCAGGGGATGCCGCATAATCACCTCACTCAGGCTTTCTCCCTGGAGGTATTCCATCACATAAAAAGGCACGTCATCCCTATCGTCAATGCCATAGTCTGTCACGCGGACGATGTGCATACTCCTTTGACCCAGGAGGGCGCAGGTCGTCGCTTCACGTTCAAAGCGATCGCGCATTTTTTGGTTCAGCAGCGTTTGCGACAGAAATTTGACAGCGACGGGTACCCCTCCTAGCAAGAGATCTTTTGCTCCAAAAACTCGACCCATCGAGCCTTGACCAATCAGTTCAATCAGCTCATAACGGTTGATGAGCACACGACCGATGTTGGGGTCTGTCATCTTAGCTGAGTCCAGGTAACCAGAAGGAAGAGCCACTTTCTACCACTTTCTACAGGAGTGCGATCGGGGTGTTCAAAGGATCAGGTAATTGCAAGACAATTACTAAGGGCATTGCAGCAAATCAACGCAATCAATTCATCCACCGCCCGGACTTGAATGAGCGAGTGTTCTGATCAAGACACCTGCTGAACCTGCCCCACAGTAGACACAGCCGACCCTTCAAGCAGCTTGAAGGGAAACGCAATCACAGGGTTACTTTCGCCTAGCAGCAGACCCACACCAGTCTCAGACCCATACCAGCCGAATCCCTATTCCAAAAACCAGGGCGACAGATAGGAGTTAAGCAAGGCAACACCTCTTTGGGGAAGACGAAGTCACTCTAACCCCGCCCTTCTACCTTCTATAAGATCTGTCGTGGGAGTTGGAAGAATTAGTATCAGTAGAGTGTATGCCAGGGAAAGTAGAGTTGAGCAAGCTCAATTGTAAGCCTTTGCAAGGGCGCGAAAGGCAGTCCTAAGCTACATGAATAAAAGTACCCAGTCAGTCAGGCGTTGCTAACATCAGAACTGACGTTAAAGCAAGATGGTTGGAGGACTATTTGACTCCAGCATCAGGGTGATGCGGGGCTTCAGCTCTTCTAAGTGCTTCTTGAGTTGGTCTTTACTGTCTTCAATGCGACCAACGGAGCGAGAGAACTGCCCCACGGCAGCCCATTCCTTCAATTGCTTGCATTTATCAGCGTTGATCGCGGCGGAAAAGGTGCTTGTAGGGCAGTCTGGAGTTGCAGTGGAAAAGAGTAGGATTTGATACTGGCCTGTTTCAGTCAGGAGACGAGTCATCTGCTGACCTCGAAAGCTTTTCAGGTCGAGAAATGACGATAACCAGCGAATGCCATACTCAGGATTGAATGGGTTGTAGAGTGCTGCTGACCAGAGGATCATGGGGTGGAGGGGGGCTGGGGTACAAAGAAAATGGTTATAAACTTTGCAGTTCAATCGTTTTTCAATTTCTTGAGGAGACAGCATCACCCACAGCGTTGCTAAATCTCCCTTGGCGTCAGGCAGGATTTGATAAAAAGAAATTTCGCTGGTTGGTTTGTCCGCAGGCCAAGAAAATTTTGGCGGACTGGACTGGGGACGACGCGGTGGCCGTGAACCAAGGGTCGCACCAAAATCTTGGCCTCGCTGCAAGCTGGTCTCGATGTAGTGCAGTTGCCGGATGATTTCTTGGGCATTTTGGGGGCGATCGCTCGGCGACTTGGCCAAACACCGGCGAATTAAGTTCTCCAGCTTATTGATGACCACGCTGGAAATGGGCGGCTTAAATCCGACTTCTGCAAAGGAGCGGGGGGGTTGCTCACGGTGCGCCCGATACCATTCTCCGAAGGCATTGCCCTGAACTGTGATCGGCAATTTGCCCGTGAGCATCTGAAACATCATGACTCCGAGACTGTAGATGTCGGAGCGATTATCCAGTTCCAGCCCTTCCATCTGTTCAGGGGAGGCATAGGCGAGGGTGCCCATGAAGCCGTTGGTCAGGTTGTTGTCATCCTGGAGCGTTTTGGCGATACCAAAATCTAGGATTTTGGCGAGTTCCTCTCGGTTCTCGTCCTGAATAATCAGAACATTGCTGGGTTTAATGTCACGATGGACGATGGGGCAGGTCTTGCCTTCGATTGAAACACCGGCATGGGCTGTCTGCAATCCCCGGCAGATCTGTTGGACCAGTCTTAAAAACCTTGAGACCTGCAACGGCTGACGCTCAATTAGCCGACTGAGGGTTTGTCCTTGCAGATATTCCATCACGTAGAACGGAACCTCATCCCGCTCATCGATGCCGTAGTTGATGACTTGGATGATATGTCTGCTGCGGTAACCCAAATTTGCGCAGATCTTCGCTTCCCGTTCAAAGCGATCGCGCATTTTTTGGTTGAGCAAGGTTTGCGCCAGGAACTTGACGGCGACGGGCATACCACCCAGCAGCAGGTCTTTTGCCTCGTAGACCCGGCCCATTGCACCTTGTCCGAGCATATCAACAAGTTGGTAGCGGTCATTCAGGACACGACCACAGTTGGAGCGACTAGAATTGGGGGCTGTCATCTTTGCTAAGTCCAGGTGAAAGAACGAGCAATCTTTGAGAAGAGGGCGATCGCAGCGCTGCAAAACGCCAAAACCTGAGTAAACCTGGTGAATGGTAGCTAAAGTAGACGCGACCCAACTTGAGCAAGGTTTCCTGACAAGGTCTTTCTGAAGTGCGCTCAAATTATTCTGAGTAAAGCAGATTCGTCCGTCGAGGGAAACCCCTGGGGGAGGGAAACGGCGTTTTTATCTAGCCATGCGACTCAATCCTCTCAAAAATTATAATTTTTTTGACGGTTGGGCATGGTTCCTGCCTGCAGGAGCAGGGCGATCGCTCCCGTTCCTCAGACCCTACGGAGAAAATGACGTTTTCTTGCCGGTTTCCCGCTATATAGGCGCGTTGCCCCTGCCATTGACGGCGCAGACTAATCCCCTAGGTAGGCTTCTAAGACCTGGGCATTCTGCTGGACTTGGGCAGGGGTACCCGAGGCCAAGTTCTTGCCTTCTGCCATCACCCAGACGTGATCACAGAGCGACATGATCACATCCATATTGTGTTCAATGACCAGAAAAGTCATACCCTGACGGTTCCATTCCTGGATGTACTCACAGATCTGGTTAATCAGCGTGGGGTTGACCCCGGCGGCGGGTTCATCTAGCAGGACGAGTTTGGGACGCACCATCATGGCGCGGGCAATCTCCAGGAGTTTGCGTTGTCCGCCAGAGAGGGAACCCGCATAGTCGTTGGCTTTAGCGGCAAGTCCGACGGATTCCAACAATTCCCAGGCGCGATCGCGCTGTACCCGTTCTTCCTGGCGAATCTTGCCAGGACGCAGCCACACATTCCAGAGTCGTTCGCCCGTCTGCTGCTGCACCCCCAGCAACATATTCTCCAGCACCGAAAGGCGAGACAACACCCGTGCTACCTGAAACGTGCGGACTAGCCCCTGCTGCGCCACTTGATGGGGCTGGAGGTGATGGATGGCTGCGCCATCGAAAATGACCTGGCCACTGTCGGGCCGAATGAAACTAGAGAGCAAGTTAAACAGCGTCGTTTTGCCTGCACCATTGGGGCCAATTAATCCGGTAATACTCCCCTGGGTAACGAACAGCGATGCCTGATCCACCGCTCGCAGCCCACCAAAGCTTTTGGAAAGGTTTTTCGCCTCCAACAGCAGCGGTTGGCGCCGAGACGAGTGGTCCTGTACTTGTGTGATGACGTCTGGGTTACCGTCCAAGGGTCAGTTCCTCCTTCTTGCCCAAAATGCCCTGAGGCCGCCACATCATCAGCACCATCAACAGCAGCCCGATCACCATGATACGAAATGCGCCTAGGCGTGAGTCTTCCAGCGGCACGATGTCACTTAAGACAAAGCGGGTGATCGTGTCGTAGGTCCAAAAAATTGTGGTCCCTAGAATGGTGCCCAGGTTGTTTCCTGCCCCACCCAGCACCACCATTGTCCAAGCATTGAAGGTGACGATGGGTTGGAAGTTGTCGGGAAAGACGGTGGTTAGCTGCCAGGCATAGAGCGCTCCTGCAATGCCTGCTAAAAAGCCCCCCAGCATGAAGGACTGCAACTTATAGCTGAAAACGTTTTTGCCCAACGCACGAGCCACTTCTTCGTCTTCACGGATGGCTTTGAGGACCCGGCCCCAGGGCGATCGCACCAATGTTTCCAAACCTACATAGACCAACACCAGCAGCAGCACCGAGATCAACATCAAGCCGTTTTTGCTGGGGTTATTGGAATAGTGGTAGAGGGCCAAGGCGGCATAACGAAACACCCAGAGGCCAAGCACTGCAATGACCGTCGCGGCCACCAATCCCAGGCTCATGCCCCAGTGGGAGAGGGTTTGACTGGCTCGTCGGCCTAACCACAGATAGCCCCAGCCAATCAACACGAGGGCACCCAGCAGCAATCCGCCAATCGCCCAGGCAGGGAGTGTGGCAGCCTGCTTGAGTTGGGCAGACACTCGGCCCACCCCAATCAGCAGACCGGAGAGTGAGGCTAAGTAGGCTAGGGCCAACAGCAGACCTCGACCGATGACCGGGAGCGGATATTTCTGGAGCGATCGCCGCATCCACGTAATCAACTGCCAGTAAGCGCCTCCGACCACGGCTGTGAGCAGAGCCACCATCAACACCCGTTCCAGCCATCCAGGCTCCCACTCAGCCAAGGGCAGGGGAAACCGCTGCAAGCCGAAGGTGCCCCGCGTCAGCCATTCTTCATTGACGGCAATCAGGCGGATCATTTCAGAAACGCCGATAGTCACAATTGCCAAATAGTCTTCTCGCAGGCGTAGGGTCGACAGCCCGATGAGCAACCCTAGGAGGGCGGCAAATGCCCCGCCAACCAGAGGCGCAAACCAGAGTGGAATTCCGGCCAAGGTGAGGAGGACGGTCGTGTAGGCACCGATGGTCATGAAGGCAACATGACCAAAGTTAATCAGCCCAGTGAACCCCCACTGCAAATTGAGGCCCAACGCAAAGATCGCAAAGACGGCAATGAAGATGACCAGCGAGACGATAAATCCTTCCATGGGTTGGTGTCAGTCTTTGTTTGTCAACCGTTGATGAACGAGAACATGTCACCTTCGCAGGCCCTCATCCCAGTCCCTGCTCCCAAGTTGAGAGCAGGAGAGCCGAGCATCTCAACATCCCTCTCCCAAGTTAGGCGAGGGATTTAGGGTAAGGGCAACCGTGACATGCACCCTGATTAACCTTGCTGGTGTTGATTTCAGATCGTGCGTCCTGGCCTTGCCGAAACCCGCTGAGTCAGAGCGGTGCAAGTTCTGATTGATCAACCATTCTAAGGTAACGTCAGTTCGGGTTAAGAGGGGTTTGGGGCACCGCGCC
>DVEB01000263.1 GCA_015295905.1 Synechococcales cyanobacterium M55_K2018_004
GCGGGCGTTCTACCAAAAACTAACCGACCCTATAAGCAACGGATTCCGTATCAGTAAATGATTCGCATCAATGGGAAGGGTGGGAAAGCCCAACCATCCTAAAGTGCGCGTGGCAGATCCCAAAGTTGCTCCCACAGGTAAATAGCAACAAACCCACCAAACAAAACTTAGGCTCCCCAGCGATTCAACCACTGCGTATTCCAGGCCAGTTGCTGACGCGGGAACACTTTCAGCGACAGCCGCCGCAACCATTCGGCAGTGATCATGAACGGACAGACGGCGCACCACAATCGTCCGACAAAGACAAAGAGAAACAGATATCCCGGCCACCACCAAGCCCAAAACAAGTTTAGTGTCACACTGCTGTCTCGCGTCTGCGGTCCGATGAAGCCTGCGATCGTGATGGGCACAAAAACCGCCATCATCACTAACCCAGATTGCCTCTGGATACCAGCGGCTCAGCAATACCCGCCGCAGCCAGGGGACGTGGGTGAGGAGGTCGATGCGGAAGGCATTTTTCGCGGACTGCACCGACCACAGCACCTGTTCAGGAATCACGGTTTGTCCGGCTGGGGTCATGATCACCGCCCGATGCAAGATCTCTGCCAGTTCGGTGAGATTACCGGGATAGTCATAGCTGATGAGGCGTCGCAGATTTGATGGGTCCAGGCTCAGCAAGGGCCGATTTTGTTCCTGACAAAACTGGGCTAAAAAGTAATGGGCAAAAGCTGGAACGTCTGCCTTGCGCTGGGACAGGTTAAAGAGTTTGATCGCCATCACGTCTACTCCCGGCCACTCGAGTTTGTCTGGAGCAGCCAGGATTAAGCACACCCAGGACTGGATTGGTGGGGGCGACTCGGTGATCAAACGATTAGGTTCGCTCAGGTCGGGATTTGGAAGCAGGCTTCCCGTTTTACAGTAGTGAATCAGTCGAGTGCGATCGCCCTCACTCAACATCTGGACATTGTTTAACAACAAAGTTCCTCGCTCCAACAGTTCGAGGATGCCTGGTTGTCCGCCGATTCTGCCAAATAAAAGGTCGGTATTGAGGCTTCCTGCCTCGGAGCGCGGCGGCCGGGCACAGTCTAGTTCAGCAAACGGCTGGTCTGCCAGCGCAGAACGGGCATGGATCAGCCCTGCCAGGAAGGTTTTTCCTGTTCCGGGCTGGCCCTGCAACACCACTGGCTGGAGAGTGGCGGCGGCATGCTCAACTTGCTCGGCCAGCTTTTGACTGGCTTTGCTGTGGCCCAAAATGGTGGCCCCACTGGGGACTGCCTGGATATACGCCTGTAAGCCCTGGATGCGGCGTTGTTCCTGGGCGATTCGGGCACTAAATGCATTGAGATCCTGAGCTAACAGCGCGTTAAATAGGCGTTCGATTTCAGCATACTGCTGCATCAACTGCTGAAACTGGGCCTGGGGCAAAAACCAAATTTCGCTCGCTGTGAGGGCGATCGCCTGGGTCTGGTGTCTGCTGTTTTCGGGGTTAGCCATTAGCGACGCATAGCCAAAGAGGTCGCCAGCGTTGCGATAGCGGATCAGGAACTTGCCAATAGAAGAGCAGCGCGAGATTTCAACCGTGCCCCACTTCAGCACATAGATTCCCACAGAGGGGTGTCCTTCCTGATAAATGAGCGTCTGTGGTTCCACCCGAAAGCAGTACATAGACTGGGCGATCGCCTGGAGAGCCGCAGCAGATAATTGGCCCCAAACCGATGAAAACTGAGCCAATTGCGACACTCTGCAACGGTTTGATCGGTAGCCTGGGCTGCCCTGTCAACCTCTGCACCCAACGGCAACGGTTGATCGGTGGTGATCAGCCGAGGACCTGTTGGAAGCGAGCCTGTAGAGGGTAGGCAATTTTGACCAGAGCCAGGCATAGCAATCGGGTTCCTAACTGCTCTTCAGTTGCACCGTGTCTTCAGCAGGGCCAAAGATTTTATCGGTCAACCGCACATACCAGGCCGCAGCCTGTACCTGGATAATGTATGCCATTGCAATAATCAATGCAATTTCAGACCCCTGCTCACCGCGAAACACGGTGACAGCAATCGCCAAGGCGATCGACAAATTTCGCATCACGGTGCCATAGACAAGGGCGATCGCATCTCCCCGATTAAACACCGCTTTGCCCACAACCGTACTCAGCACAAAGTTGCCTAGGTAGAGAATTGCTAACGGAATCAGAAACGATAGCAACACCAAGGGATTGGCGACGATATCTTTTGCTTTCAACGCCATCGCCACAAACACCACTCCCAACACCCCTAGGGTAGAGAATGCTGGAAACTTTTGTTTGAGCGTTTTGTTGTATTTATCGGCCCCCACCATGCGGATCAGAAGTAGCCGGGTGGCAACTCCCAACAGCATGGGCAGAAATACGATGAAGATAATTTGGCGGAACATCTCGCCGATGGGAATTGGAATCACTGTCCCCATCAGCCATTTCACATAGAAGGGGGTGGCGATCGACCCCAAAATTAGGCCAATCACCGTCATCTTTACTGCAGCACTGAGGTTTCCCTTGGCAAACCCAGTCCAGGAAATCGTCATGCCGCTGGTTGGCAGCAAAGATGCCAGCAGTAGCCCTAGGGCCACCAAGGGGCGATCGGCAAAGAAAAGTCGCCCCATTCCGTAGGCAAAAAAGGGAACGACCGAAAAATTAATCAACTGGGTGATCAACTGTAGCTTGTAGTCCCTACCCGATAGGGCTTTTTGGATTTGCAAGTTGATCATCATGGGATAGACCATCAGAAACGTCAGCGGCACAATCCAGGCTTTCAAGGGAGATGGATTCGTGAGATATCCCACGATGATGCCAGCGATCATTGAAGATGGAATGGCCCAGACCAGATTTTTCTGAATGGCTTCTAACAACTTCCACACGGAAATAATGCTCCTAAGATTAGATAGTGTGTCCTGGAAATGTCGTGTTCTGGAAATGTTACGTCTTGGCAATTGCTTTATAGCGAGACGAAGCGACCCTGCAAAGCAATTGCCGATAGGGTCTAATGCCCTTTTCCTTAGCTGATCAGGTCCGAATTGCAGGGCACGAGGGTAACTCTCCGCGTGGGGCTGACCCACTCCCCTTTGCGGACTTAACCCACCTGAAAACGGCGCCTGAAACTAGAGTATTCAATGGGAAACTTGTAAGCTGCGATCGAGTTCATTCACCAGTTGGGAGAGGCGATCGCGCACCTCGGCAATTTTGGGAGAGGGTTGGGCTTCAATGCCCATCGCCAGCAGTTGCAGCCCAATCTCGATCGCATCCGGTAGTGCCAGCATCCAGACCAGCATTTCTTCAGGGTTATCTGCCTTCTGGAAGTTAATATGCACTGCAGCCGGATTGTCTTGCTCGTGACCTTCCACTGCTCCAACTCGCGAAATTGTGTGGCCCCGAACGGTGGTGACATCGTCCACATGTCCCATCACCGTTATGTCACTTGTGCTCAGGGAGTGCGTGACAAACTTGACTGTCATGGTTCCTACTCCTTATGTCGTGTAATCCTTGGCTGGAATTTGCTCTTCTTGTCTTCAAGTGCCGTCTCAAAGCAGGGAAATTGAGTGAGAGTCAGCGAGATTGCAGCGATTGCTGGAGCAGATCCCATCAGTCTCCAACCGACGAACCGTCGCTCTAGGCTCAACATCAACGTCCTGGCCCAACCCACGATTCAGCTTTCTACAGCACGCTACAACCGAGCAGCAACTATCGGCTTCACTCTCCCGATGTCTGTTCTAAAGCGGCTTGCAAGTCGGGGATGAACACTGCATACATACCCCGTAGATCACCCACGTGGAAATCATAGGCCAAGTCCTGGGGATAGTTGTCTTTGACAAACTGTGGACGGCTGTTTTTTGAACCATGACAGGCCAGGCAACTCGCCTCCACATTAATGCGGCGATAGTAGCGGGTTCCCGCCTGCCCATCAACGGTTTCCCGGTCCCAGAACCCCATCAGGTCGGGATTCTGTTCAAAGCGAGCCAGGGCAATTTTTGAGTGCAGGTTATCTAGAGCATGGGCAGGATTGCGATACTTATTGGCAATTTGCTTCACCTGCCAGTGATTCTCCTGGCTCAGTTGCATAGCTCGCATCCCTACAGGCTTGCAGACCTCCTGCATCGTTTGCAGGGTGGGTTCTTCGGTGCGCCCCTCTAGGGTAGAGGCCAGCCCCGATCGCAAACTATCCAGAGCTTCGATTTCCTGGACGGCCTTTGCCAGTTCCGCAGGGTCAGTTTGCGCTAGGGCAGGCACTGGGCTGAAGCTGAGGAGGGCGATCGCCAGCGCAATACCAACCATGATTCGGTAAATGCGGTTTAACATACCATTCCTTCCCTTGATTTCAGTACCTTGATCTGAGTAACCGTTTCGGGCTTCGTGGTCGCGATGCTAAGGGACTTGTGTAAAAACTTGCGTACAAATAAAACTCTTGCAATACGTTACGGCGACTGACTCACGCATCCTACGGCGGATTCATGATTGACTTGCAAATCCCTCAGCACGCTCTTTTCGCAGCCTGCGACCAACAACCATCGATGCTGGATCAATCAAGCCGATTTTTCAGCGCCCAAACCGAGCGCACTAAAGATCAACTCGCTTCACGTATTGTATAACCATATGGTGATATATAGTTTAAGCTGTGTCATTATCTTATAAGGAATGGACGATTAGCCACGCAAAAACCTTGGTTTTTATACCAATTCTCTAAATGCCACTCTAAAGATCTGTTAATTAACGTGAACTCCGAATCAGCCGAACCCCTCGATGTCCCATGCGCGATGCGTACAGAACATCGAGAGTGTTGAGGCATTGCGCGGTGTCCCAGCGCTCTGCCAACTAGAGCTGACGTTAATTAACGCGAGTTCGGGATAAGCTCAAGCCCTTGATTTTCTGTGTGCGGCGCGTCCGGAAATGAGGGCTTTCGGCATGGGGATTCACTCCTGCATGAGCACACTACTTCTTATCCCCATGTCCTGATTCAAGCCTCGACTGCTATACAGCCGAGGGATTGACAAAGAATATCAACTACATGAATATATAGTTATGCAAATACACAACGGATGATGGGATTGCATCAGGATGATTGCCAACACAGCATATCGCCTGTTAATACCGACTCAATAACCGACGGAGTCGGTATAAGTCAAAGGGGTGTTGCCTTCTTTCATGCCGCAAAGTGGCTGTAGGCATTACTCAACGCAAAATCGATCTGATTGCTGAATGTTCTGATGCGTCTGCAAAAAAGGTCTAATACGATCGCATCCATCCTTCAACAAATCCTCTAAAGCAAGACTCCAAATTCGTGTTCCTTCTGTCTCGCTGGCGGTTAGCACATTCATTCCGGTTGCATCAACATCAATGCTGCGAATTGCATCAGTAGTTCCCCGCAGCGTTTTGATCAGTCTGCCTGTTTCCACATCCCAAAGCTTTAACGTGCGATCGCTACTGGCTGAAAAAAGCGTTTTGCCATCAGGGCTAAAGCGCAGACTGGTGACTCCATTTTGGTGTCCACTCAAGGTTTGTGATAACGTTCCGTCTTCAATCTGCCAGAGCTTGATCGTATTGTCCCAACTGCCTGTTGCCAACAGTTTTCCATTGGGATGAAAGGCGATCGTTGCAATTGCGGCAGTGTGTGCTGCCAGCGATCGCACGAGTGTCCCATCCAGCTTCCAGAGTTTTGCTGTGGCATCATCGCTGCCCGAGGCCAGCAGTTTTCCATCGGGGCTGAAGGCAACGCTGGTGATGCTGTCTTGATGTCCCTTGAGTGTGGCGATCGCCGCCCCATTCGCCCCATTCCACAGGCGCACCGTTTGATCGGTACTGCCCGACGCTAGCCATTTTCCATCCGGACTAAAACTGAGGCTGGTGATGGTTCCCTGATGTCCGGTGATGGTCTGGCGTCGTGTATCACCTATCCATAATTGAATCGTCTGGTCATCGCTACCGGAGGCCAGCACCAGTCCAGTGGAATTGTAGGCCAAGGCATGAATCGGTTGAGTGTGAGCGGCGATCGTCCGTCCTGTTGCCCCATCTCCTAGATAAATGGAGCCATCCCAGCCTGCGGCGGCGAAGGTGCGATCGCCCGGATGAAAGACTGCGGTGAAGGCGCTGACCATCGGCACACTTGCTGGAAATTGCCCCGGAAATTGCCAAAGATGGACGACCTTATCCACGCCTGCAGAAACCAGGGTCTGGTCATCTTGAAATGCCGTCGTGAGCACGGCTGCTCCCTGGTTGCCAATTGTTTCTAGCAATGCCCCATCTAAGCTCCAGAGATGGATCGTACCATCGGCACCACTAGACGCGACTCGCTTGCCCTTGGGGCTGATGCTGACACTGAGGACACGATCGCCATGACTCTCTCTCCCGTCTGCCAGTGGGGTGAATGTCTGGGCAGTGCCGGTCGCTAGGTTCCACAGGCGAAGGGTGCGGTCGTCGCTGGCAGACACCAGGAATTGGTCGTCTGGGGTGAAGGTGACGTCATTGATGCGATCGCTATGCCCTGGGAATGTCCGTAACAGCTTGCCATCGGCTGCCTGCCACACCCGGATCAGCGAATCATCCCCTGCTGTCGCCAGCCAGCGACCATTGGCGCTGAACCGCACCGCATTCACCCTGGCCGCACTGCCCCGAACCGTCCGCAGAGGTTGATTGGTATTGGCATCAAAGATGTGCACAGTGCCGTCGGCTCCTGCCGTCGCCACCAAACCACCCGTCGGACTCCAGGCCACCCGCAGGCTAGCATCTGACGATAGGGTTGCGATCGCCTTGCCCTGCGAGATATCCCAGACTTGCACCCCATCTCTGCCAGCGGAGACGAGTCGCTGTCCATCGGGGCTGAAGGCAATGCCCGTGATGCGATCGCCCCCCGTCGCCAGCGTCTTCAACAGCGTTCCGTCTGGCCGCCACAGACGCACGCTGCCGTCATCACTGGCGGAGGCAATCTGTTGTCCGTCCTGGCTCACCGTGACTTGATTAATCCGCTGGCTGTGGCCCTCAAAGCGGTTGACCTCTGCCGTCTGCTGCACGGCTTGCTGTAGGGTCCCCAGGGTTTGCAGGCGTAGAGCATGGGAGTTGCTACCCAACAGCAAGGTGGATCGCAACAGATGCCCTGCCCGCAGAGCAGTCAGTTGGGCCTCCAGTTGGTCATCGGCCAACCACTGCGCCTCCGACAGGGCATTCAGAGCGGCAATTTCGTTCTGCTGGGCCTGTTGCTGTTGCAGAAACGCTACTCCGCCCAAAACCGCCGTGCAGAGGCCGAGGGTGCTGATCAGAGCGATTGCTCGTCTGGCTCGTTGGAGGCGATGCTGGGCTTCTTTTTGTTGGCGATCGCGCTGGGCTAGACCTGCCTCAATGAACGCCTGCACATCCTGCGACAGTTCATCTGTGTACTTGACGTAAATTTCCTCTGCCGCATCCAGCCTCACCCCCTGCAACAAGAAGTCCTGCTGTCGTCCGCTCTGCTTCCATTGCAGAGCAGCCGCTTCAATTTGTCGCAGCAGACTCAAGCGCGTCCGGTTTTCCTCTAGCCACCAGCGCAGTGTAGACCAATGACGGATGAGGATTTCGTGGGCGACTTCGATCGTGGCCGGGGGTGGGGT
>DVEB01000324.1 GCA_015295905.1 Synechococcales cyanobacterium M55_K2018_004
TGATGTTCTGTGCGCGTCGCGCACAGAACATCAAAGGTTTTGTGGCACCACGCCGGGCACGGTGCCACAAAACCCGCTTATCCCAAAGTCACGTTACTGTAACAACGGTTGAATCTGGGCAGACTTAATCACCTGTCCCCGACAGACAATTCTGCCGTTGACGATCAGGGCTGGGGTGGCTAGCACACCGCGTCGGATAAATTCTTGTGGGTCTGTGATCTGGGTAATTTCAGCTTGTAGTCCTAGAGAGGCGATCGCCTCCCTGGCATTGCGCTGCAATTGTTCGCACTTCCGCACATCACTGCCCACAACTTCTACCTTCAACGCCTGCATGACCCGCCCTCCTAAATTGCAGGTAGTCCTAAGTTCCTTTCGTAGTCTAAGAGGATTCCAGTGGGGAGAAGGCAACATTTCATACTTTTCAAACATTCCCTTAGACTTGATAACAAGTATGGGAGCAGTGTGGGTTTCTGGTACTTTTACAAATAATTCAAGATTCTGCAATCGCACTGGGTTACATTTGGTGAGAGAATAATTTAATCCATCGTTCTTCTCTTTGAGAAAAACTCAAAGAGAAGAACACTCGTCGTCTCGTTTTCATATCTTGTTTTCATGTCGTCTCTATGATTTCATATCGTCTCTATGATACGAAATCCGTCTATAAAGTAGCAGTTTGTTGTGGTGTGAAAGGCGCTGCGCGCCCGTTTCACACCACAACAAACCGACTCAATAACTGACGGAGTCGGTATGAGTAGTTATCCATGACTTTTAGCCATGGAGCTAGGTCATCAACCTGATAGTAAGTACGCCCACAATCCTTGAACGCTAGCTTACTTGAACGCTAGCTTCAAAAGTCATAGGAGCATGTCTCGTCCAGGAGTTCTGCCGCTGTGCGTATCCTTGAACAATGCTTGGATTAGCGTAAAGAGCATTAATTCATGGTTTGAGTGAAACGCAATTCTTGCTACTGATATTGCTGGTTACTGACAGTATAGGTACGCTCGGCGATCGCACAAAAGTAATGTATGCGCTGCTTGCAGGAAAACTTTGACGAGGACAAAACGCTAGCTCTCCTAGCGCTGTGTGGCGATGATGTCTGCAACGTCTAATGTGCAGAGTCTGAAGATTTTGGCTTTGGTTGGGGGAACTACGTGCTGCTACACAAAGTCAAAGCGAGTCGAAACACCTGACACAGA
Source organism: Synechococcales cyanobacterium M55_K2018_004 (assembly GCA_015295905.1). GTDB lineage: Bacteria > Cyanobacteriota > Cyanobacteriia > Elainellales > Elainellaceae > DVEB01. The sequence continues at coordinate 1,197 of DVEB01000324.1, forward strand.
TCAGGAGAGTGACACCGTTATCCAACGTTATCCAATGAATTATTGTGGAGTGCAGGGTTGCGAGTGCAGTGGGTGAACAATCGGAATGAAGTTGCCGGAACAGCCTGGGTTAATTACTAAAGAAATCGAACGGTTCGAAGGACTACTGGGTGCAAAAGTTGGCTTAATGGCACTGCATCTCGACAGCGGGCAGACGCTGCAGTTTAATTCAGACGTCCTCTTCCCGTTAGTGAGTACGGTGAAGCTGGCGATCGCTGGAACTGTTCTGCAAATGATCGATCAGGGCATCCTGACGCTTGAGACACTCATTCCCATTGAGCTTCCCCAGCAAGGAACTGGGAATCCCTGGGTAGAACGGTGTTTAGAGGCAGATGGGGTTTCTCGCTCAGTTGCTAGCCTGCTTGAAGCCATGCTGGTGCGTCACGACGAAAAAGCCAAGAATTTTTTAATGGCAGCCGTGGGGGCCCCTGAAAACGTGGCTCACTATTTTGATCAGCTTCACATCAAAGATCTCCGTCCTGATGGGTTAAGAGCGGGTTTGATGCCCGACCTCTACAACGATCTGGAACGGTTTCCCTATACCTCTGCCGTTGTCATTCTGGACCAGTGGCGATCGCGCCTTTCCGAAGTACAACAGGCAAATTTGCAAGAGCTTCACCGCAGTGTCAACAACAACACCCCCCGCGACCAAGGCACTCCCCGCGCAGTTGTCGAGTGGTTGCGGTATCTCTGGCAAGCAGAAGAGATCCGCCCCGATTCTCGTAACTTGCTGCTCTCCTTACTGCGACAAACAACTCCCGCAAGTAGCGTTGGCCCACGGCTACGCCGACACCTGCCTGTGGATACAGTGGTCATGAACAAAACGGGGACAGCCCGAGACACCCTTGCAGATATTGGGTTCATTTTACTGCCCCAACGCTTAGGGGTCATCGCGATCGCGCTCTTCGTGCAAAATTCCTACAAACCGCGTGAGTACCAGGAGCAAATTATGGGTGATCTGGCACGGCTGGCCTACGATTACTTTTTAATGACTGCTGCTTTCTTTCAGGACCAGTCGCTCGACAACCAGACGGTTTAAGTGTGTGTTGCTGATCTCATACCGACTCCGTCGGTTATTAAGTCGATTTGTTGTGGGGTAAAACGTTTTACCCCACAACAAACTGCTACTTTATAGTCGGATTCTGTATCAGATGCCCCAAAGCAGCGAAAAGAGGGCATTACTAACACCCAATAAGATGGTTTGTGTCAGGAAAACTCAATAACCCAGGGAATTCGTGCTGCCCTCACCCCCCTACCTTTCCTAAGTTTGGGAAAGGCGGGGGGGGAGCGAGGGCTGATAAGAGGCGTACGGAGTGTGCCGCACGACGTTAGTACTTGTCCCACAACTCCGATAGGGTTACGACCTGATACTCCTGCGACTGCAACCGCATCAGAATGGTTTTGAGGGCGATCGCAGTATTGGCCGCCGCCACCGCCGTTCCCCCATGCAGCAACAGAATTGCACCCGGAAAGATGAACTGCGATACGTATTGAATCGTAAATTCCGGAGCGTTTGTGGGCGCAAAGGTGTCAATTGGCAGCATGGAGGCCAAGGCAAAGCGAGTCTCATACCCCGGCATGGTTTTCAGAGCGGCTAACATAGCTGGGGTATACAGGCCTCGTCCAGGGCGATACCAGCGCAACGGTTGGTGACAGAACTCAGAGATGCGTCGGTCGGCGATTTTTAGGTGCTGCTCAAACACCGAGGCCGGCGTCAATGCTGTGGTCTCATCCGCTGTGCCATGGTTGGCAATTTCGTGCCCTTGGGCCAGCATTTCTTGAATAATCATCGTGCCATCATGCAAATGGTCACTGATGACAAAAAACGTCCCCCGGACTTGCTGGTCTGGGTTGTCAAGCTGCTGATTGTGCTGGGCGATGGTATCTAGAATTAACCGAGTGGAGGAGTCATCTGGGTCGTTGGGGCAGGGAACATCATCAATCGTGAGAGCCACCACCTTGGTGTCGGTGGGTTTGTAGAAAATTGCATCGGGAAACCATTTAGCGACCTGGGCGACGATCGTTTGGGCGGTATTTGCCATCTGACGAGTTCTCTCCGAGCAGTTAGGTGGGTTCACTGGGCAGGGGGGAAGGTGGGACGGCTGCAACGGATGAAGGCGAATCAGTCGGTTGGGACGTGGATCGGAGTCGGTCAAACGTACTTTTAATGACGCTGGCGACAGGCACGGCCACCAGCAGCCCCAGCAAGCCCCCCACCTTTCCTCCGAGAAACAGAGAGGCAATGATCCAGATGGGATTGAGGCCAATGGTTTCGCCCATCAGCCGAGGGGAGAGAAAAATGTCATTGATTTGCCCAATGGCGATCGCTGTAATCAGCACCCGCACTCCCTGCCCAAAGTCTTGTAAGGCAACGATCAGGCTAACCAACAGGGTGACAACCGCCCCGGCGTAGGGAATCAGGGTCGCCACTCCCATCGTTACCCCAAACAAGACTGCGTAGGGCACTCCCCAAAACACTAGTCCCAAGGTCTGGGCTACCCCCAAAATGCTGGCCAGCAATACCTGGGTGCCAAAGTAGCGGCGAAAGGTGGATTGAATGGAGGTTCGCAGGGTTTCGTTCCAGGGGGCAGGAAACCAGCTAAAAATACCTTCCCAGGCGCTCTCACCTCCCAAAATGATAAAGATAGTTAAAACAATAAAGAATAAAACATTGACAGCACTGCTAATCGTCTCGGAGACAACGTTAAGGACTTGATTGCTAGCAACCTGGAATAACGTACCCAACTGGGCAAGTTGTTGGTTGAGTAGATCAGTGATGTTGATCGGCAAGTTTTGGGCGATCGCAAACGCTCGGAACCTCTGTAATTGCAGTTGGCCAGACTCCAATAGTTGGGGCAGGTTGCTGATCAACGCCCTCAACTGATCGATGATGATCGGCACAACGAAGCTCCCCAAGCCGATCAGCAGCAACATCGCTGTAGAAACAACCGCAGCGATGGCAACACCTTTGGGGATGCCCCGCTGTTGCAGGAAGATGGCCGGTAAATCCAGCAAAAATGCAAGAATGGCAGCCGCAATCAAAATATTCAAAAACGGTTGTAGGTAATCAAACAACCGCAGCAGCAACCAGCCGTTGAGAAAACCCAGCGGAAACACAATCCACAGTTTGAGCCAGCCTGGAAGTGACTTAAAAGCATCAAGCATAGATCAGTCATTGAACTTAAAAAATCACTGTTTTAATCAGCAAGATCGAGTCAGGAGAAAACCGGACTGCGCCCAAAAGTTTGCCCCTCATCTTACAAGGATTCGCCATAAAATCCTAATATCTGAACCCCGCTGTGAACTCCGCTGTCATCGGTTGCCGGATATTGTCGGATGGAAGCTCCTATGCAAGATATACCACCCATCAAACTGGAATCTCGTGAATTTTGGGCATTGGGGCTGACCTTACTGATGATCGCCTATACGATCGCAGTGATGCCTCCCATCATGCCCTTGGTGGTGCGAGAGTTCAGTTCTAGTCTTGGTTTCATTCAGGGCGCACTGGTGCTCTTTTCACTCGTGACTGCTTCGTTTTCCCCCACCAGCGAGAACCTCAGCCAACGCTATGGCCGTGAGCGAGTCTATCGCACTGCCCTCATTATCTATGGCTTGGGAGTGCTGGTTGTGGCGCTCAGCCGCGACATTGGTGTGATGGTGCTCGCTTTCTCTTTTGTCATGGGCGTTGCGGCAACACCGCTGGTCAGCACTCCCTGGGCAATCATGGACTTTGCCTACGATGGGAAGCAGGAAATGCGGGCAACCCTGGCTTTTATCTTTTTGTCTACATTGGGCGGGCTTTCAGGGGGACTCTTGGGTGGATGGATTGCCCATCAGGTGGGTTGGCGGGCAGCCTACATTCCGACAGGGTTTCTATTGCTGATTGTTTTATATTTGGGGCGATCGCTCCCTCAGATCCCCCCGGCTCGCAAAGACCCCATTGACTGGGTTGGGGGGATGCTTTCTTTGTTGGGTTTAGGTTCCATCCTAGTGGCAATCAGTCTAGCGGGTGAGTTTGGCTGGTGGGAACCCAAGCGGCAGTTTTTGATTGCTGGGGTAGTGATCCCGCCCTTTGCCATCTCCATCGTACCGACGTTGATTGCAGTCGGCATCGTGCTGCTGGGCTTCTTTGCTTACTGGCAACGACGACAGGCTAACCTTCAGGGAGGGGCTTCTCTGCTGCGCATGGGGCTGCTGCGACAGCGAACGTTTGTGATTGGGTTGATCGTTGCAATGCTTCATGTTCTAGTTGTCACTGGGGTGCAATTTAATCTCTACCAATTTTTGCCTTCAGAAGGGTTGAATCCGTTTCAGACTGCGCTAGTCGTCCTCCCTTATAATCTGACGACTTTGGTCGCTCTTATGATCATTTTGCGATTCCTGAGTTTGGAGGCGATTTTGCCACCCCGTCGTGTCATTCTTTTTGGCCTAGCATTCCTGACGGTGGGCTTAGGCATCCTCTACCAAGCGCTTGAGGACCCCATCACTGCCTTCAGTTTGCTCCCCAGCTTAGTGATTATGGGCCTTGGCTCAGCGTTGTTCCTGGCCTATATCAACGCCCTCACCTATGCTGCGGCCAAGCCTGAAGAAAAGCCAGAGGGAACAGGGATCTACAATCCTTGCCAGAATTTGGGCAGTTCCCTAGGACGTGGCATTTTGGGAACAGCGCTGATGTTCTTTGCATCCCGTAGCATTGTCGATGGAATTTTGCACGAGTTAGGCCGTCAGCTTTCACCCCCCGAACGCAGAGATACGATTCAAAGGCTACAGGTGATGCTGCAAACCTACGGACGCGAAGAAGTTGCCAAAGAATTTGCTAAGCTGCCAGCCTCGGTGAAGCCTGCCCTGAAGGATATTATTCATCAAGCCGCGGTTGAAGGAATGCGACACTCCTTGTTGATTGGGATTGGGCTGAGTGCGATCGCGTTGGTGTTGGCAACTCACTTGCCCAAATATCCTTGCGCAACGGCGAGAGCGCATCGGGAGTACGGAGATCCCCCCTTAAAATCGATCTAAAGCTTCTCCTGTAGAGGCTCTGAAAGCGATACAGTATAAGGGAGTGGCAAAATCTGTAAAATTTGATGAAGCCATCTTAAGAAAAATTTGGATGATCTCAGACTGGACGCTTGGGGTATTCCCACCATCCAGTCCGCCGTAGTCATCTCAGGAAGGCAAAGACCTATGCGAAACAAATGGTTTCAACTGATTAAACATCCGCTCGTGAAGACTTTGATGGTCGTCGCGTTGGTGGTGACGCTGGTGTTTGGTCATGCCGGAGACGCTCTGGCAGCCAGCGGTGGACGCATTGGGGGAGGGAGTTTTCGCACGCCTACCCGGATGCCCTCGTCCAGTCGCACCTATACTGCTCCCCGGGGTGGCTACTATCCCGGTGGGGGATACTACCCTGGTGGGGGGTTTGGCTTTCCCTTTGTCATGCCCTACTTCTTTGTCGGTGGCGGTGGCCTGTTTACTATCCTGCTCTTCCTAGCGATCGCCGGATTTCTGGTGCGTAGCTTTCGGAGCATCGGTCAGGCAGAAGATGAACTGGGCTATAGCACCCCGACCGTTTCTGTTGCCAAGCTTCAGGTTGGGCTGCTATCGAGTGCAAGAGCACTGCAATCCGACTTAAACCGCATTGCCACCTCTGCCAATACCTCCTCTCCTGAGGGACTGACACAGGTCTTGCAGGAGACGACCTTGGCCTTACTGCGTCACCCCGAGTACTGGGTCTACGCGGGTACTGAGACTCAACAAGCGCGTCTGGACGCTGCGGAAGCGCAGTTCAATCGTTTGGCTCTGACAGAACGCAGCAAGTTTTCTGAAGAGACGCTGACGAATGTGAATAATCAGATCAGGCAAGCAACCGTCAAAGCTGCGCTGCCTGCTGTGGAGGGTGCGGGTGCTCTAGCCGAACAAGCGCCTGGTGAGTTTATTGTGGTGACGATGCTGGTGGCAGCCACGGGAGACCTACAACTCCCTGCAATCAATTCTGAGGCAGATGTGCGCCGGGCCTTGTCACAATTGGGTTCTGTGTCGAGCGATCGCCTCTTAGCGCTGGAAGTGCTGTGGACCCCTCAAGCGGAAGGTGACACTCTCTCTAGCGAGGATATGCTGACTGCCTACCCAACTCTCAAGCGTGTCTAACGTCAGGCCTGGTTAAGTGGGTTTTGGGGCACCGCGCCGGGCGCGGTGCCCCAAAACTTTTTATTCGGAATGCACGTTGTCTAAATGTTGCCGTGTATGTCGTTTTATACGGAATCCGTTGCTTGTAGGGTCGGTTAGTTTTTGGTAGAACGCCCGC
>DVEB01000162.1 GCA_015295905.1 Synechococcales cyanobacterium M55_K2018_004
CGTGCGCGTCGCGCACGGAAAAGCAAGGGGTTCAGCGTATCCCGAATTCACGTTAAATAGAAATTGAATGACATGGATGCGGGATACGCTGAACCCCTCGATGTTTGTGTACGTCGTGCATGAAACGGCAAGAGGTCTAGGGTACTGCACATCGCGCAGTGTCCCGATCGCTGCTTCACCCGAACTGACGTTAAACTGGGGCAGGGCGATCGCCTGGCTCAGCAGTAGCGTCAGCACCTATCAGCACCTATCAGCACCTAAACGTTACCTAAAGTTGTCGGACCGATGCTTTCCATCACACACTGGGGACGAATTTTGTTAACGCTGTTCTTAGCAGCTATCGCCGGGCTAGGGGGAGTTTTCCCGCCGTCTGCCAATGCGATCGCCAGTCCTGCCAATCAGAGTATGGTGACCGAGGTGCGGGTTCACCTCGGCACTGAAGACAATGCCCTGACCTTTGTGCCGAACCGCCTGGAGTTTTCCGCTGGAAAACGCTACAAACTGATCCTCGACAACCCTAGTCAACTAAAGCACTACTTCACCGCCAAAGACTTCGCGGATGCCATCTGGACGCAAAAGGTTGAGGCTGGCAAGGTTGAGATCAAGGGCGCTATCCACGAGTTGGAATTGAAACCGGGAGCCGTTGCAGAGTGGGTCTTTATTCCCCAGAAAGCAGGCACGTACTCTCTCCGCTGCACCATTCCTGGTCATGCTGAAGCTGGCATGGTGGGTGAAATTGCGATCGCGCCCTAAAGGTTTGTGAACTCCTCAAGGTTTGTTAACGTAAGAGTAGGGTTTTGCCGTTGGTCCAGACCACAGTACAGAACGACCATCTGTCCCTCTCCGGCTCTGTTGTTGTCTCCTTGAGAGTTTGCGCCCCAATCGCCGCTGCGCCTGCAGCCCCATTTTGCCAAAAGCCCTTGCCCCAATCCAATTATCCCTTCACAGCCTATCCGTCCTTCATGAACTTTTTAACCAACCTCCTCCCCCAGACGATTCAGCCGCCTCGTGTCACAAATCAAGGCCGACGGGCAGAAATCAAGTCGCCACAGGAACTCGACACCATGCGTCAAGCGGCTCGGATTGTGGCAACAGTGCTGAAGGAGATCGCCGCTATGGTCGAACCGGGGATGACCACGGCAGACCTAGATGCCTATGCGGAGCGGCGCATCCGCGAGATGGGAGCCACTCCTAGCTTCAAGGGATATCACGGCTTCCCTGCTTCGATTTGTGCCTGCTTGAACAACGAGGTTGTGCATGGGATTCCCACAAAACGCAAGGTCATTCGCCGCGGGGATTTGCTGAAGGTTGATACAGGTGCCTACTTTCAGGGGTTTCATGGGGACTCCTGCATCACCATTGCTGTCGGAGAAGTATCCCCTGCTGCAGCTAAACTGATGCAGGTGGCAGAAGCAGCCCTCTACGAGGGGATTGCTCAGGTCAAAGCGGGCAATTACCTGATGGATATTGCCGGGGCCATTGAGGACTACGTGAAGGCCAACGGCTTCAAAGTCGTGGAGGACTATACTGGTCACGGCGTTGGTCGCAATCTACACGAAGAACCCTCGGTGTTTAATCACCGCAACCGGGAACTGCCCAATGTCAAGTTGCAAGCAGGCATGACTCTGGCGATCGAACCCATTGTGAATGCTGGTTCAAAACACACGCGCGTTTTGGCAGACCGCTGGACGGTAGTCACGGTCGATCGCTCCCTCTCTGCTCAGTTTGAGCATACTGTTTTGGTAACAGAAACCGGGTACGAAATCCTAACTGATCGCACAAAGGTGTAGTGCCCCAAGATACTCCTAACCAGAGAGGAACCCTGCGGCGCGGGGTTCTTCACAAAAAGCCGTGGTCTCAACCTGGGCGTATAGCGCTATAACTCACGTTTATGAGACATGGCTTGAAAAACTCTTGTTTTCGTGGCCAAAGGCTTTGCCCTTGGCCACGAAAAGCCACTTGTTGACCTTGCGTTAATTGGACGTCAGTTCTGGTTGAGAGGGGTTTGGGTCGCCGCGCCGGACGCGGTGACCCAAACCCTTTACTTTTCCCGAATTCACGTTAATTGGAATTGGTAGAGGACGATTGGGGGACGACTGTTGGCTGGGGCGTCGGTGTTGGGCTAGATAGGTTAGACATGAGCGAGAAGCCAATCAGCCCCATCGTCCAACTCAACAGACCCGCCAGCACCACATAGTAGAGCAAACCACCGCTGCGGGAGGTCGTCTCTGCTGGACGCTCGATACTGCCAACGGGCAAGGTGGCGGGTTCCACCTCATCCGCTTCGTCCGCTGCAGGGGTGGGCGCCACATCAAAGTCACCCAACTCCAGATTGGCTTCAGGAGATGCGAAGGATAGTGGTGGCCGTTCCTCGTTCACTAGGGGTTGGGGTTGCAGCGTGTAGTGAGAAACCGCCGGAGGGACGGGGGCGATCGCCTCATCAGGCAGTTCTAGCCAGCGTTGTTCCGGCTCCTCCACAGAATCCAGGTCGGGCGGCAGATCCTCAGGACTCTCGTAGGAGCTTTGAGAGGGAACAGACCAGTCCTCAGTCTGATTCTCCGCTTCACCGACCCATTCCTGACCCAGTGAAAGATCAAGGTCTGGCTCCAAATCTGCTTCCGGGGTAGCCCCTGGAGCCGTCGAAGATTCAGGCTCGAACGCAAGGGCCGGCATTTCCTCAGCTTCCGTTGGGGTGCCCGCACGATGAAGAATCTCCTGCCCCTCAGCAACCGACCAGTCATCAGGAGCAAACGGAGATGTGATGTCGTTGGCCAGATTCGTCGCTGCTTCGGTATCCAGTGACCACCCCTCCTCAGAGGGTTCGACTAGCGCAGGAGACGGCAAATCGACCAGTGACCAGTCTGCATCATCTCCTCCGACCGCAGATGTGGTGATGTCAGTTTCTGCTGCCAGTGACCAATCGTCTGCCACTTCACTCGACGCTGTTGGAGGCACGTCATCTGGCAGGTCAAGCACCCAGTCTTCCTCCTCAGCTTGGGCAGGCGTCGCCTCTGGGCCATGCTCACCGAGTTGGCTGGCGGCGAGTCCTGCTGCTGCCAGACCTGCTAGTTCTGGAGCAATGGGTTCCTCCGGCAAGTCGAGTGTCCAGTCATCCTCAGGGGCGGCAGGTGGAGTGGATGCGGTTGTCCCCGCCAAGTCGAGCGTCCATTCCTCGTCAGGTGCGGCAGTTGCGGGAGGGGTGTCATCCGGCAGATCCAGCGTCCATTCCAGCTCAGAACCAGCCGCAGGAACATCCGCAGGCTCCATGATAGAGCCTTCTGGCAAGTCGGGGGTTCCGTCGGACAATGCCTCAATCTCAATGTCACGACCCGCATCACCAGAGTCGTCTGGCAGGTCGAGGGTCCACTCCTCGGCGGCAGGCTCGGCGGCAGGAGACATTTCGCCGGCGGTGGCATCATCCATCCAATCGAACGACCCTTCTTGCTCAGATTCCTCTGGAGCAGTAGGCGATGCTTCCGGTAAATCCAAGGTCAACTCTGCCGTAGGCGTTGCAGCAAGGTTTGCAGTTTCGCCACCCATGGAATTATCGGCTAGATCCAGCGACCACTCGTCCTCAGAGATGTCTGGAGCCGAGGCAGGGAGTTCATCCTGCGGTAAATCCAGTGACCACTCTTCAGCAGCAGATTCACTAGGAATGGAAGGCTCACTACGGGTGGAGTCATCCATCCAGCCCAGCGACCAGTCCGCGGCGGAGGTCTCCGTCTCAACCGGGGGTTCACCGCCTGCAACATCATCGGTCAGGTGAAGTGACCACTCCTCAGAAATTTCTGGGGTTGCACTCGGTTCTTCCGGTAGACCCAGGGACCAGTCGGTAGTCGAAATTTCGGCCTCTGTTGAAGACTCACTGCTAGTAGAGTCACCTAGGTCAAATGACCAGTTTGCAGCGTCAGTTTCAGGAGTAGGAGTCGCGATCGCCTCCTCCGATTGCTCAAGCGACCAGTCTTGTGCGGACGCATCAGAGGCAGGAGCCATGCCGTCCGAGGTGTCGAGTCCCCAGTCTTCACTGGGAGTGAGGTCAAGACCCCATTCGTCGGTTTCGTCTGCACCTTCACTGACCGTACCTTCACTGGCCGCACCTTCACTGGCCAGACTGACCGAGGCAGTCTCAGCAGCGGGGCTCACGGCATCGTCTAGGAGCCAAGTCTCGCCTTGGTCATCGAGGATGACAGGAGCCTCCCACTGCGACTCAGAGGCGCTAGAGAAGCCCAGATCACCCCATGCTTCTTCAGTAATTGCAGCGGGTTCCACAGGGGTGGCGGCGGGCAGATCGAGCGACCAGTCTGACTCATCCGTGGTGGGCGGTGAGGGCAAGCCCTGTTCCGTTTCACCCAGTGCCCCGTTCACCTCGTCAAAGGTAATGGCAGGAGCGGGTTCAGAGTCAGAAAGCTCTGCCAGCCAGTCCTCTTCAGCGGCGACAGTTGGTTCGGCGGGAAGTTCGAGGGAGTCGAGGCCCCAGTCTTCCAGGGGGGCGATCGCCTCTTCGGTGTCAGTCTCCCCTAGTGACCACTCCTCCTCGGCAACCACATCTGAGGCAGTATCGGTTGCAGACAGGTTGAAGGACTCATCCAGTGCAGAGGCAGTCGCCTCAGTGGGAGACTCTGTGCCCAGTAAATCAAGGGACCAATCGGCTGGGCTGGCTTCGCTAGCTTCAGGGATCGTCAACAAGTCTACCAGGGCCGCATCATTAGGTAAATCTGTCATTTCGTCTAAGGTTGGGGCTATCTCGGAGGAGTGATCCATGTCATCGAGCATTCCCAAATTCAAGTCTTGATCCAACTCGAGAGATTCCCCCTCAGTCTGGTCAGTTGTGGTTTCATCGGTAAACCAATCATCAATAGAGACTGGAGCTTCAGTGGGGGTTCCGGTTACATCTGAGGGCTGATTCCCGCCAAATGCCTCATCCAGGCCGAGCAGCAAATTGTCGGTTGCTCCTTCTGATGCCACATCCCCCAGGGGAAGGTCACTCGGTTCATCTATAGGCTTCTCATCGTCTGTGACGTTCAAATCGGCCAGTAAATCGTCTTCAGGAGTTGCGGAAAGCCCCATCGCCTGGTCAAAGTCCAGATCTAGACCTGAACTTTCAGGGAGATTAGTGGCAATCTCTGGCCCGTCCAGATTGGCATCCAGGCCCAGATCGAAGTCGCTAGCCTCTGGTGAAGCGGTTGAACGTTCTGGGGTTTCTAGCCCCAAATCCAGTTCGGCAGCCTGTTCTGACGATGTATCGACAGGGGCGAGGGGGAGTTCACCGGGAGCGGCTGCGGGGCGGAAGGGCGCGACTGGCGCTGGAGTGGAATGCAGAGATGAGACTGGGGCAGGAGCGTCTGGCATGACGATGGATTCTACCGGCGGGGGGGCAACCTCGGTCTTGAGCAGAGCAGCACCCATGTGAATTTCCTGAGTCCAGGCAGGGGAACCGGAGCCGCTCTGTTGCCCTAAGACCTTGATGGTCTCGATGGTCGTGACTCCTAAATTCTTGATGCCATTTTCGACAAAGGCACACATAACCTGGCGATTTGGGATTTGAGCCGCTTCCAGCACCACCTCCAAGCAGTTGCCATGCACATCAACCGCTGCTGTCATGCCGCGAGGTTGCAGAGAGCGGTTCATTAAATCGGCGATCGCCTGCGGATCACCCTGTTTTGCCAGATCGAGAAGGTTTGCCTGTGTCATAACGCATCCAGTTGAACCATCGCTTGTTGAACTTTTGCTTTACGATACTGGGAGATAAGGATCGTCCCAATTTTTTCTATCTTTCCCCAAGGTTTTCCCAGGGCGATCGCCTGTTCCCTTTTTTCTCTGTATCCTAACCTTCTGTCGCGCAATTGCCACCCCCGTCGCCTATGTCTATTGGATATCTTGCTCTGGTTCTCCATGCCCACCTGCCCTTTGTTCGACATCCTGAGAGCGACTACGTTCTGGAGGAGGAGTGGCTATTTGAGGCAATTACCGAAACCTATATTCCCCTACTCCAGATGTTTGAAGGGCTGAAGCGGGACGGGGTTGACTTCAAGCTAACCATGAGCATGACTCCGCCCCTGGTTTCAATGTTGCGCGACCCGTTGTTACAGGAACGCTACGATACTCATCTCGCTAGCCTGGAAGAACTCGCCGAGATGGAAATTGAGCGCAACGCCCACAATGGGCATCTCCGCTATCTTGCTGAGCATTATGCCACCGAATTTAATAAGGTGCGCGAAGTTTGGGAAAGATATGGCGGAGATTTAGTGTCTGCGTTCAAACAATATCTTGATTCTAATAATCTGGAAATCATCACTTGCGGCGCCACTCACGGTTATTTGCCGTTGATGAAAATGTATCCTGAAGCCGTGTGGGCGCAAATTAGAGTAGCTTGCGAAAGCTATGAGGAGCATTTTGGCCGCCCTGCAAAGGGGATCTGGTTGCCGGAGTGCGCCTACTACGAAGGGCTAGAACGGATGTTGGCGGATGCTGGTCTGCGCTACTTCCTCACCGATGGTCACGGCCTTCTCTACGCGCGTCCCCGTCCTAGATTTGGAACCTATGCGCCCATTTTTACAGAAACAGGGGTGGCTGCTTTCGGGCGAGACCACGAGTCTTCCCAGCAGGTCTGGTCATCTGAAGTCGGCTACCCTGGTGCGCCGGAATACCGCGAGTTCTACCGCGACTTGGGTTGGGATGCGGAGTATGAGTACATCAAGCCCTACATCATGCCGAATGGTCAGCGCAAAAATGTGGGCATCAAGTATCACAAAATTACTGGGAAAGGGCTGGCGCTGAGCGACAAAGCGCTCTATGACCCCTATTGGGCACGGGAAAAAGCCGCAGAACACGCTGGCAACTTCATGTATAACCGGGAGCGCCAGATTCAACACCTGCACGGGATTATGCAACGTCCACCGATTGTGGTGTCGCCCTACGATGCGGAATTATTTGGTCACTGGTGGTATGAAGGTCCGTGGTTTATTGACTACCTCTTCCGCAAGACCTGGTTTGACCAAAGTACCTATGAGATGACGCACTTGGCTGATTATCTGCGGACTCATCCCACCCAACAGGTGTGTCGTCCTTCACAGTCAAGCTGGGGGTTCAAAGGCTTCCACGAGTATTGGCTGAATGAGACGAATGCGTGGATTTATCCGCACTTGCACAAAGCAGCAGAGCGGATGATTGATCTGGCAAAGCGGGAACCGGCAGATGAACTAGAGTGGCGATCGCTCAATCAGGCTGCCCGAGAACTGTTGCTGGCACAGTCGTCCGACTGGGCGTTTATCATGCGGACGGGAACAATGGTGCCCTATGCCGTCAGACGGACGCGATCGCACCTGATGCGTTTCAACAAACTGCGCGAAGATATTTTGCAAGGCAAAATTGACTCGGGCTGGCTGGAAAAGGTGGAAGCGATCGACAACATCTTCCCCAACATCAACTACCGGGTGTATCGACCTCTTCAGTATCAGTAGTGTTAACGTGAATTCGGGATAGGCTGAACCCCTTGCTGTTCCGTGCGCGACGCGCACGGAA